>NZ_JBVVPM010000088.1:0-21396 GCF_055811255.1 Bradyrhizobium sp. MI1.11
TAAGCAAGCGCGGCAATCGATATCTGCGCCGGATGATCATCCATGGCGCCCGTTCCTGCGTGACTCATCTTGATCGCTCGCGATACCGCCTTGGCGCGTGGCTTGATGGACTTCAGGCACGCATAGGGCCTTCCGGTCGATCACGTTGGGATCGAACCGCTCCGGGCCCCAGCGGCGCATATTGTCGTGCTCCGGATGAGCAGGGTCGCTGATGGCGTCGAGGTATTCGGCATAGCCTGGCGCACCACCGACGTGTTCCGGAGGACAACCACCGGCGGCCTCGGGCAGGAAGGGCATGCCCTCCGTCGTGGTGTTGTCGAACCTTTTTTCGAGCTTGATCACATGGTCCCAGCTGTCGCCGAAGTCATAGAGATAGTGGATGGTCTTGGCGCCGGTCTCTCGAACGATATCGCAAAGCCGCGCTTTACGAGCATCCATGGGCTGGTGGCCGTAATCATTGTCGGGGTCGGGAATCCCCCAATGTGCCTCACCAGCGAAGAACTCGAAGAGGTGGCTGTTCGTCCAGCCAAACGCCTCCTGAAGCGTCAAATGCAGCCGGTCGAGGCGCAGGGTGACGGGTACGACAAGGCGACGCACGACCTCCGGTTACGTCCTTGAGGGTCACCTTGATCCGGACCGCGGTCCTGTTCAGGCTCATGCCGCCAGCCTCGGAACGTGTGCATGCATCGTGTAGATCGATGCCCAAGGGAGCAGTTCGTCCAGTCGCGCCGCAGGCCAACCATTGACAAGCTTCGCGAGAACATCAGCGAGCCAGTGGTCGGCACTGACGCCATTGAGCTTAAGGTCTCGATCAACGAAGCGAGAACTGCCCAATTCTCGGCGCCCTCGTCGCAACCGGCAAACAGGGAGTTTTTGGCGTTGAGCTTGATCGACCGCATCGCACGCTCGACAGCATTCGTGTCCATCTCGATGCGCCCGTCATCAAGATAGAGCGTCAAACCGTCCCAATGATGCAGCGCGTAGCGCAGGGCCTTCGCCGTGTCGCTCTTCTGTGCAAGGTGATCAAGCTTGGCCTCAAACCACTGCTTCAAGGCTGTAGCCAGAGATCGGGCATGCGCCTGCCTGCCAGCACGGCGCTCGGCATCCGATCGGCCGCGGAGCGCTTTCTCGACCGCGTAAAGCTGGGCGATGCGCTCAAGAGCCTCGCGCGCAACCGGAGCTGGCGCCGGAGCGGCCTCGCGCTCGATCTTCACAAACTGGCGCCTCAGATGCGACCAGCAGAAGGCGAGCGTCCCGGACAAGGCGTCCGCACGCGTCTCTCGGGTCATGGTCTTGTAAGCCTGATAGCCGTCGCAATGGATGATGCCGCGATAGCCTTCGAGCAGCCTCAAGCCATGGACGGCCCCACGGCCCGGTGCATAGGCGTAAACCACACCAGGTGGGTCAGGTCCGGCCCAGGGCCTGTCATCGCGTGACAGCGTCCAGAAGTAGCCGGTTTTGGTCCTGCCGCGCCCCGGATCCAATACCGGTGCGGGGGTCTCGTCGACACAGAGCTTCGAAGAGGCGAGCACAAGCTGACGCAGACGATGCCACAAGGGCTTCAATTCCTGGGCGCCCTAGCCAACCCAGAAGGCGAGCGTGGAACGATCCAGCGCTATTCCGTGCGTCGCCATGCGGTAAAGCGGCAAATGCCAATGATACTTGGCATCGATCACATGCGCGACGAGCCGCTCGGTCGGCAGTCCTCCCCTGATCAATCGCTCGGGAGCAGCATGCTGGAGGACGACGCCGTGACAGGCGCGGCAAGCCAGTTTGGGGCGGCGGGTGACGATGACGCGATACTGCGCCGGTACGACGTCCAGCCTCTGGCTCTCATCGTGACCGATCTCAAAAAGGTCGCCTGCGCAGCACGGGCAGCAGGTTGCAGTGGGCATCAGGGTCTCGATCATGCGCGGCAAATGCTCCGGCAGCTTGCCACGATTGGCCCTGCGCTCGGCAGCTCTCTTCTCGCGTGCTTTGGGATTGGCGCGGTCCTCGGCTGCCTCGAGAGCCGCGACAGCCTGATCGATATCCTCCAGAACAAGCTGGAGCTGATCAGCGTCAAGCTTTTCCGAGGATCGACCGAACTGCGCGTCTTTTGCAAGCTTGAGCAACCGCTCGAGCCTGGCGCAGCGATCCAGCAGAGCCGCGGCAAAGGTACGCAACTCGGCTGGATCGCTCGGCAGCTCATCAGGCAAATCACTCATCGGCCCGAGTCTGTCATGCTTTGCGCGCCGATGCAGCGAAGATTTTATGTCCTACGCAAGCGCTTTCGGCTGCGGGATTCGAGGCGCATGCATGCGTGTCCAATCCATGCCGGCCAGACGCGCGGACAACTGCGCGGCGTTCATTCGCATGACGCCGGCCACGATGGGAGGCCATTTGAAGCCGCTGCCATCGAGCCGCTTCCAGTACATCACAAGGCCGCTGCCATCCCAGACAACAATCTTCACCCGATCAGCGCGCTTCGCACGGAAGACCACCGCCACGCCCTTCATCGGATCGTGGCCCAGCGTCGCCTTCGCCAACAGCGCCAGGCCATCTGCGCCCTTCCTGAAGTCTACAGGTCGGGTCGCAACATAAATCATGAGGCCAGCGGGAGCCGTCAGCATGAACGCGTCCGGCGCAACGCAAAAAACACATCACTCAACACAGCAAGGCCAGGCGTCCCTCGCACCTCAACTCGTGCCCCATGGAGCTCAACCGTCACAACGGCTGCCTCCGCCGACCCGGAAGGAGCTGCAACCACCGATGGCGACGATTCCGACACCAACGGCACAAACGACAGTGCTCCCCCCGCAGTTGGCAGCACCAGTTGACCTGAACGCGCCCGGCGCCGCCAGTCATGCACCTGCTGGGGCCGGCAGCCATGGCGACGTGCGACATCTGTTACGATCGCGCCCGGTTCGAGACTGTCCGCGACGATCTGCGCCTTCAAATCATCTGGCCACTGTTTCCGGCCGCCGCCGGCATACACTTCTATGCGCGGTGACAACGGTCGTCTTATGTCGTCCGAATGGTCGTCCATTGTGAGCACCCTTGCAGAAGATGACTCTTCTAACGGCGCTCATAGGTCTACGCACAAACAATCTGATGGGCCTCGCAGCCCCGCTTACGATCAGAGCGCGGCTTGGCCCCGAGGTCCATCGCCCGCCATCTCCCGGTCATCCGCGGGTTCCTGCACGAGGTGTGCTCCGGCGGCACCGCCGCCCTGTGCAAGATCAACCAAGAGGACGTGATCCGCTACATTGAGCGCCACGCCCAGGATTGGAGCCCGGGAACAGGCAAGGCGATGTGCTGGTCGTTGCGCGCCTTTCTCCGTTACCTCCACCATCGGGGGCTGAACGCGCGCCTGTTGGCGGGTTGCGTTCCATCGATGCGGCGATGGAAGCTCGCAACTCTGCCGACCTATCTGCCTGCCGCACAGGTGCGGAAGGCTCTCGATGGTTGCGACCGAAAGACGGTGATGGGACGGCGCGACTACGCCATTCTGTTGTTGCTGGCCAAGCTCGGCCTGCGGGCCGACGAGGTCGCGACGCTCACGCTGGATGATATCGACTGGCGCGCCAGCGAGATACTCGTTCGCGCCAAGGGCCGACAGCGTGCACGGATGCCGATACCGCCAGACGTTGGCGCGGCCATCATTGCATATCTGCGCAGTGGCCGCCCAAAGTCGTCGTGCCGACGGTTGTTCGTCCGCACACTCGCGCCGCACATCGGGTTTGCTTCCGGATGTGCGATCACCATGATCGCCAAGGCCGCCCTCGATCGCGTTGGAAACGAAGGTTGCGCACACCGCGGCGCCCATATCTTCCGACACAGTCTCGCTACCGAGCTTCTCAACGCTGCCGCCCGATCGTCATGCATCCTGGGCGCTGCGATTGAGCGACGTGCGCGGGTTCGCGCGCCATGTCGCCAACTTCGATCTGAGAACGGAGGTACCGCCCGTCGGCATGCTGCCCGGATGGAAGCGCGCCAAGCCCTATGTCTACAGCGACGCGGAGATCGATGCGTTGCTGACGGCAGCGCTGGCTCTGCCGCCAGCGGGCGGGCTGCGCCGATGGACCTACCATACCCTGTTCGGGCTGATCGCGGTGACGGGCATGCGTATATCCGAGGCGATGGGCCTGGAGCGTGATGACGTCGACCTCGACGCCGGGGTGCTGACGGTCCGGCTGACCAAGTTCGGCATGTCGCGGCTCGTGCCATTGCATCCGACGACGAGAACCGCGTTGCGCGACTACGCCCACCGGCGCGACGCGATGCTTGGATCACGCCGCGGCTCGACCTTCTTCGTTGCCGAACAGGGAGGCCGCTTGCTGCACCAGTACGTTCATCGCGTCTTCTGGCGATTGTCCCGAGAGATCGGGCTGCGGCGCCCAGGTGATCGTACCGGGCCACGCGTGCACGACTTCCGTCATCGCTTCGCCATCCGGACGCTGCTCGACTGGTATCGCGAAGGCAAGGACGTCGAGCAGCAACTCCCAGTGCTCTCCACTTACCTCGGCCACGCCTGCGTGCGTGATACCTACTGGTATCTCTCGGCCTGCCCCGAGTTGATGGAAGAAGCGGCGCGGCGTCTCGATCGGCGGTGGGAGGTGACGCCATGAAGCCCGCCTGCAATGTCGCCACGTTGATCGAGCGCTTCTTCACCGAGCGCCTCATGCGCCAGCGCAACGTCAGCGGCAACACGATCGCCTCCTACAGGGACACGTTCCGGCTGCTATTCATGTTCGCACAGGTGCAGCTCCCGGAAGCCCCCATCGGCCCTGATGCTCGCCGATTTGGACGCAACGTTCATCGGCGCGTTCCTAACCGATCTCGAGGTAAAGCGCGGCGCGAGCGCGAAGACGCGTAACCTGCGTCTGACCGCTATCCGATCCTTCTTCAGGTTCGTGTCCTTCGAGGAGCCGGCACACAGTGCGCTGATCCAGCGCGTGCTCGCCATACCGAGCAAGCGCCACGATAAGCGACAGGTGCACTTCCTGACGCGCCCCGAGATCGAGGCGGTTCTCGCCGCGCCCGATCGAACGACGTGGCTTGGCCGCCGCGATCACACCTTGCTGCTGGTCGCGGCCCAGACGGGCTTACGCCTCTCCGAGCTGACTGGCCTTGACCGGGATGCCGTCCACCGCGGGTCTGGCGCACACGTACGATGCGTCGGTAAAGGGCGGAAGGAGCGGACCACTCCGCTGACCACACTCGCTCGGTGTGCGCTCCAGGCATGGCTCAAGGAACCGTAACGGAAAGGAGCAACAGCGTTGTTCCCCAACGTGCACGGGCGCCGGCTCAGTGCCGACAGCGTCCAGTCGCTCCTGGGAAATCATGTTCGTGTCGCTCACAAGAGTTGCCCATCTTTGAAGGCCAAGAGCGTGTCACCGCACGTGCTGAGGCACAGCGCTGCGATGGAGCTGCTGCAAGCCGGCGTCGACTGCTCCGTGATCGCGCTATGGCTCGGTCATGAATCGGTCGAGACGACGCAGACGTACCTGCACGCCCACCTCGTCCTCAAGGAAGCTGCCCTGGCGAAGCTCAAGCCGTACGAGCGCGGCAAGCGAACCCGGTTCCAGCCGAACGACCGCCTGCTCGCCTTTCTGGAGGCGCTCTGAACGACCAAACTATGCCGAATGGAATGGGGCTGCCGTGCACGCCATCGACGCGTACCAGCGTGACAACGGCGTGCCATACCAAACCCGTTCGGCATAGTTCGGCGGGCGGCATAAACCTGTAAGCTGAACGACCTCGATCCGCTCGCTTACCTGACCGACGCCCTCGCCCGAATCGTCAGCGGCCATTCAAACAGCGACATCGATCAGCTGCTTCCGTGGGCCTATTCCATCATGAGATTGAAGCCGTGACTTGAGAACGACGCTTACGAAACGAGGGCCATATCAGCGTCTTAAAGGGCGGATCTCTCGATCATTTGTCGTTTTAGACGGTTATGTCGAGACTGGTTGGCCAGCTCGCAGGTCCCCCGAACTGGGATCGATGGCGATCACCAACATCCTAGATCATCGCTGCGTCTGGTTGCGGACACTGATGTCCGAAGCTTTACACGAAGGCGGGCGGATTCGGTGCGGCGTTCAAGTGGAATGGCAGAAGCGGGGCTAATAAGGATCCCGCCGTGAACAATTCCGGCGGCGACGCGAGCAGATCATGAAGCATCTCAAATCGCCCTATCAGCTACCATCAGGTCGTGACCTTCTTCACATCCCTATCCGGGAGCCGGATGGTCGTGCCTCGCGCGAGTGGGCTTTGTGGACTGCGATCCCCGGATCGTCGTCGAAAGGGGCCTGAGTTCATCTTTGATGAAGTTCGTCGGCCACTGTGGTTCTTCAAGCGAGACTCGGCCGCCATGCGGAAAGCCCTTCGAATTTCGTCGGTAGTATGGAATGCCTTGCTGTTTGTGATGGGCTAATGCGCGGTGCACGCGGCTACGACGCACTGATCTGAAGTACGATGGCGGGAACCGTAGTGGCGGCGCGGTCCGCCTGAGGCTATCGCGCGGATGAACGAAGCCTTACGCGACAATGACTCGATTGCGACCTTCATGTTTTGCGCGATAGAGCCGCTGATCGGCAATGTTCAGGAACCCGTCGAGCGTATCTCCATCGCGCCCGAACTCCGAGACACCAACACTGATCGTAACCCCGACCGACGGTTGGGCTCCGACATCGAATGCAGTGCCTTCGATGGTCGACCGAAGGCGTTCGGCTACCGCGTAGGCAGTATCGAGCGTCGCCCCGGGTAGCAACACCATGAATTCTTCGCCGCCTACCCGTGCGACAGAGTCGTAAGGGCGGATCGCCTCCAGAGACTTCCGGACGAACCCTCGGAGGACCTCATCGCCAACACTGTGGCCACGTGAGTCATTGATGTCCTTGAAATGGTCGAGATCAAGCGACAGCAGAGATAACGGAGCACCGCTTCGCTTGGCCCGCGCGATCTCGGCGCCGATATGCTCGATGAAGTGGCGCCGATTTCCGGCGCCGGTCAGCGGGTCGGTGGCGGCAAGGCGTTCCAACGTCTGATTGCTCAGTTTCAGCTGCCGTAGCGCCCTTTGAGTGTCGGCCATCGACTCGGCTAGCCGGGCCATCATTTGTTCCTGGCTATAGATGATCGAGAATGATTGCGTCGTTCGGAAAGCCTGGACAACTCCATAGCTGAGAAGGAAAAACCCGCCGGCAAAGATCGCGTGGGCGAGCCACCACATGTGATTCCAGGGCGTTGCCACAATGAATGCGAGCGACGATATTGCAAACCACGCGACCGAAATGCCGAAAACAAGCATAAGTGGTGAGTAAATCCGTCGCATAAGCATGACGGCGACGTCCAGCGCGCTGAACACAAGGGCGCCGCCCTCCATGGACAAGCGTACCGCCGGGTGTGCCGCATACGGGGAGTAGGCGATTAAAGCGACGGCTATGTCCATCGCCAGGAACAGGCCAATCCACATCCGCCATGCGCGCGCATCCGAACGCTTCTGGACGTCGTCTGACGGGTGATTGTAGCTGAGCAACCCAGCGAAGAGCAGAATCGACATCGCGAGACGCGATGCGGGTCCATAGAGCAGAAACAGCCAAATGTTGCGGTGTGCCATACCGGTGAAGACGCCGTGCGGCGAATAGATCAGCACGAAGCCTAGAAATCCAAGCGTTAACCAACGCAACAGAGGTTCGCCGGAAGACCGGTAGCAACGCCACGTCACATAAGCGACGAACATCCCTTCAAGGGCGGCGACGGCGATCGCAAATTCGTGGAACAGATGATTTTCAAACTTTAGCGTACGATCCTGCTGGAAATACAGGTAGGCGATCAAGGGCGCGGGCATCAGAGCAAAGGTGATGAGGAGAAGGCTCATATACACCTGTGTGACCAGCCGCAGTGGGTCGGGCGGCTCGTGCACCGCAACGTTGGTGCTCATATGCAGAACGTCTCCCATAATGATACCTGTACTCGCTTACGTGGACTGTCGGTCGCTCTGCGGTTGCGAGAGCGCCGTTAGACCGAGACGAATCACGCGAGTGGCACAGCCAGTCGATAAACAATCCACGGCATCAACCGTAGCACGAAAACACCTCCCGTTCCAGGCATGCATCCTCGCGCGCCGCAGGGCCCGCAAACCCACGCGGCGCCTCGACTCGCCACTTATGAATTCGGGTTAATCACGTACGAACTGGCACGCCGGTTGCTAGCCACGTTGCGGGGAGCCGTTATCGCGATCCGACGGCGCGTTTACACGGCCGCTTGCGAAGCGTCGCGCGAGTTGTTTCGGCAACCGGCGCAGAGGTGCGTTCGGTTAGCACTTACGCTGTAAGAACCTCATTGGAACGGTCGGGTCAGCGAAGGTTCGTGTCATGAGTTTGTCATCTCCACGATCGCGCTTTTTGCGCGCCGATCGGTTCGTTTGGCCTGGTTCTGCCACAAGGGATTTGATCGTTCTGTTGGCGCTCGTCGTTCTCGTGTCGGTCTTTGCGCACGCCTATCACCTTGGCCCTCACCTGTCCAAGCTGGAACGCGACTCCGCGGGTTCCGCAATCGACGACATCTCTTTCATTCTGTTCATCTCCTGCTCCGTGAGCATCGCGCTGACAATCTTTAGTGTTCGTCGCTTTCGCGATCTCGCCCGCGAAACCAAGGCGCGAAGCCTTGCTGAAGGAGAAGCGCACGATCTGGCTCGATACGATCCATTGACCAGCCTCCCTAATCGCCGCTCATTTGATGAAACACTTAGTTCGTGTCTTGGCCTCGCGGGCAACACCCACCAAGTGGCCGTCCTGATGGTTAGCTTGGGTGGCTTGAGGAGGATAAAGGACACGCATGGCCGCGCGGCGGCTGACAACGCACTGTGCGAGTTTGCCAAGGGCATCGCGAACCTCTTGCGCGACGATTGCGTCCTGGCGCGAATTGGAGGGGAGGAATTCGGGATAGTGCTGCCAGATATTCGCTCCCTCGAGGATCCTGCCAATCTGGCGCGCCGAATTGTGGGGTCCGCTCCCTACAGTTTCGCGGCGAAGACGGGGGCAGCCGAGTTGGGTGTTGGAATTGGCGTCGCGATCGCCCCAAAGGACGGTCTCAATTTGGACGAATTGATCAGGCGCGCAGAACGTGCACTGAGTCCGATACCAGGCAATGGCAGGTGCTGTATTCGCTTTTTTGAACCAGAGATGGACATCCATGTCGAGCGGCGCATCCAGATCGAGCGAGAGCTTCGCAGCGCTATCACGGCCGACATTATCGAGCTTCACTACCAGCCGTTGGTTTCGTTAACACAGAATTGCATCATCGGATTCGAAGCCCTGGCGCGTTGGGAAAATAGGAGCTTGGGGCATATTCCGCCAGATGTGTTTATTCCGATTGCAGAAGAAGTAGGTCTCATCAACGCTCTTGGAGATCAGCTTTTTCGACGCGCCTGTTTCGATGCCAACGGATGGCCGCAGACGTTTACGCTTGCCTTCAATATTTCGCCCATTCAATTGCTCGATCCCGCGCTTGCACAACGCATTCTATCGATCCTTCGCCAAACCGGGTTCAGTCCGCACCGCCTGGAGGTTGAAATTACGGAGAGCGCCCTCCTGGAAAACACCGCGGCTGCTAAGACCGTAATCGATGAGCTCCGTCAAGCTGGCGTCCGCATCGCACTTGACGATTTTGGAACAGGTTATGCTATGCTCAGCCAGCTGCTTTCGTTTCAGCTCGACAAGATCAAGATAGACCGCAGCTTCGTCTCGCATCTGAACAACAGTCCTGACAGCCGGGTGATCGTTCGTGCTATCCTTGGCCTTGCAAAAGGATTTGGCTTGAAGACCACAGCCGAGGGCATCGAAGACGCAGGCCAGCTGACGTTTCTAGCGGCCAATGGTTGCACCGAAGGACAAGGCTATCTGTTCAGTGGTGCCAAACCAGCCGGCGCTATTCCCGCGCTACTTCGCGAATCCGGCCGCACGGCTGTTGCTGAAGATGTGACCAGACGTCCGCATGAGTGAGACGACGCGTTCAGGTTCGAGAACCTTCTTCAGATTCCCGCTGTCAGTCTAACCAGGCGAGTCGGCGAGGCGGAGCAGAAACGCTGCGCGGTCTCAATCCGCACCAGCAGTTCCCAAAGCCTGTCCTTGATCTAACATTCAGCGATGAGATCGAGGTGATCGCCAAACCGACCGACCGTCAGCCCACAACAGCCGCCGCTTCACCGGCTAAGCCGTAACCAAGAGTTAGCGATGCCCTGGAGACTCGGCTGAATGTACGCTCCGAGGCCCTCACCCGGATTATGAGTCAAGTCGTGCTTCTGCCCTTAAGTCGTCAACTGACGGGCCAAGCGCTCATCAGCTTCGACTGTATCCTGACCAGTGCGTCGCTTAGCCGTGCGGCTTCATCAAACCGGGTTTCCTGATATGGCGGGCGGGCGGCGGAATCGAGCACGATAGCCTCGGCGGACTCCGAGAGCCGACGCAGAGGTGTTCTGAGCCATTGGGCGGCACAAAAGAGCAGCGCCAGAGCCGCCACCGCGCCCGCGCCGAGAATGATCCAGAACGACCGGATCAATTCACGGACCGGCGCCATGGCCTGGTTGGCATTCTGCCGTACCAGAAGAGACCACCCGAAGCTTGGGAGGTCTGCAAATCCAATGGTTGGGACGATCACGACAAAGTATTCCTTGCCGTCAGGCCATAGCTCGCTGAGAAACGCGGTGGTGAGCCGGCTGGCTGCCAGGGCGGAGCCGACGTTGAGGGGCTTGTTGGCGAGCTCAGGTGGACCAAACAAGACTGTTCGGTTGCGCGAAAGCAGCAGCACCTCGATTCCGGGCGCCTGTAAAGCCGTCATCCCCTCACCTACCCAGCTCCAATTCAGATGGGCACCGACCACGCCGGCAATCGAACCTGCGTGCCGCAGTGGAGCAGCCAAGTCGATGAAGCGATACGGTTCAGGAGACACCGGCAACAAGCTCGCCAGGAGCTGTGCCTCGTGAACGTCGATGGCAGCGGGCCCCGCAATGCCGCGTTTGAACCATGATCTCTGCGCGGCGCTCTCGCCTTCGAGCATTCCATCCCTGGCCGCCAGCACCTTGCCCTCAAGATCTGCAATGCCGAGCCAGGAATAGCGGCCATCCAGCCGGCTTAGGAACTGGATGTGTTCGTGGGCGCTTGCCAGATCGGTCGGATCGATCAGGTCAGCGAGCCGGGCCACGTCCATCCAAACACCGTAGAGGCGGCGCGCCAGCAGATTAGCGCTTAGTTGGCCGCGAGTCGTCAGCTTGTCTACCTGCAGCTGCTCGCCGCGTTGCTGTAGGGCCGCGGTATACACCGTTGCAGTCACCATGGCTGGAACGAGCATCAGCGTGGCGCCCCCAAAGAACACGAGGGTGCGTATATTTAGTCTTCTCCTGGTCATCACGTCTCCCTAATGGGTTAGCGCCCGTGCCAGTTCGCGGATGATGCGCACGATATCTCCGCGATCAGATCCCGGAACGGCCTGGATCGTGTGCAGCTTTTCGACGATCTGCGCCCGCTGTGTTGCTGTTGGCGAAAACCTGAGCCGATAGCCGTCTCGGGTTGACGCAACGACATGTGCGTCGACATCTCCAATGATGGGGACGCTCAGTTTCCCTGCCGCCCCTGCCACAAGTCCGGACGGACCGCTAATGCGCGCGCCGCCCGGACTGAGATTGATCAACCAGCCGCGGTATCTGGCGTCTCCAATCGTTAACGTGATGGGCTCGGGTACCTGCCGCTGCGGTCGATTGGGGCGAGGCCGCTCAATGCACACAAAGATCACTATCAGCAGGACGAAGAGGTTGTAGATCGTCCAGAACAAAACAATGGCGACGCCATCGCCGGATGTCGACGAAGTATTGAAGACAAGTTCAGGATTCAGCGGCACCACCAAGCCACCTAGAGTCAGTCCAAACAGAATTAGGAATGGTCGCATCAACCCCCATTGGACAACAATCTTCGTCCTGTCGCCGCCTTTGGCCGTGACCGAGAACTGGTGAGGTCCTCTCGTCAAAAGACCCAGTGCAGCTGCCCGGCAGACCGGCCAGGCAGCAATCAGCTGCGCCGTATCGTTGATTATGGGAATGAATAGTCCCTTCGAAAGCCAATTCAAGGCCACCAAGACCATGGCAAAATAGGGAACATAGTATCTGGTGATATCGACCAATGACGCGTTCACGATCGTTATGCCGAGCCACCAGTACAACAGCGGACAGATGAGACTCGCAAGGCGGAAAGGAAAGGTCGTGGACCAGTACAAAAATGAATCGATGACACTGATCCGGTGCATCAAATCCAGTCGGTGTGAGCCGAAAGGATTGTATGAATTACGTACAATCTGAGTCAGACCAAGGCACCAGCGACCCCGCTGGACGATGTATTCCTTGAGCCCCTCGGCAGCCAACCCCTCGCTCAGTGGCTCGTTGAGATAAACGGTTTTCCATCCGTTTTCTGCAAGTTTCAGCGTGAGCAGGAAGTCTTCCGTAACACTTTGCGTCGCAATGCCGCCGATCTGCTCAATGGCTCGAACCCTCATAACGGAGGAGGTACCGCAGCAGATCGCGATTCCCCAAGCGTCTCGCGCCGGCTCCACGTTATCGAAGAAATGGCGCTGCTCATCCGGATATCCGGTGCTGATGCCCAGGTTGTGCTGGATCGGGTCGGGATTGAAGAAGTGCTGCGGCGTTTGAACCAGCCCGACACTCGGATCGTGAAACAGCGCCAAGGTTCGTTCTACAAAATCGAGATGAGGAACAAAATCGGCGTCCAGGATGGCGACGAATTCCGGCCGATCAGTATCCAAGGCGCGCACCGAGAGCGCATGATTGATGTTTCCCGCCTTGGCGTGCATATTGTCGGAGCGCACGATGTAGCCGACGCTGTGCCGCTCGCAAGCTTCGCGGAGCGAATCCCTGCGGCCATCATCAAGCACAAAGACACGAAGCTTGTTGAATCTGACGGCCTTGGCGCCAATCACTGTTCGCTCGAGAATCTCCAGCGGCTCATTGTAGGTCGTGATGAAGATGTCTACCCGTGGCATTTCTTCAGGCGCCCACCAGCCGGCGTGGCGATCTGCTTCAGCAGTCCGTTCCCTTACACGCGACAGGATTACGAAGCCGATGGACGAAGACAACACTGTCAGCGCCTCGAGCACCGCGAAGCCCCAGCTGAACAAAGCGCCGGCGGTCCAATCGA
Organism: Bradyrhizobium sp. MI1.11; assembly: GCF_055811255.1. Classification (NCBI taxonomy): domain Bacteria; kingdom Pseudomonadati; phylum Pseudomonadota; class Alphaproteobacteria; order Hyphomicrobiales; family Nitrobacteraceae; genus Bradyrhizobium; species Bradyrhizobium sp. MI1.11. The sequence continues at coordinate 13,185 of NZ_JBVVPM010000088.1, forward strand.
GTGGCTTCAGAGTATCGGTGAACCGCCAGTTTACGTAACGCCAGGATAAAATTGTGGCCAGCCCCAGGAGCAGAGTGCGCCAGTACCACTTGCTTGGATTGAGCAGTGGCAAGACTGCCAAACGGAGCCCGAGAATGACGGCGGCTCCCGCCAATGCGGCCAGTAGTGGTGACAGTACGAGCATCAGAAGCCGTAGCGTGTAAGAAATCGGCGGAACTGTGCAATTGGTCCGCTCGAAAAGATGATGCGTCCGGTGCGTCCGATAGCGCAGCTGAGATCGGGCTGCTGCGCAAGATCCGGCACGGTCACAGTGACGTCGAACCGTTCAAGATGTTGAGTACTTGGTCCTACCGCCAGATTTGCATAGAGTGACGACGCGCCGGAACCGCCGAGTCGGGTGATGGTCCCGTCGAAAATCCGCTCGTCGCCGAACAACCGGAACTGAACCGGCGCCCCGACCGAAAGGCTATCGTAAAGCGATTCGGAGACGCCCGCTGTGACCATCAGGCTGTTGCAATCGACAAACTTAAGGAGGTCTTGACCACGCCGTGTGTGCTCGCCGTGCTCCAGCAGAACATCCCAGACCAAACCGGAGACTCGGGCGTTTAGTATGGCAGAGGTCAAACGATTGACACGCAGGCGCTCGGCATCGATTTGCCGACCAAAGTGGGCCATCCGGCCTTTCACTTGCTCCTCCTCGACATGCAGTTCGGCCAGTCGCAGGTCGATATCCCGAATTCGCTGCATCGAGAAGGGAGCGTCGCTGGAGGCCTCTGCGATGAATACACCCTCGCGGGCCGAGGCGAGTTCCGTTTCGAAGTAACTGACACGCTGCTGTGCACTCTCCAATTCTTGCTGTGCCACATCGAGTGTGGCACGAGCCCGACCCAGATTGGCTACCGTCTGCACGCCGCGATTGCTCAGCTCGTTGGCCCGCTTGAATTCCGCGTCCGCCTCGCGCAGCCGCGCGGCAGATGCGTCTTGGGCCGCTCTGGTTTCTGCGATCCGCGCCTCGATCTGCCGGATTCGGCCGCGCTGATACCCGGTTGATTGCGCATCGAACTCGGCCCTTGACAGCGAGAGGGCGGCTCGCTGGCCCCCAACGCGTTTAAGTTCGATTTGTTGGTTGTCTCGATCGCGCTCGAGGTCGAGAAGTCGAGCGGTATCGAATCGTTCATCGGTCACTTCAGCCGCAAGTTCCCCCGGGTTGACGCGCGTTCCGATGCTTTTGACGGAGAGGCTTACTCTTCCTTCGATCGGGGCGCGAACAATATAGAGCCGTGCATTTACGGTCGCATCTGCCGACGTTCCAGAGAAGTGCTCCCCAACGATGACGTATAGCCCCCCGACCAAAAGAACCAAGCCGACGACCACACGTGCGAGCCTCATGGCCGACTTCCGATCGCATCGAGCCGGAGAGCGAGAGCAGGCTGAAGTTGGTATTGGCAAGTCATACGGTCTGCTCGCGGTATTTGTGAGCCGTATTGCCTGAGCGAACGGGCTCTTTAGGGCATCCGGAACGGCACAGGGAGCCAGATTGCTCCGCGTGTTTTGCGCTGGGCCGATTGTATCTTCGTGTTCGGACCGCCCGCCGAACGGCCAAGCGCCTGATCTTCAGACCACCGTTCTCCGCTGATGCACCCGGACAAGGGCGGAATCGACGACCGGATATTTGTAATCGGCTCGTCGGATATGGAGTGGACGATACGCCACCAAACCCCTTCCCGGTGCATCCACTGAAGCGGCGGAATGCTATCCATTCCCCAAGAGGCCTCTGGAAGATCACGCCAAGGACGGTATGTAAGCGCGTCCAAGGCGCACCGTGCACGAACACCGGGTTGTGCCGATTGGTCGGGCCCTTCTGATCGGGTCCGCCAAACATCAGGTGCGCTATTCTCTCCCAGCCGGCTTCGGTGAAAGTCAATCCGTTCATTGCACTCAAGATTGCCTCCCAAAAAAACGTCCTCGATCTAACTTCCCTGCAAACACCACCTAGGCGGACCGCGGGGACTTCTTCCATACTTCGTCCGATCTGCTTGCCCGTTTCGTCGGCTGTTTTGGACGACAGGCCGGCAACTGACGGCCGCTCTCTAATGCAGCTCCCGTGTCCGCCCCAGGCAATACTGTTGAGATTTGCGCTCACTCCTGAGACTTCGGACGCAAAATCGTTCCGTGTAACGTCGTTAAGCGAGGGGTCATGACTGACATCGACCCTCTAGGCCGGTTCGACCGCGCCGTCTCCAAGTTCCGCTCAAAGAAGTGAGCAGTTGATCGGGCTATTCCTATGAACCGCAACTTGCCCAAGACGCGTACGGTGATCAGCCGCACCCTGTTTCTTGCGGTTGGTCTGCTCCGTTGCTTTTTGATGGCAGTGGCGAGCTGCATCTTCCGTTCTTTGGGTGGACTCTTCTCTCCCAGCGTAGGTTGGTCGTGTTTTCTCCCGCGGTTGCAGATCGATGAGTTGCTTAGATGAAGTCTGCATGTTGCGATGTCCGTTTGTTGCACGTGTGCTACTCACAAAAGGGCTATAGTAAAGTTAGCTGAGAACCGCGGACAACGAACCTACCACTTTTGATACAGAACCGCGTCCGCACATTCGAATCGACCGGTGGTGAAGTGTCGGCGGCGATGACCTTGCCCCTCCGGGTTAATCCAGTTTGAAGTTCGGTCTGGCCCAAGACGAGGACCAGAGCATGAAACGCAAGCGATTTACGGAAGAACAGATCATGGGCATTTGGAGGAGCATGAAGCCGGGGTTCCGGTCGCCATCTCTGCCGCGAGCATGGTGTCAGCGATGCCAGCATCTACAAAATGGAAGGCCGTGGTGGCCGCAAGCGGGCGATCGGGACCCGGGCGCCGATGCTGGTTCCGATGATGCCGAACGATAGGCGGTCGCTCGACTTTGTGTCGGACCAACTGACCTGCGGCCGCCGCTTCCGCATCCTCCGTCGTCGATGATTGTACCCGCGAGTGCCTGGCGCTGATGGCCGACACCTCGCTCTCCGGCACCCGCGTGGCGCGGGAACTGGACCGGCTGATGATTGAGAGTGGCAAGCCCAGCATGGTGGTCAGCGACAACGGCAGCGAGCTCACCAGCAGCGCCATTCTCGCATGGACCAACCAGAGCTGCGTCGCGTGGCACTTACATCGCGCGGGCAAACCCATGCAGAACGCGTTCATCAGAGCTTTAACGGTCGGCTGCTGGATGAGTTTTTGAACGAGACGCTGTTCACGTCGTTGGCCCAAGCCCGCGTCGCGCTTGAATGCTGGCGGGCCGACTACAACGATACGCGACCCCACTCGCAGCTCAGATAGAGAACCCCGTCCGAGCTCGCCACGACCTGCCACAGGCGCCCAACACGGCAAATCCAGCGGCAAGGACGAACTCAGAACTGGATAAAACCTTTGGGGGCAAGGTCATTGGCGCTAGATGACAAAATGCCAAGCTCGCCGTCCACCATCCGCTGGAGTTATCTCGCTCTCAGGGTGTGACGCGCTTTGTCGATGATGGCCGCCGCATCGAGCTCGACAACAACATTATCGAACGTTCGATCCGTCTGATCGCGCTCAACCAGAAATACGCTCTTCGCGAACGGAGCTTCGTTACGGCGAACTCGCTTGGCCCCCGTGCAGCATCGCGTTGGCGTCGCCTTCGTTCCCGCATGCGTCGAACCGGCCCTATCGAAGACATCGGCAGAGTCGCGGTTGGCGCCGGCTCCTCGGCCGCGAGGGCCTCTCGCAGCTCCCTTGCTTGTTGAGCGGGTGCGGCGGGACGCAGCAAGAGCTGATGAAACATGACGTTGGACACTCGTTAGATGCGCTGTTCGAGCGCGCCAAGCGACAGGGATTTAGGGCAATAGACCCCAGGGTCGGCAAAATAATTGAGATGCTCGCCACATATCACGCGACGCATGAATTTCCGCTAGAGCCGCCACGCGAGCACCTTGTCGTCGGCGACGTCCTCGTGGGTAGTCCACAATGATCGAGCAATTCTTCCTTGTCCGAGGGCGGTAGGACGGATTGACGATCGGGCCGGCGCGCCATTCGACATCGCTGCCGAGGCGGACTTCCTTACGCCGAGGAACGAGTCGAGCAGCTATGCGACTTCTACCCGGATCTGGAGTGGGCGCTTCCCAACACGACGCCGACTTCCGTTGCCGGCGTCGCGGCGCTGCTTCGTTATCCCAGAGCGCAACACCTCCCCGGCTATGTAGGCCTAATGCTCTGAGCTCCATTGATGTCCGTTGTCACCTCAAGCCGCCATCCGCATCGCTCTTTGAAGGACGTCAGATGCCAAAGAGAAAGCGTCGCGTGAGCGGGGCTTTCCTTCGGAGCCTTGAGAATCAACACCATCCGGCGGCTGGCCCGCCGAACTTATACTTCACGCCAATCTTGGCCACCGACAGCTTGTTCTTCAAGTCAATGTTAGCGATTGCGGGTGCGCCTGCGAAGGCTGAGACATCCAGCGCGATGTTCTTCTTGTCGAAACTCAATCTAGCTATACTCGATAAGATGCGCTCCACTTGGGCGAGAACGCGTATTCCGCACCCGAGCCAAGCAACCAACCCCAGCTCGTGCTGGAGGAGCTCACGGAAGCCGCTCCGCCGAAACCGGCAGGGACGCTGAAGTTATGATCCGTTTGCATCCAGGCCGCACCTCCCTTGACGTACACAAGTGTCCGGTCGGCAACAACACCGCCGACCCGACCCGTGACGGTGGCTAACCAATCGCTCTTGGCCGTGCACGATGCCCCAATTCTGAGGCCGGGACTGGTGCCCTTCACATCCACACCGGCGATGTCACCCTGGACGCCAAAGATGGCCCGACCGAACTGCCAGTTGTAGCCAGCCTGTCCTCCGCGGAGAGATCCGCTTCTGTTGTGACAAATGAAGGCAGAGACGACACGCCGTCCAGTCTTGCCGGCATGCGCCAGCGCGTTACGCATGAAGTGGACGCGGCACCGTTGCCGCTGGCATTGAGCACCTTGGCTACGGTGGCCTTGATACCTTCGTGGGCATCGGACACGACGAGCTTGACGCCACGCAGGCCGCGGCGGGCGAGCTTGCGCAGGAACGCCGTCCAGAACGTCTCCGCCTCGGACGGGCCGATGTCCATGCCGAGGGCCTCGCGTCGGCCGTCGCTATTGACGCCGACCGCGACAATCACCGCGACGGATACCATGCGGCCATTCTGGCGCACCTTCACGTAGGCGGCGTCGATCCACAGATATGGCCAGTCGCCCTCAATCGGGCCGGCGAGGAACGCCTTCACCTTCTCGTCGATCTCGCCGCACAGTCGGCTGACCTGGCTCTTGGAGATGCCGGTCATGCCCATGGCCTGGACGAGGTCGTCCACCGAGCGGGTCGAGACGCCCTGCACATAGGCTTCCTGAACCACGGCGGTGAGCGCCTTCTCGGCCATGCGGGCGGCTCCAAAAAGCCTGGAAAGTAGGAGCCCTTGCGCAGCTTGGGAATTCGCAGCTCAACCGCACCGGCGCGGGTCTCCCAAATCCGGTCCCGGTAACGTTACGCTGGGCAAGACGCTCGGGGCTCTTCTCGCCATAGGCCGCCCCGGTCTGGCCTCCCACTTCCAGCTCCATCAGACGCTGGGCGGCAAAGCCGATCATCTCGCGCAGCAGATCGGCGTCGGGGGACTTCCCTACCAGCGTGCGCAGGTTCATCATGTCGTCGGTCATCGCTGGTTCCTCGCTTGCCTTGGCGTGTCGCAACCCAATCCTACCGGAGAACTGCCGGTGAGCACCGCAAAGCCGCCCGCCCGCTACGGCGCTATTGAGGGCGTGCGTCTGGGCGGCTTCGCTCTACCGAGCTCCACCACCACCAGGAACGACCAACTTTTCAGGAACGACCAACTTTTCTGCGTGTGGCTGGTTTGCTTCGGCCCACCGGTTAAGATGTCGACCGAGGGAGAAGCGATCGCACGACGTCGCGCCGCGCCTCGACGAGCTTTCCAATGTTCTTGCCGCCGTCGATGCTGCGCTCGATGGCTTTCGAACGGAACGGCTGCATCCGCGAGGCGTGAATAAATCTTTCGGATTACGTCGCCGAGCGCCGCTGGACCAAGGACGGAGGCTTCGTCAACGACGAACCGTCTGTTGACACAGAATCGAATACGGCGTCTAGATGTAGTTGCCACGGTCTCTCAAATCGCAAGATAGAGAGCTAAGAGGGAAGCCGGTACGGCCGAAAGCCAAAGCCGGCGCTGCCCCCGCAACTGTAAGCGGCGAGCCGCTGTCGACAGAGTCACTGGCGCAAAATCTCGGCGCCGGGAAGGCCAGACAGCAGCAAGAACCCGCGAGCCAGGAGACCTGCCGTGACAACAACAGAGTCCTCGGGCGGGGTGTCCCGGTGGTCGCTAGCCGGCAGTGGGCCGCCGAGGGCGGCTCGTGTTCCGCATGCGCCTACCTCAGCCTTGCCCCAACCCAAGTGGGATGCCGATGTCTGGTCTGGGTCTTGGTCGTGTAAAAACGCTGTTGCATGACGCGGACCGGCGCGGTCGAACTCAGGCTATCGCGGTCCGATCAATTTGGGCAAGTTTTACGGCGGCTCGACCAGAACTCATCCTGAGGCAATGTCGGGGCTCTTTTACGCGCCCCATGAACCGCAACGGCGCGCGGCAACGCCCGTATCACGCACTCACCGCCGCCAGCAGCGGTTTCATCCCGACGATGTTCAGCACGCGTGTCAGATTGTAGCCGAGCACGCACAGCGCCATCTCGGTCGCAACTTTCGGCAGCGTCACGCACAAGAAGTGCGTCGCGCCCATGCGCATCTTCAGTGTGCCGAACGGATGCTCGACGGTCTCGCGGCGTGTGCGCATGGCGTTTGGATTCTTGTCGAGCCGTGCCTGAGCGCGTTCGAGAACGTCCTCGTGCACCCATCGCTTGATACGGCGTTGTGGGCTCGGCGTGCACTTCGATTTGAGTGGACAGGTTTTGCAGGCGTTCGTCCAATAGTTGCGCAGCTTCTGGCCGTCTTCGTCGTTGGTATAATAATATTTGAGTTTCTCACCGGCAGGGCAGCGATAAACATCCTCATTTGGCAGATAAGCAAAGTCCTGTTTGCCGAAGCGTCCCGAAGCCTTCGCACCCGATGTCATCGGCTTGGGCAAAGTCACCGTGATGCCAGATTGCTCGCACGCCACGATTTCTTCACCCTTGAAGTAGCCGCGATCGGCGACAACAACGAGCGTGTCGGCCTCAAGAACGGCTTTGGCTTGCCGGGCTATGTTTGCAAGTTGCGACCGGTCTGAGCCGCTTGTTGTCACCTCGTGCGCGACGATCAGATGGTTTTCTGTATCGACCGCCGTCTGCACATTGTAGCCGACGACGCCAGAACCACGGCCGCTCGTGGCCATCGAACGGCTGTCGGGATCAGTGAACGATATCTGCTGATCGGGCGACGCCAGAACCTGTTTTTCAATCGCTGCGAGTTTCGCCATTTCAACGGTCAGATTTTTGAGCCGTTCTTTGATCCGCGTCTTTTTTAACTCCAGTGTTTCCGACGGCTCCTGCCGGTCGGCGGTATCGAGCTGAGCGAGATAGCGCGCAACACTCTCCTCCAATTGCGTGCGCCGCCGCTCGACTTTGCCGCGCGTGAAGTTCTTATCGCGATTATTGACTGCTTTGAATTTGCTGCCGTCGATCGCAACGCTGGCTGTCGCGAGCAAGCCCATCTTGCGGCACACCTCGACGAAGCGCGCGCAGACCTTTTTGATGCCGGAACCATTGTCCTTGCGGAAATCGGCAATCGTTTTGTGATCGGGCGCAAGCCTGGCGAGCAGCCACATCACTTCGACGTTGCGGCCAGCTTCACGCTCAAGCCGGCGGCTCGAATGGACACGGTTGAGATAACCGTAAATGTAGAGCCCTAAGAGCGCGGCCGGATGATAAGACGGCCTACCTGTGCCGGCAGGCTCAACGCCACCGAACCCAAGTTCAGCCAGATCGAGGGCTGCAACGAAGGCGTCGATCACGCGAACCGGATTGTCATCTGCAACCCAGTCGTCCAGGCATTCCGGCAACAAAGTAGATTGCCCGCGATCAGCTCCTTGAACGAAACGAGCCATGCCAGCCCCCGCCGATCCAGTGCGGGAATCATAGCAGGCTCGGCGTTTTCACACATGGGGTAATTCCGGGCTCGGAGCCATACTCAGGCTCTGCGAATCAGCTCTCCAGGACTCGACGAGGCCTACC
>NZ_JBVVPM010000089.1:0-21365 GCF_055811255.1 Bradyrhizobium sp. MI1.11
CCTGCAATCTCAAATGCCGCCGCAACCGGAAAACTGACTCCTGCTCAATCGCTTAGAGCCTTGTTCACGGACGACTAGTTGGGACGTTGTTTGATCAACAAATTGCCCTGCTGGCTCCGTATCAGCGACTCCGAAGGGCGAAATTCCGCGGCCGCCACATCGCCGCGCTCGCGGGATCCGTGGACGGCAACCGGTTTACACCGGAGTTTCTGATTGTCCCGTTGCTCGACCGATGCGTGGGCCGTGGTCGTCCATCTCACCGTCAGATCGGCAGACCGAGTTGCGGCTCGGCCTGGAATTCGCCGTGCAACGCGGACAACGAGACCCCCAGAAGCCTGACTGGCTTTGGGATCGGCATCTCGCCCTGCAGGAGACCGACAGACAGATATTCCAATTCGCTGCGGCTCGAGACCGCGATACGGATTTGCTGCGCGTGATGATCTCGAAGTCGTTGAACTTCATCTTCAGGGTAACCGTACGCCCCCGCGCGCCCTTGTCGTCACAGTGCCGCCAGACCTTGTCGATGAGTGGCTCGAGTTCGACGACCATGGCGTCGAAGTCGGTGAGGTCGGTGGGAAATGTGTTTTCTGCGCCGATGGATTTCCGGATCCGGTCGGCGCGGACCTCACGGTTGTCGACGCCCCGCGAGATCCAGTAGTAGTACTCGCCGGCTTTGCCGAAGTTGGCCTGCATAAATTCGAGCGACTGATTGCGCATGTCGAGGCCGGTGTAGAGGCCGAGGGCGTTCATCTTGGTGCTGGTCGCAGGCCCAATGCCATGGAATTTACCGACCGAAAGGGTCTCTACGAATGCCGGGCCCATCTCAGGCGTGATGACGTATTGGCCGTTGGGCTTGCGGTGGTCGGAGGCGAGCTTGGCCAGAAACTTGTTGTAGGAGATACCGGCCGAAGCGTTGAGGCCAGTTACCTCCTTGATCTTCGCACGGATCGCCAACGCGACGTACCTGGCCAACGGAATGCTCTGCAGATTTTCGGTCACGTCGAGGTAGGCCTCGTCCAGCGACAGCGGCTCGATGATCGGGGTGTGCTCGGCGAAGATCTCGCGTATTTGCTGGGAGATCGCCTTGTACACCTCAAAACGCGGCTTCACGAAGATCAGGTCTGGGCATTGCCGCTTCGCGGTAAGCGATGGTATGGCGGACCTGACGCCGAACTTGCGCGCTTCGTAGCTGGCTGCCGCCACGACGCCCCGCTCCCGGGATCCGTCGACGGCAACCGGCTTGTCGCGAAGATCTGGATTGTCCCGCTGCTCGACCGACGCGTAGAAGGCATCCATATCGACGTGGATGATCTTCCGCTGGCGTCCCGGGGAAGCTGCCTGGTCGTCTTCGTCCTCGCCGGTCACGTCGCCGGCCCGGCAGGATCTTCCTTGACGCCGCGGGCGACAATCCGGAGCGTGTCGTCCGGAAGCGGCCGCTGCAGCTTCAGGGCCTCGTCCGGAGAGGCCGTCATCCAGGCTTCGACTTCGTCCGCAGTCGTCAGGATCACCGGCATCGCCTTCGGGTGGATGGCGCCGACCTCTGCGTTCGGCTCCGTCGTGAGAAACGCAAAGATGTCGTTGGTCGTCTCGCCTTCCTTGACCTTCCGGACAGACGTCCAGTTGGCCCAGATGCCGGCGAAGCAGGCGAGGGGCCGGGTCTCATTGAGCGCGAACCAGATATCACCGCCCTCGGTTTTGTCGAACTCGCTGAACGAGTTGAACGGCACCACGCAGCGGTTTTCGGCTCCCAGCCATCTCGTCCAGTGCTTGCTCTTCACGTTGCGGATGTTGGTCGTGCCACCGTCCGGCTCCATCCGTAGCAGCTCCTTGAAATCGACGGTCTTGCCCTTGGCCTGCAGCTTCTCGGCTCGTTTCTTGGTGGCGTCCATCAGCGCTTTTGACGACGACGGCATTCCCCATCGCGCCGTAGCGAGTTCGCGGCCCTCGGCCCCGTTGCGCACGATGGGTGCCTTGTAATCGGGAAAAACCCCCGGCATCGGCGCCAGATTACCAACATATCGGTTCACGACGCGGAACAGCGCGCTGATCGCGGCTTGGTTGGTCGTGATCGAGTAGAGATTGCAGATGTGGACGGCCCCCCACTTGTCAGGATTGTAGCAGACTTTTGGCCAGATCGCTTGCTATCAGATGTCCGGCCTGTTTGCGCGGACAAAGCCCGCTGGCCGAGATGGTGTTCGCTACGCACGCTCCAAGCACATGGGCGACACTCTTAGTGCCAGTGTAATCTTCGGAAGCTCGCGCGTATCGACCGATCGGTCCTTCCATCTACTGCGTCCTGCAAGTTCGTGGGCAATCCGCCGAGCAACCTGCTCGCGGGCCGATTTCAGATCAAGTCGGCATGGCGGCTACCGGCTGCTTGTACACGCCACCCGATATCATCAGGCGCCAAGCGATGCGGGCAAACTTGTTTGCCAAGGCCACCGCGACCAACTTTGGCGGCTTTCGCCCCAGCAGCGAAGCGAGCCATTGTGTGGGCTTATGACGGCCCTTTCGGATATGCCTCAGCAGTGCGGTTGCACCGACGATCAACGTCGATCGCAGTATAGAATCTCCGGCCTTTGTAATGCCGCCGAGCCTTTGCCGGCCGCCAGTTGAATGATCCTTGGGTGTCAGCCCGAGCCACGCCGCAAAGTCGCGACCCGATCTGAACGTCTCGGGCGGCGGCGCTTTCATGCTGAGCATCGACGACCCAATCGGACCGACGCCTGGAATTGTCGCAATACGTCTGCTGATGTCATCCTCGCGATGCCACTTCATCAGCTTGGCCTCGATCTTCGCCAGGCGAGCTTGGACCGCGGCATACTCGTCAGCCTGAAGGCGGAAGAGATCCCGCGCCATTTCCGGCAGGCTTTCGTCTTCGAGCACACGTTTGATGAGTGCCGCGACGTTCTGCTGGCCGGCGGGCCCGACGATACCAAACTCAGCGGCATAGCTCCTGAAAGCATTGGAGAGCTGCGACTTCACGCTGACCAGGCGTTCCCGCACAGTCATCAACATGCAAGCCGCTTGCCGTTCCTTCGACTTCACCGGTACGAACCGCATGCTGGGCCGGGTGACCGCCTCGCACAGTGCCTCGGCGTCGGCCGCGTCGTTCTTGCCGCGCTTCACGTAAGCCTTCACGTATTGAGGAGGGATCAGCTTTACCTCGTGCCCGAAAGATTGGAGCAGGCGCCCCCAATGGTGCGAGCTGCCGCAAGACTCTATGGCGACGAGAACCGGCGGAAGCCGCTCGAAGTAGCGGATCATCTCGGCTCGCCGAAATTGGCGCCGGACAACCACTACCTCATTTTCATCAACACCGTGAAGCTGGAACACCGACTTCGAGGTATCCATGCCGATACGAACGGGAATATTCATTAGACTTTCCTCTCATCTTTCTGTGACGCCGAGAGCGCCATCAAACCGTGGGGATGAGAGGCCGTCCACACCAGCACATCGGTCAGGCTTCGGTCCGAGGGTGGCGCGGCTGCGAGGCCAGTTGTAGCAGAGTCGCGGAAGGACGCCGGCCCGCCTTGGCGCATTTGCGGCAGCGCAGCCGGCTGGCGAGATCGTGCACGAAGGTGGTCGGTGGATGCTTCATCGCCGCGAGATCAACGTCGCTCGGCGTCTTGCAGCGCGCGCACTGGATCTCCAGCCAAGGGAAGCCGCCATTCACCGCTTGGTCGATTGTCGGGGACGGATCAATCGGTTCTCCGTCTGAACACATGCGTTCGTTCCAACTCTCGCATAGCAGCTTGTCGGCCTGCTGGATGAGCGCTTCCCCCTTCGATCGCGCCTCCGCCGATCGGGTAGCCAGGATGTTGGCGATTGCCCGCGCCTTGCCGAGCTCTTTCGCCAGAGCCTTTCGGTCGCCGCCCGACAGGGGCGTAGGGTGATACTTCGGGGCCATCCGGACATCCAGGCGCAAAGAGATCGGATCGGCAATCCAGAGCGGGCTACGGCGTCTCGAACGCCGGCCAGCACCCGTCTTCTTCATGCCTCCCGGTGCGCTGCTGACAGGTGTTGTCGAGCAGCCGCTGCGCGACGTCCTTCCAGACCGCGTTGCCGCCATACAATCGGACTGCATCGGCGGTCTGGATTTCCACGGTTCGCTCGCAGCGGCGGCAGGAGATGCGCAGGACGTGGCGCTGAATTTCCGAAAGACGCCGCTGCCGCATCTGGGCTCCGGTCGCCTCGGCGCGCGGGTCTTTGAGGACCGATTCCCAGTATTCGGCCGGGAGCGGCGCATCTTGAGTCGCCGCGGGGAGAGCTGGCCTGCGGGCGGCTTCAGCGGCCAGTTTTTCCATCTGCTTCGGGGTCGGCATGCGCCAGCTCGCGGGTCGGTCGGTCATTCCGAATTAGAACATAAAGTGAACAGAAGTCGAGTCCGGCTACGATGGTCGCTGAGAAAAAATCATCCCGTTAGGATGGCCCCGATGTCGGAACCAAGCCGGGCGGATCGTCTTGAATCCAGCACCAGTATTGGAGTTCCCCGTCATGGCGCCCCGCGCGAACTGGAAAGGCTTCCTGCGTCTTTCACTCGTCACCTGTCCGGTAGCGCTCTATCCGGCCACGTCGGAATCCGAAATGGTCTCTTTCAACCAGCTCAACCGGAAGACCGGGCACCGCATCAAGTACGCCAAGGTCGACACCGACACCTTCATCGAGGTGACGAAGGAAGAGCTCGAAAACGTCGCGCTGGAATCGACGCGGACCATCGAGATCGACGAGTTCGTCGACCGCAGCGAAATCGACCCGAGGTATCTGATCCGTCCCTACTACCTGGTGCCGGATGGGAAGGTCGGTCACGACGCCTTTGCCGTCGTCCGTGAAACGATCCGGGAGATGAACAAGGTTGCGATCGGTCGCGTGGTGCTGACCAATCGGGAGCACATCATTGCACTCGATCCGTTGGACAAGGGCTTGATGGGAACGTTGCTGCGCTATCTCTACGAAGTCCGTTCCGAGAAGGAGTATTTCGACGACATTCAGGACGTGAAGGTCACGAAGGACATGCTCGATCTCGCCAAACACATCGTCAATCAGAAGGCGGGTCACTTCGAGCCGGACAAGTTCGAAGACCAGTACGAAACAGCCCTCATCGATCTGATCAACCAGAAGCGAGCCGGCAAGACCGTCACCGCGAAAGAACGTCCTCGGGGCGAGAACGTCGTGGACCTGATGGACGCGCTGCGCAAAAGCATTAGAGGAGCGGCGACCGCGAAAGAGGCGCCGAAGAAGTCGGCCAAGAAGCCGCGCAAGGCGGTAGCCGGCCAGAAGGAAATGCTGATGCCGATCGCCGGCAAGAAGCCGAAGGAAGCCGCCGCTAAGAAGTCGGTGTCCAAGCCGCAGCGGAAGTCAGCCTAGCGTGCGCGATGGCTTCGCGTAAGCCACAAAGCGCGGGGCTACTCTGTTTCGAGGACACGCCACCGATCTCGAAGTCTTGCTCGGTCATCCAGGCGGACCATTTTGGCAGAACAAGGATGACGGAGCCTGGAGCATCCCGAAAGGTCTGATCGGCGCCGATGAAGCGCCGCTGTCCGCCGCCCGGCGCGAATTCGCCGAAGAAACTGGACACAACCCCGAGGGACCTTTCTTGCCACTCGGTGAGGCACGGCAACCGGGCGGCAAGGTCGTCCAGGCGTGGGCCGTCGAAGGCGATTGGGATGCCGCGCTCATCCGCAGCAACACCTTCGAATTGGAGTGGCCGCCACGTTCCGGACGCCGTCGGGCCTTTCCGGAGATCGACCGTGCGGCTTGGTTCGCCGTTGCCGACGCGAGACGGAAAATTCTCAAGGGAAGGCTATTTTCGACGATCGATTGCTCGAGGCGCTGGCAGAAGGACGCGCGTCCGGAACAGCGGACGGAATTCGTCGATGAGAACTACGCGATGTGTGCCGGCCTGCCCGCTCAACCTTTCGCGGTGATCCAGTCGATGCGGCCAGATGTCATGTACACTATCGCGCCGCGCTGTGCGCCCAAGACATGAAGATACTGACCGAGTTGCTCTCGATAGGCCATGCGATCTCGTCCGCTCGGCGCAACGTCGCTTTTCCAATCGAACGCGACCAGATCGCCGTCGTCTGCCAGAGCGACCGCATCGGCGCGCCCGGAAATCAGTCCGCTGGCGCCAGCGCTCGTTGCGCCATACAACGGCACTTCCGGAACGAGCCGATGAATGAACGGCTGTAATTCGGGCAGGGTGAAGGTGCGAAGGGCGGTGTCTGCCATCTCGTCGGGATCGGGCTTGCCGTTCGGCGTCGCGTCCGTGGCGAGCTGCCGGCAAAGGTCGTGAGCCCTTTCTCTTATATCGCTTGCTATCGCGGCGAGTTCTCCGGTCGCCAGCTCCTCCATGAGCTTGTGCAGAATGATGCCGCGCAGGCGACTTCCCTGGATCAGCACCAGGGCGTCGAGCGCTCCATCTTCGGTGGAATCCGGGAGCTGCGTCGACAGGACATCCGGATCGCTCTCGCTGGGTTTGATCCATACAATCGGCGGAGAGCCTCGCTCGATCCGCGACTGTTCTTCGGCGAAGACCTCCGCCGACTGTCGATTCTCGCTCGACTTAGGTGTGGTGACGACAGCGCGACGAAGCTTCGAGACGTCCAGTTCAGGGATGTCGTCGAGCCCGAAGTCGAGCTGCTTCGCCCAGGACTTCTCGTCGCACCAGGAGAAGTCGGGAATGACGAGCAATTCCATGGCGCGCGTGCAAGCCACGTAGAGTAGCCGAAGGTTCTCGTCGCGCTTTTCCTGGTTCTCTCCTTGCAGCGCGCTCTCCAGCGTGGGCGGCGTCACCTGACCGAGCGCCCAGTGCAGGCTCTCGTCGCTCCGGCGGTACACGAAGGGCTCGGGCGGACGCGGCATCGAGGCCCGGTTGATAGGAATGACGACCGGCCACTCAAGGCCTTTTGAGCTATGGACTGTCACGATCTCGATGGATCGGCCGTCCGCTTCGACGATGCCCTCGGCGAAGCCGGTGCCGGCTGACCAATCTTCGTCCAGATCCCGGGCGAACTGCACGAACCCGCGCACTCCATAGTTTCCGGCGCGCTCGAGCAGACCATCGACGTTGGCGAGCGAGCGCGCGGCCTGATCCGCACTGCGTCCGGCGACGATAGCGCGCACGCGAAGCCGTTCGATCGCTTCGGCGAGCAGCAGCGCAGGCGTTGTGACGCGCAGCCGGAGCCGAAGATCGCGCAATATGCCGAGCACCTCTCGCGCGAGATCGTTCTGTACGATCGTCGGGTCGGTGTTTAGCGAGAGGCGGGCCGACTCGCTGCCCGGCGGAACGGGAAGGCTCGCGGTGATCGTGAGCAAATCCTGCTCGGAGAGACCCACCAGGGGCCCTCGCAGAAGGGCACCCAAGGCCAGCGTGTCGCGCGGGTCGACGATACTTCGCACCAGCGCGACTAGATCCTGGGCCTCCTGCCGCTTGAAGAGGTTTTTTCCGGCTTGCGACGCGAAGGGTAGTCCGGCCTCCTCGAGGGCTCGCTCGTAGCGCCACAGCTCGGTCGAGACGGGCGCCAACAGGGCGATGTCCCCCGGCGTCAGGCGCCTGCTGCCGCCGTTGTTCAGTTTCAGTTCGACGTTGCCGATCAGGCGGCTGCAGATCTCGGCGACAGCGCGAGCCTCTTCGTCCCGGCTAGTGTCTATTCGGGTGTTCGGCAACAGATCGACGGATACTTTGGCGACGCTCGGAAAGCCGTAATCGGCGTCGTCTCTCGTGCCCTGCAGCGCGACGTACCCCGCCTGTTGCGCAGCGAGCGGTCCCGCGAAGCAGCCGTTGATGTGTTCGAGGATGCGCGGTCTCGAGCGAAAATTCGCCGTGACCCGAAGTATGTTGTCGGGAAACTGGGTCTCGATCGCGTTCCGCACCATGAGGTAGGTGGCGAGATCGGCTCCCCGGAAGCGGTAGATGGCCTGCTTGGGATCGCCGACCAGGAAGAGTTGGCCAGGTCTCAGGCGACGCTCCTGCCAAGCAGCACCGGCAGATCCGTCGGATCCTGCCAAAAGAAATAGAATCTCCGCCTGCACCGGGTCTGTGTCCTGGAACTCGTCGACCAGTATACGCGAGAAGTGTTTGCCGGCGGCGGCCCGTACCTCGGGATATCGGCGAAGGACCTCGCGGCAGGTGAACAGCAGGTCGTCGAAATCCATTACCGCCGCTCGCCGCTTGAACGCTTCGTATTCGGCAAGGAGTCCGTCGAGCTCGGACGAAAACACGCTGACGATCGCAGTTGCGATCCGACCCATCAGCGTTCCGTAGGCATCGCGGCATCGCGCATAATGCTGTTCAGCCTGGTCGGCGAGAGGCCCACCCTCTACGTCACCCTTGGCGCGCTTCCAAATCGAACGTCGCCTGTATTCGCGGAGATCAAACGATTTGGACCGCATCAAGGGCAGCGTCGCGGGATGCGCCGCGTCCCACAACCGCGCGAAGTCGAGGCCCGCCGCAAAGCTGCGCTCGAAGTGCGTGGCCAACGCTTCGAGATCGGCGATATCGCTTTCGGCGTCGCGCGGTCCCCCGACACGGTCGTACCAGCGGCGGAACTCGCGAACGTTCTCTCCGAAACCGAGGTGAGCGTCGGCATCCAGGTCGGGCGATAGGGGGCGGGCATTCCGATGGCGTCGCCTCGATTTGGCGAAGTCGCGCAGGAGCTTCTCGGCTCCGGTCGGATCCTTTCGCGCCACCACCGTGATCGCATCATCGGCCGGACGGGGCTCGTCGAGCCGATCGCGCCACCAATGATCGAAGATCGCGTCGAATATGAAATCGGCCTGATCGCGATCGAGAATTTCTGCGCCCGGATCGATCGCTGCCTCGACGGAATAGGTCAGCAGCAGGTCGTGGCAGAAGCCGTGTATGGTCGAGCAGGTCAACTCGTCCAGTAACTCGCTCGCCTTCTCCAGCGATCTCCGCTGCGCCGCCTTCAGTTTCGACGGAATGCATAACCGCATTTCGTCCGGAACGGTTCCGGAGAGCAGGGCGTCGAGGTAGTGAGCGATCCGTTGGCGGAGCTCGCCCGCGGCGAGCTCGGTGAAGGTGATCGCCGCGATAGACCTCGGAGCCGCACCGCCGGCGAGCAGCATAACCACCCGCCCCGCGAGCAGCGACGTCTTTCCAGTGCCTGCGGCGGCTTCGACCAGCAGCATCGAATCGAGCTCGGTCAATGCGCGGCGGCGGTCGCCGTCGTCGTTGCGCGGTGTCATGGCGTGCTCCAGAATTTGGAGAGTCCTCCCGCAGCACGGTCGAATGCTATGCGTTTGCGACGTTCGTAACCGGGCGAAGCGGGAAAGGCCAATCGAAGGTCGTTGGACCTGTCGTAGGAGAGCCTTCCAGGTACCGCATTTCCTCGGTCCAATATTGCCATGACCTCGCTCACGAAGTCGCCGATCCGGACGATCGCGGCATCGACATCCTGCAATCTGACCTCGAACGGCTCACCGGCCAGATACAGCAGCCTCGCCAAGACCCTTGGTTCTTCTTCGAGCAGTTGCCGACACGCAAGCGCGTACAAGGCACGTTGCAGTTCGGCACCGCCGCCGATCACGATGCGGGCCGCGTTCTTGGGCGGTGCTCCCGTTTTGTAGTCGGTTACCCTGACCGCAAACGGATTGCTTCGCATGTCGAGCCGGTCGATCGTGCCGCGCAGACTAACGGGCGTGCCCCGTATTGTGACCGGTATCGTCGGATCCCACGGCAGTTCGCGACCGGCTTCGAAGCCGGCGGATTGACCGAACGCCACCTCGGTCCAACTGCGCGTGCCGTCTTCGTTGATGTCCTTTCGGAGGAGGCCGGCCAGCGCCATCGCTTTCGCGTAGCCGACGGTATTGGTCCACAGCAGCCTCGGCGGGACCGGACGTTCGAGGGGCCACGCGGCGTGAACGACCTTGCTCGCATCCTCGAGCGCGTTTTCGATCTGGATGTCGGACGCCTTCGCGTATCCAGGTTCCGGTTCGAGGGCATCGACGGCGCGTCGAAGCAGCTCGTGCACCAGCTTGCCGAATTCGTCGGGCGCGATCGTCAGCGGCTGCTCGCGCTCCTGCGGGACGTCGAAACCGAGAGCGTACTTCCAGACGAATCCCAGCGGGTCTCGCAGGAGCCGTTGCAACGAGGTCGCCGACTGAACCCTCTCGATCGAACGCCTGACGGCGGGATGACCCGGCTGGAAGCATCCGTCGTGGTCCGTGAGGCGCTCGACGTGCCAATCATGCCAGCACCGGCCAGCCGAACCGACCTGATCGATGCCGGCTGCCTCTTCGGGGCGGGCCAGCAGCCGGTCGGAATGGTTGAAGGCATGCTCGGGAATCCGCTCGCGTGGAAGGACGGTCTCTTTGCGGTTCTGCAGCAGCGGGCTGCGACCGACACGACCGCCTTGCGGGCCTCGGCGGCCGCGCGAAAGCACGGCGCTTCCAGACGCGGCAGCGAGGATGACGGCGAAATGCCTGCGGTCCGCGCGCGACACCGGATCGACGTCGGAGGCGTTGGCCGGAAGGACATGGTCGGGCAAAATCGGATCTTCTCCGCTTCCCCGCGGCCAACCTCGGTTCGTGAGTCCGAGCAGCCGCACGTGGGGGCGGGGTGCGGCGGCGAGATCGCCGGCCGGACACCACACGACGGCATCGGCCGCATCCGTATCCGACGCGAGACGTATGCCCCGCAACGACAACTCGATGGCATCGGTCGGTGCGGAACGGGTTGCGGCCTGCCAAATCCGGAGCGAGCGTCCATGAAGGAACATCGCCGCCGCCTCGTCCGCCGCGTCCGGTCCCTTCGCGAGCAACTCCAGGAGGCGTACGGTGGCGTCGGCGGAAACTCGTCCAGGCGCTTGGCGGTCTGCCGTTTCGAGCGCGCGCCTCCAATCCGACACGCTCGAAAGCGCCGCGCCTCGCGGTATGGCGTCCAGCCAACGGTCCGGGAGTTCGTCCGGCGGCAGGCCTTGTCCCCGGCTCACGGCGAAAAGCCGGCGAGCGCGCTGCTGACTCAAGCCGTGCATCAGGACGTCGGCCAAGGCCGCGCAGCGTTGTCCGTCGCGCGAGGCGAGCGCCGAAACTCCATGGGAAAAATGAAGCCGGAAGCCGGTGCCTTCGGAGCATGCGAGAAAGTGATCGTCCCACGCCGT
Source organism: Bradyrhizobium sp. MI1.11 (assembly GCF_055811255.1). Lineage (NCBI taxonomy): Bacteria > Pseudomonadati > Pseudomonadota > Alphaproteobacteria > Hyphomicrobiales > Nitrobacteraceae > Bradyrhizobium > Bradyrhizobium sp. MI1.11. Next base: position 11,124 of record NZ_JBVVPM010000089.1, read on the forward strand.
CGTGTTAGCCGACGCGATCGCGATCTCGTTGGGTTTCGCGATGCCCGAAGCGATGAGTTGCCGCGCCCATCTCAAGCTCTCGACCACCTCGTGGCGGACGTCGGCGCACGAAACGACGGCGGGCTGTTTGGTCGAGGCCGGATCCAGCCTCGAGATCGTGCCACGGAACCAGCCGGCGTCGGCTCCGGTCGGCGCGGTCCACTCGACTGGGACGACCTCGCGAAGCGCCTCGATCAACGGTCGCCAGACCGGCGCAATAAAGGACAATCCCTCGATGCGCATCTCACCGATGATCCGAGGCGCATGTCGAACGCGCTTCAGCGCGGCGTCGCGCAGTTCCCGTGGCGTCATCGCTGCCGGAGACAAGCGCGATTTCAGTCTGACCTCTATCCGAGACATGTCCGCGATGCGGCGGTGACTGTCACGGCCCGGCGCCGAGAGATCGAAGTCCGCCGCCCAGATCTTCCTCAGGGTCCGGAACACCGCCCGCGTCATGCCCGGCAGATGTCGCACGCGCTCGAGCTCGTCGAAGCCGCCTTCGTCGAGCGCCTCCTGAATTGCGGGCTCCAACTGATCGGCCGAAGCCGGAATCGCGAAACCACCGGCGAGCCTTGCGGCGACCTGTGGCAAGTTCAGGATCTGGAGACCGCAGTCGTTGGCCTGCGCCGCCGCGAAGCGGCGCATCTGGAACGCCAGGGGGCCCTGGATCACCGCGGTCCGCAGTGTGGGTACACGATCGTCGCTCAACTGCCCGCGCCCCTTTTTTTCGCGCCGATGGAAGTGTCCGTGGTCTTCGACTGAGAGGCGACTGAATGGATTGTCAGGTCAGCCAGTTGCGGTGAGCTGTCGGCTGCCCCTATCGTGGATCGCCAACCATGGACCACAACTCCCGCTCCTGCTCCGCCTCAAGTTCCTCAAGCGATACTGGGATGAGAGAGAATTCAAGGTTGTACATCGGGATCTGCCACTCATTGTACAGTGTCCCGGCATGTTCAGCGTTGGCTGTATCCAGAATTAGGCCCTCGGCATGCAACCGCGTCAGCAATTGCTCGGTCAGCCTTCTGCCGTCGTGGTGATCTTCTTTCTCCCTGTATTCCAGGCTGCCCCAGATATCGGACACCGCCTTCAATCCGGCGGGCGTGAACATGCCGACTTGCTCCATGGCCTCGGCGACGAGCAGCGCGCGCGGCCGAAACGATCCGAAATGACCGTAGGGTGGATCGCGCGGCGCACTCCATTCCAGTTTGCCGTCCTGATAGGCCTCGACATCGGCATAGAGCAGGCTCTCGCGCTGATATATGGCCCAATTGGGCGTGATGTATTCGCCGGCGTGCCCTTCGAGATAGTGCCCGTGTCGTTGCCGATCCACGTGTTCGCGAAGCTCGGCAAGGTGCGTTGGCTTCCACGAAACTGCTTCGGCATATATCAACCGCGCTAGGTGATTGTAGAACCAACCGACGATCTTGTTCAGACGGGACGCAATGAGTTTTGGTGGGCAACGCACCGCGTCGATCAGGATCAGGATCTTGGCGGCCTCTTCGTCCGCATAGTTCTCGAGGACTTTTGCTTCCCGACTGTGCGCCTGAAGTTTTTCTGCAGCGGTCCAGAAGCCCTGTGCACTCCGCAGGATGACTGGCAGGCCTTCGGCGATGAACGCCAATCGTTCGCCCTCATCGAGCTGGCATAGACGCCTTGCCTGATGGAGCCCGATGTCAGGCCCTTTGGGCCGCTTCTTTGCGTTGTTCATTGCGGCGTCCGCCTCGATCTCGCGCCTGCGCTCTATTGCGCCGACGCTTCGCGTCTCGCCAGGCGCCCAAGTCCGACTGCCGCCAACCAAAGGAGGAGAAGCGAGGCGATGAAGCCGGCGCTCATGAACAGCACCGAATCGACCGAGATAGGCAAGGCAAATTGAAAGTCCCTCCAGGTGCGGCTGGCAATGTCCTGGTCGTAGCCGTTCGCAAAGGCGGCGACGCGAGTGAACGAGCCTGGCTGGCTCATCGCGGATTGCTGCGCTCGCAGCTTGGCCAGGCGATCGATCGTCTCCGACATTCTGGTCGCCTGGTCGCGGATAAGCTGTTCTTGATTTCGGCCCATCAGCGCCAACGCGCCGGGGCGGTCGTACCCCGAGCGTCGCGAGTCCTCGTCGAAGTGACTTACGATGCGGTCGAGTTCGTCGATGGCTCCGCCGAGGCGTTGGGCATACTGCTGCGCGAACTCCGGCGCTTGCCCAAACAAGGCTGCGGCGATCAGCGAAATTGCAACAAGCAGCCACGTGCGCATGTTGGCGCTCCTTATCCAGCCACCCCCAACGCCGCCATCGAATGCGCAATGATGTCGTTGCGATCGATATCGCGGTCGGCGGCAAAATCGTAAAGGCGACTGATGCGCTCGCCGTCCCAGCGGAAGCGGAAGTGGGCGCCTTGGACGCCGCGGTCCACCAGCACCTCGTTGTTGAAGATGCAGATGAACTCGCTGCCTGGCAGTTCGGCCATTTTGAAGAGGACGCCGTGAACGCCGTCCTCGTAAAGGCGCTGTCCCATCATCCGCCGCGCCGTCTGCGACGTCTCGGGCGGCAGTCCGCGAAGATCGACGAATTTCCCGACGACCCTATTGGTGATCATCCTCATATCGACACCGCAAGCCGGCTCGTCGGTGCGGCAAAGAAATTCCTCGCGTCGAATGATCGCGCGAGCGAGCGCGCCCCGCTCGTCGGCGGCGAGTTCCAGGACCGAGTACGGCGGCGGAAGCGAATACGTGCCTTCCGGCATAGGATAGGCGAAAGGCGCGTGGTTCCAGTTCTGCAGCCTGGGAGAATTGGAGTCGGACGAAATGTCGCCGCCGGTGATGCGGGCTTTCGCTGCAAGACGCGGGTTGGTGATCGTCTCGAGCTCGGCGGCAAACGTCTGCATCTCGCGAGAACCGAACTTCTCGTAAATGTCGATGGTCGGCCATTTAGAAGGAATCAACCGACGATACTGGTCGTCGACTGAGATTTGCGGATACTCCAAACTTACCCTCCGCGCTGGGCGTCGACGTACTGTCGCACCCTGATGATGTCGCTCAGATTGCCGGTGAGCATGACGTCGAGGGCCGATGCTCCCTCGAAATAGCGGTTCGGCCGGCGGATCCAGCGCACGGCGGCCTCGGGCGAATCGAGCAGGATCCCGAGAGCTTTATAGACGGAACCCAGATGCGAAATCCGCTCAAGGGTATCCGCCGAAACGTCGCCGCCATCCTTGCGCCAACGGAAATAGGTCGAGCGGCCGGGAGATCCGAGCAATTTGATCTGCTGCTCGGTGCTCAAGTCCCAGATTTCCGCGAGTTTGAAGAAGAAATCGAGCGACGATGGGCGTGGTCCTTCTGGCTGCTGGATGGTCTGTGTCCGGTTGCTGATGTCCATAGGGCTCCTCGGGTTGTGCCAAATGGTACTCGATTTGCAAAAATAGTCCCATAAGGTACAGTCTCATTACGGACTGATTCGGAATCATCGGTCTCTTCCGGGATTTCGTCAAGGCAAACGGCGCCTGTCCGTGCGCACCCGAAGGAGACGGCTCATGGATACGGTGCTGACGAGTTCCCATGACGAGCAGGCGAAGGCCCGCTCGTTCGAAGTCCAGATCGGCGACGCCAATTTCGACTTCGCCACGGTCGCGTTCGATGACCCCGAGGTCACCGGCGCCCAGGTCTGCATGGCCGCTGGCCGGCACCCGGTCGAGGATTATGTCGTGCTGCGGCATCTCGGGACGGGCGAGTTGGAATCGCTGCGTCCCACCGAGACCTCCGATCTCGACAAGAACAAGGTCAGCCGCTTCTTCGTGATCAAGGGCGGCGACACTCACCGGTTCTTCGTCGAAGGCCTGGCGATGGAATGGCCCCACAACAAGCTGATTGCTTCGCAGATCAAGTTTCTCGCTGGCGCCGCCGACGATCAGGCTCTGTGGTTGGAACGTCTGGGCGTCGATCAGGTCTTCGAGGACGACGATGAGGTCGACATCGGCGGCGGCGGGGTCGAACGCTTCAAGCTGCGGCACCGCAAGAAGACGGTGACGGTGATCTATGGCGGCGATGTCGAGTTCGAACTGGAGCGCCGCATCTACACCACCGAGGAGCTGATGGCGGTGTTCGGCGTGCCCGCCGGCTACAAGCTGGACATCATCGGCATCGATGGCGTCTTCCGCGAGATGGCGCCGAGCGAACGCCTCAAGGTCAAGGACGGGATGGAATTCGCCTCCCATCCGCCGGTGGGACAGTCGTCGTGACCACCGAGTTTCAACTCGCGGCGCTGCGGCGGATCAACCGCGGCGCCGAACTCTGGGACGAGGGAGGCCAGCCCCTCGTCTACCTGCCGGCGATGAAAGTACAGCACGACGGAGGCACGGCGACGGTCGACGGCCTGCTCTGCCCGCGCAGCCATGGCAGCTACACCACCCGCCTCTTCCTGTCGCAGTCCTTTCCGAACCGCGGTCAGAATTGGACCGTCCATCAGATCATGGGCAGGGCCTGGCACACGATGTCTTACAACTACGTGCCGGCATCACTGCGCTGGGCCGAGATCCTCGCCATTCACCTGGGGCAACTCAAATGAAGGTAGCACTGAAGATTACGGGTCCGATGCTGGACCTCGTCCGGCGCGATCTCGCGCGCCCCCATTTTTTCGCGCACGAGCGCGTCGGCTTCCTGACGGCAGGCGCCGCCGCCGCGCCGGGCGGGTTGATGCTGCTGGTCCGCGGATACATGCCGGTCGCCGACGAGGATTACGAAGTCGCCCCGGGCGTCGGTGCGCGGATCGGATCCAACGCAATGCGCAAGGCCGCGCAATCGGCCTACCGACCCGCGTCGGCGCTCCTGCACGTCCATACCCACGGCGGGCGCGGCCTTCCCGGGTTCAGCGGCGTCGACCTGAAGAGCGGCAACGAATTCGTTCCGGGCTTCTTCCAGTCCTGCCCGAAGATGCCGCACGGTCTCCTGGTGCTGAGCGACAATGGCGCGATGGGCCTGCTCTGGCTCGAGCCCGGCAAACCTTCCGTATCGATCGACCGCTTCATCCGAGTCGATCAGCCGATCGTCGAACAATGGGGTGCGAAATATGAGCTGGCTTGACCGACAGAGCTTTCTTGGCGCCAAGAGCGAACAGCGGCTGGCGGAGGTGACAGTCGGCCTCGTGGGACTCGGAGGCGGAAATTCGCACGTCGCCCAGCAGCTCGCACATGTCGGCATCGGCAATTTCGTGCTGGTGGACGCAGACCACATCTCGTTGACCAATCTCAACAGGCTGATCGGCGGCACCTGGTGGTACGTGCTCAAGCGGACCGCGAAGGTCGCGATCATGAAAAGAATGATCCTCGCGATCAATCCGAAGGCCCGCGTCGAGATCCATCGCAAGCAATGGCAGCTCGCGGGCGACGCGCTGAAGCGCTGCGCGGTCATCGTGGGCGGCCTCGACAACGTGCGGGGCAAAGACGAGCTCGACGCCTTCTGTCGGCGCTTTCTGATCCCGTACATCGACCAGGGTATGGACGTGCATGAGCTGGGTGGCGGGCATGGCCACCTGGTTGCTGGCCAAGTGGTGCTGTCCGAGCCCGGTAGCCCGTGCCTGCGCTGTATGGGCGTCGTTACCGACGCGGCGCTGGCGGAAGATCTCGCAGGTACGGCGCCGCCGGCGGGCGTCCGCAGGTAGTGTGGTCGAACGGCGTGCTCGCCTCGCTCGCGGTCGGACTGGTCGTGCAGATGGTGGCGCCATGGAGCCGACGGGCCAAGCCCGGCGCGTATCTCGCGTACGACGGCAATTCCGGCTTGGTCACCGAGGCCGAACGATTTCGCCGCTGGTCGGCTTCCTGCACGCACTACCCGAATGCGGCGGTCGGCGACATGACCTTCGACATTCGCAAGTACATGGCCGGGGAAATAGGTGCAAGTCAGCCCCGCGTTTCGTGGGTGGAGCGCATTCTGTTGTACTTTCGGGGGATGAAAAACAACACATTAGTGTAGCGGCAAAGGTACTAGTTTGCGGGTACTCCATCGATGCCGCGCGGACGTCGAAATCGACAAACCTAGTCCTATCTGCGGCATGCACCGCAGACGTCCCCGCTGCGAGAACGTGGTCGACCTGATGGACGCGCTGCGTAAGACCATCGGCGGCGCTGAGCCGGCAAAGGGATCAAGCCATCGAAGAAACCACGCAAGGGTCGCAAGCGGTCAAAAGGGAATGCTGATGCCCATCGCCCGCAAGAAACCGGCCAAGGAGGCAGCGGCAAGGAAGCCGGCGGCCAAACCGCAGCGGAAGTCGGCTTAAGCTATCTGTGTGGTGGTCCACGGAAAGCTCGCTCCGACACACCGGATGCGTCGGGATATTTTCCGGGCCGGCCGCTCTGTTCGCCCGCTTTGGAAATTCTCTGCTCGAGGTAGACAGCAGAGCTGATCGCATGGCGGCGGTCAGTGGGCGGGGAAGCGTCTCATGGCCAGAAAACTGAAGACCTACCAGACTTCGCTGGGCTTCTTCGATTTGGCGATCGCCGCTCCCTCCATGAAAGCGGCTCTGGAAGCGTGGGGCGCAGACAGCAATCTCTTCCACCAGGGCGCGGCGAAGGAGAGCCACGACCCGGACGTCATCGCCGCGACCATGGCAAAGCCCGGCGTCGTGCTCAGGCGCCCGGTCGGATCCGACTGATCTTTCAGCGAACATGCCGAACTGCCCACGGATCTTGGCGGCGGCGGACCAACGAAAGCCGCTCGCAAGTCGAAAGGTCCAAAGGCGAAGAACCCTTCCTCTCGCCCCGTCGACAAGGCTGCGCAACGAAAGGCCGCTCTCGCCTCCGAAAAGGAGCAGAAGCGGCGCCAGCTTGAACAGGCGAAGGAAGAGACTGCCAGGCAGAAGGACCGTGAACGCCGTCAGCAGGCTGTCGACAAGGCGCAGGCTGCGAGCAAAAGGCTGAGCAAGAGCACGTGAAGCGGGCCGCGGCTATCCAGGCCGAGGTCGAGGCTATCGAGAAAAGATCGCAGGCCGAAAAAGTCCGCTGGGATAAGGAGAAGGAACGATTGGAAACTGCGCTGCGGCGCGCGCGGGATTAGTTTCCGTCGTGCTCGGCGCGGGTCCTTCTAATCAGGAGGGCAATCTGGGCAGGTATCACCGATCGAGTTCAGCACGTCGCGAACCTCGGCCGCCGCTGCATCAGGCAAGACGCCTGCGGCTACGCGGGCGATATAGAAGGCCCGCTCCCTTGCATGCGGATCGGCGCGGTCCTGCATCCAGCCGTGGTCCTCGCACTCGCGGACCGCGCCAGCTTACTGGAGCACATCAATCGCCCATCCGCACATCGTCCGTATCGCCGGTCTTCGTTCACTTGTCATCAGCATAGGAATAGCTCCTGATACGGCGAATCGTTTTGTCCGTCATTCGTTCCGGCTGCTAACACGTGGCTGGAATTCGCAATGGTAGGAACTCAGGGTTTGGAGTGCTACCGCCCGCGACCCGCGAGGAAATCCAAAGCCCCCAGCTAGCGCTTCATTTCCGTTTGTGCGCGTCCGGCAAGTGCCGGACCGGGCTCTCGTGAACCGAGCCGCGTAGCGTCTCGGCCGTGCGGCTTCGATCCCTCCCGCAGAAAAGTGTGTCGCTCGCCGGAGGCACTCGCGCTTGGTCCCGCCGTCATTTCATTCCGGCGTCGCTATCACTGCCCTTCGTTCGGGTGCCTTTTTAACCGGTCTCGCGACTGCACTCGGTCCCGGGTCCCGCCGCTATCGCATCGGCGCTATGCTGACCCTCCTGCGGGTGCCTCTTTTCTCTGCGGGCACGGCCTGCACCAGCCAACATGCCCCGTTTTCCAGATCTAAGGGGCTCCGCCCCTCGCGCGCGCCAGGGCGAAGCGCCGGTCATGCCGGCGCCGACCCGAACGGTCTCCCCGGTCTTCCGCGCTTTCTCAGATCCTCAACACCGGAAATCCTGGCACGCGCTTGTGCAGACCCGCTCTTCGAGCGGCCCTTCGGGCGGGCGATCCCCCTCCGCTCGGGTCGCCCTGGCACTTGCTACCCCTGGTCTCGCCGACGGGCAGGGGCGCAGGCGCGGAGTGCGCCCTGCACCCATGAAAGCAAAAGGAGATCGATCATGTCGGCCAAGCACGTTGAACAACTCCCCGAGAACGGAACGCTAGTTCTCATTCCGCTCAACAAGCTCAAGAAGTCCCCGAAGAATGCGCGCAAGACGCCGCACAGCGATGCGGCGATCGAGGCCTATGCGGCGAGCATCGCCGCCAAGGGCATTCTGCAAAATCTGGTCGTTGAACCGGAGGTCGATGGAGAGGGGGCGGCCACCGGGTTCTATTTCGTGACCATCGGCGAGGGCAGGCGGCTTGCCCAGCTTCTGCGGGTGAAGCGGAAGGAGATCAAGAAGACCGAGCCGATCCGGTGCATCGTCGATACCGCGAACGATCCGCACGAAATCAGCTTGGACGAGAATGTCACCCGGGAAAACATGCATCCCGCCGATCAGTTCCAGGCGTTCAGGAAGCTGGCGGAAGAGCGCGGCTTCGGTGCCGAGGAAGTCGCCGCCCGCTTTGGCGTGACGCCGCATGTGGTGCGGCAGCGCCTGCGGTTGGGCGCAGTCTCTCCGAAGCTGATGCAGGTCTATCGTGAGGGCGATCTGGCTCTTGAGCAGTTGATGGCCTTTGCCATCACCGATGATCACGCCCGGCAGGAAAGTGTTTATGAGCGGCTATCCTATAACCGGGATGCCAGCACCATCCGTCGCATGCTCACCGAAACCCATGTGGCCGCAACCGACCGCCGCGCGCGCTTTGTCGGTATTGAAGCGTACACCGAAGCAGGCGGCTCGATCCTTCGCGACCTCTTCACCGAGGATCGCGGCGGCTATCTGGAAGACGTGGCCCTGCTTGATTTGCTGGTCACGGCAAAGCTTGGTCGCGAAGCCGATGCGGTTCGGGCGGCCGAGGGATGGAAATGGACGGAAGCCCATCTTGATTTCCCGCACGCCCACGGCATGCGCCGCACCTATCCGCATCCTGTCGAGCTTTCGGCGGAAGATCAGGCCGCTCTTGTAACGGTACAGACCGAATTCGACCGCCTCACCGAACGGCACCAGACGGCCGATGAACTTCCTGATGATGTGGACGCCCGGTTCGGCGAGCTTGAGGTCGAGATCGAGCGGTTAGAAGCCAAACGGCAGGCGTACGACCCCGATGACGTCGCGCGTGGCGGTGCATTCGTGATCCTCAATCACGACGGTGCCGTCCGGATCGAACGCGGTTTCATCCGGCCCGCGGACGAAAAGCCGCAATCCGAAACGGAGCAAACTGCGGGAGCCTCGGCGGTCGTCGATCCGGAGGGAGCGGGTGACCAGGCATTGCAAGATGAGAGCGATGAGGGGGCAGCTGCCTCCGACGAGGAAGAGGACGACCGCCCGCTGTCCGACATTCTCGTTCGGGACCTCACCGCACATCGCACCTTGGGATTGCGCCTCAATCTGAGCGAACAGCCCGAAACCGCGATCCTGGCAGGGACGCATGCGCTCGCGGCGCAAATCTTCTATCTCGGTGCGGATGCGCATGTCGTCGGCATCCAGCTGGCCAAGACGGATTTGGCTGGGCATGCGGAAGGGATCGAGGATACACCGGCCGGCAAGGCCTGGGCGGATCGTCATGCCAATTGGGCAAGGCAGATGCCCCGGGATGTCACTGGTCTTTGGACTTTCGTGGCCGAACTCGACCATGATAGCCGCATGGCCTTGTTTGCGCATTGCACCGCATTGACCGTCAATGCGGTTCAGCTGCCGTGGGAGCGGCGGCCGCACGCGATGGCAACAGCCGACCGGCTGGCGGAAGCCGTGTCTCTCGACATGACCGGATACTGGCGGCCGACGGTGCGCAGTTATCTGAGTCGCGTCACCAAGACGCGTATTCTGGAGGCGGTTTGCGAAGGCGTGAGCGTTGAGGCGGCCGAGCGTATGGTGGATATGAAGAAGGTCGATATGGCGGAAGCCGCCGAACAGTTACTGGCCGCGACCGACTGGTTGCCGTCTTTGCTGAGGACGACCAAGCCCAAGGATCAGTCAGATGCGCCAAACGAGACGCAGAGCGGTGATGCGTATTCGCAAGCCGCAGAATGAGGATTGAGCCGGGGGCGCCCGGGCGGCCCCCGGCCGCGTTTAATTTAGGGGGGGGCGCCCCGCCCCCCCCCGGGGGGGGGGGGTTTTTTTTGGGGGGCGGGGGGGGGAGGGAGGGGGGGGGGGCGCCG
>NZ_JBVVPM010000090.1:0-20909 GCF_055811255.1 Bradyrhizobium sp. MI1.11
ACCACACCCCCCCCCCCCCCCCCCCCCCCCCCCCCCCCCCCCCCCCCCCCCCCCCCCCCTACCCGCCCCCCCCCCCCCCCCCCCCCCCCCCCCCCCCCCCCCGTCATCATTTGACGCATGCGCGCAAGTCCTACTTGCGCATACTTGAACGGCTCCGCACCTCGATTACGTCCGGGAGGATTGCAACGAATTGAGGAGCACAGGATGCGCATCTTTGTTGCGGGCGCGACCGGCGCGGTCGGTCGGTATCTTGTTCCGGCGCTGGTCGCCGCGGGTCATTCGGTGATCGGCACGACACGGAATGCGGCAAAAACAGATTTGGTGCGTCGATTGGGTGCAGAGCCGGTCGTCGCCGACGGCCTCGATGCCGGCAGCATGCACGCTGCGGTGATTGCGGCAAAGCCCGACGCCGTCATTCACCAGATGACGGATCTCGCGGCCGCCACGGACCTCCGGCATTTCGATCGGGCCTTCGCGCGAACCAACGAGCTCCGCACCCGCGGAACCGACATTCTGCTGAATGCCGCACGCGAGGCCGGCGCCAGGCGCTTCATCGCGCAAAGCTTCTGCGGCTGGACCTTCAGTCGCGCCGGGGGAACGGTGAAGACCGAGACCGATGAGCTCGACCCGCATCCGCCGCGAGAGCTGCGACGCACGCTTGAGGCAATCCGGTATCTGGAGCGAAGCGTCACCGCTTCGACGAAGCCGGAGGGTATCGTGCTGCGCTATGGATTCTTCTATGGACCCGGCACGGGCACGCTCTCGCCTGCGATGATCGACCAGCTGCGCCACCGGCGTGTGCCGGTGATCGGCGATGGCGGCGGCACGTGGTCGTTCATTCACACCGAAGATGCCGCCTCTGCCACGCTTGCCGCGCTCGAACGCGGGCGCGCCGGCAGCATCTACAATATCGTCGACGATCATCCGGCGCAGGTGAAGGATTGGTTGCCCGCGCTGGCCGAATTGCTCGGTGCCAAGCCGCCGCGTCACATTCCCGCCTGGCTCGGCCGCCTGCTTGCGGGCGAGCATATGGTTGCGATGATGACGGAGGTGCGCGGAGCCTCCAACAGCAAGGCCAAGCGCGAGCTCGGCTGGCTGCCGGCGCATGCCTCCTGGCGCGACGGCTTTGCCGATGCGGCACGGCAGCCCACCAGCCAGCGCTCGGCGGCCTGAGGCATCACGCCAGCTTCCGCGGCAGCTCGCCGTCCTTGGTGAAGGCGTCGATCGCCTCGACCATCTGGCTGTAGTGGATGCGCAAGCCGTCCTCGGTGGCGTAGCCGAGATGCGGCGTCAGCACGAGATTGTCGAGCTTGCGGAAGGGATGGTCTGTTGGCAGCGGCTCGACCGAGAATACGTCGATGCCGGCGCCTGCAATCCTCTTCTGCTGCAACGCCTCGAGCAGTGCCTGCTCGTCCACGATCGGCCCGCGCGCGGTGTTGACGAGGAAGGCCGTCGGTTTCATCCGCGCGAGATCGGCAGCCCCGACCAGCCCGCGCGAGCGCTCGCTCAGCACCACATGGATGCTGACGATATCGGCCTTGGCGAACAGCTCCTCCTTGGTAGCGTAGCCGACGCCGGCATCCTTGCACTTCTCCGGGGTCAGGTTCGGGCTCCAGGCGATCACGTTCATGCCGAACGCCTTCGCAATGCCGGCCATCTTGCTGCCGAGCTTGCCGAGCCCGACGACGCCGAGCGTCAATCCTTCGATCTCGACGCCGGCAAAGGTCTGCCAGGGCTCGCCCGCATGCATGCGCGCGTTCTCGCGGCCGATGCCGCGGGTCAGTTCCAGGATCAGGCCCATGGTGAGGGGCGCAGTCGGATCGCGTGAATATTGCGTGCCGGCGATGGTGACGCCGCGCGCCTTGGCGGCCTCCATGTCGATCGAGGCGTTGCGCATGCCTGATGTCAGCAGCAGCTTCAGCTTCGGCAGGCTCTCGAACAGGCTCTTCGGGAACGCGGTGCGCTCGCGCATCGCGCAGACGATCTCGAAATCGGCCAGCGCGCTCGCCGCGGCCTGCTCGGAGGCGAAGGGATGGCTGAACACGGTGACGTCGATGCGGTCGGACAGGCTTTGCCAATCGGCGACGTCGAGGGCGAGATTGAAATAGTCGTCCAGAATTGCACAGCGCAGCCGCGTCATCAGCGTTCTTCCATGGCGAGAGGTGGAACCAGGCCATGGTTGCGCGCAATCAGGACCGTGCGCAAGCCGTTCGCGTCTTCAAAAATCCGACAGGTGATAAGGGCTCAGAGGTCGCGGGGCTTGAGCCGGAACGGCGCATTCATGCCGTGCTTGGCGCGCCAGGCGGGGCCGGGGCCGCGCATGTAATGCAGTTCGGGCCGGTAGGGGTTGAAAGCGGTGGCGAAGAAGCGCTTCCAGAAGCCCTTGATCTCCGAGGCAAATGCGGAGGCGCTGCCGGCTTCCGCCGGAACGGGAAGGGAATGGGTCTCGATCATGGCCATGACGCTGTCTCGCTGTGCTCCCGTTCATTCTGAGCGGGTGGCGCTGTTTCCGCGCGAAACCGAGCTTTGGCCTGATTTATTAAAAGATAGTTTCAATTGTCCGGATCGGTGGCGGGATGGTGTCCGGCCCGTATTCATCCGTGGTGAACGGAGGGAAAACATTGCCCTTTGGGGGCGGGATCGCTACATCGGCGGCAAGCAAATTTCCTCAAATCGAAGGTTTTCGGGACCGATGGCGCGCCAGTTCATCTATTTCATGCAGGGCCTGACCAAGAGCTACCCGACCCGGAAGGTGCTCGATAACATCCATCTGAGCTTCTACCCGGACGCCAAGATCGGCGTGCTCGGTGTCAACGGCTCGGGCAAGTCGACGCTGCTCAAGATCATGGCAGGCCTCGACAAGGAATATAACGGCGAGGCCTGGGTCGCCCAGGGCGCCCGCGTCGGCTATCTCGAGCAGGAGCCGCATCTCGATCCGGCACTCAGCGTACGCGAGAACGTCATGCTGGGCGTCGCCAAGCAGAAGGCTATCCTCGATCGCTACAACGAACTGGCGATGAACTACTCCGAGGAGACCGCCGACGAGATGACCAAGCTGCAGGACGAGATCGAGGCCCAGGGCCTCTGGGATCTCGACAGCAAGGTCGACCAGGCCATGGACGCGCTGCGTTGTCCGCCTGACGATGCCGACGTGTCGAAACTCTCTGGCGGTGAGCGCCGCCGAGTCGCGCTGTGCAAGCTGCTGCTCGACCAGCCTGAGTTGTTGCTGCTGGACGAGCCGACCAACCATCTCGACGCGGAATCGGTGTCGTGGCTGGAAGGCCATCTGCGCAACTATCCCGGCGCGATCCTGATCGTCACCCATGACCGCTACTTCCTCGACAACGTCACGAGCTGGATTCTCGAGCTCGATCGCGGCAAGGGCATTCCCTACGAGGGCAATTACTCGTCCTGGCTGCAGCAGAAACAGAAGCGGCTCGAGCAGGAGGGCCGCGAGGACGCTGCGCATCAGAAGACGCTGGCCCGCGAGCAGGAATGGATCGCGTCCTCGCCGAAAGCCCGCCAGGCCAAATCCAAGGCGCGCTATCAGCGCTATGACGAACTGCTGAAGCAGGCGAGCGAAAAGCAGACACAGACTGCGCAGATCACGATTCCAGTGGCCGAGCGCCTAGGTCAGAACGTGGTCGACTTCGAAGGGCTCAGCAAAGGTTTCGGCGATCGCATGCTGATCGACGATCTCACTTTCAAGCTGCCGCCCGGCGGAATCGTCGGCGTGATCGGCGCCAACGGCGCCGGCAAGACCACGCTGTTCAGGATGATCACCAAGCAGGAAGAGCCGGACAAGGGCACCATCACGGTCGGCGAGAGCGTTCATCTCGGTTACGTCGACCAGTCGCGCGACGCGCTCGATGGCAGCAAGAACGTATGGGAGGAGATCTCCGGCGGCAATGAGCTGATCCTGCTCGGCAAGAGGGAAGTCAATTCACGCGGCTATTGTTCGTCGTTCAACTTCAAGGGCGCCGACCAGCAGAAGAAAGTCGGCGCGCTCTCCGGCGGCGAACGCAACCGCGTGCACCTTGCGAAAATGCTGAAATCCGGCGCTAACGTTCTGTTGCTCGACGAGCCGACCAACGACCTCGACGTCGACACGCTGCGTGCGCTCGAAGAGGCTCTGGAGGATTTCGCCGGCTGCGCCGTCATTATCAGCCATGATCGCTGGTTCCTCGATCGCATCGCGACCCACATCCTGGCCTTCGAAGGCGACAGCCATGTCGAATGGTTCGAGGGCAACTTCCAGGACTACGAGAAGGACAAGATGCGCCGGCTCGGCCAGGACAGCATCATTCCGCATCGCGTGAAGTACAAGAAGCTGACGCGGTGATCTCAGCATGATGCGGCGGGTGCTCATAGCTGCGGTGATCGCTATCACCTGCGGCCTGTCGCCCGCCCGCGCTGCCGACGCCGCCTTCGCGCAGTTCATCGCCTCGCTGTGGCCGGACGCGGAGGCCGCCGGCGTGTCGCGCGCGACGTTCGAGCGAGAGACGCGCGGGCTCGAGCCTGACTACAAGCTGCCGGATCTGATCCTGCCGGGGCGGCCCGCAACGGGGGCGCCGTCGCAGGCCGAGTTCGTGCAGGTGCCGGCCGACTATGTCAGGGAAGCCTCGATCGCGCGCCTCGCGGGCGAGGGGCAGCGGCTGCTGCAAAAATATCGTCCCGCGCTGACGGAGATCGAGAAAAACTCCGGCGTGCCCGCCACCGTCATGCTGGCGATCTGGGGCCGCGAAACCGACTATGGCCGCTACACGCTGCCTTACGATCTCGTGCGCGTGCTGGCGACGCAGGCCTATGTCGGCCGCCGCAAGGACACCTATCGCAACGAGTTCATCCTCTCGCTGAAAATTCTCGGTGACGGCGTGGTGACACGCAAGGACATGCGCTCGTCGTGGGCCGGCGCGACCGGGCTCACGCAATTCCTGCCGTCCGAATATTACAAGCACGGCGTCGATTTCGACCGCGACGGCCGCATCGACATCTGGCATTCGGTGCCGGATGCGCTGGCCTCCGCCGCGCAGCAGCTCGTCAACAAGGGCTGGCAGAGCGGCGTACGCTGGGCTTACGAGGTGCAAGCTCCGGCCAAGGTCGATTGCACCGCCGGCGTGCCCGAGGTGACGAAGCCGATCGGCCAGTGGCTGCGCGAAGGCTTTGTGCCGGTGCGCGGACAAAAGCTCACTGCCGCCGAGCAGGCGCAGCCGGCCTCGCTGCTGCAGCCGGAAGGCATCTACGGCCCGTCCTTCCTGACCACGAAGAACTACTTCGTGATCAAGGAATACAATTTCTCCGATCTCTACGTGCTGTTCGTCGGCCATCTCGCCGACCGCATGACGAGCCCGCAGCCGTTCGCGACGCCGTGGTCTGCCTCGAAGCAATTGCGCACCAAGGATGTCGAGGCGATGCAGCGCGGGCTCACGCGCGTCGGGCTCTACAAGGACAAGATCGACGGCAAGGCGGGCATGCAGACGCGCGCTGCGCTCGGCGCCTACCAGAAGTCGGCAGGCCTCAAGGTCGATTGCTGGCCGAGCGAAGAGGTGCTGCGCTCGATCCAGGCGCGATAGCGAGCCGCAGTTCTTCGCCAAAGAAAAAGCCCGGCCGAGGTGCTCGGCCGGGCTTCGATCGCGGCGCTCATGAACGCCGTGCGATCAGATCAGTAGCAAACGCGAACCGGGCGGACGGTCCAGCCGTAGCCGTCCCAGTAGCGCTGGCGCTGCCAGTAGCAGGGCGGCGGCGGCGGGCCGGGCTCGGCCACATAAACCGGTCCGCCATAGGCGGGACGGCTCGATGCGATGGCACCGCCGACGATTGCGCCGCCGATCAGGCCGGCTGCGATGCCGGCGCCGACGCCGTCATGGGCTTGGGCGGACGGAGTGGCGGTCACCAGCGAACCGGCGATCGTCGCAACCATAAGGGCGGCAACTAAAGTCTTCTTCATACTCTTGGCTCTCCTGAGAGATGGATGCTCCTTGTTAGGAGCGTCCGGGGTTCAAAGGTTCACGCAGACTCTGATGGAATTGGCCTTGCAGTTAGGAAGCGCGCAAATGGTCAATCCCCGGTAAACGCACACGGAGCTGTGACGAGAAAAAGCGGTCTTTTTCAGGCCCGGAGATGAACGGCGCATCTGGAATGAATCTGCTTGGGGCGACTTCAGCCACAGACTCTGACGCGGCGGACGCGCCAGGCATAACCGTCCCAGAAGCGCTGCTTCTGCCAGACGCAGCCGTCGCCATAATAGTCGTCGGCGACGTAGCCCGGGCCCGGTGCGTAGTAGCGCGGCGGATAGTAGCCCGGGCTATATCCCGGACCATATGCGTAGCCGGGGCCGGGGCCCGGTCCGTAATAATACGGAGAGGCCAGCGCCCCGCCGACAATGGCGCCGCCGATGATTCCGGCTGCCACGCCCGCCGCGACGCCGCGTTGCGCCTGGGCTGGTGTAGCGGCGCTAAGGGCCACCGCGGCGACGGCAGCGATTGCCAGGAGCGACTTCTTCATTGGCTGACCTTTCGAACAAAGCACACGGGAACTCTTTGAGGGTAAAGTTCCATATTTCGATTGAATGATCAATGAACGGCACCTTTGCCGGGGGCGACCAATTAACATGGACCGCGGCTCAGCCAGGGGAGGGCGATGATGGGTAACGCGATGATAAATGCATTGATCGCTGCCGGGGTCGTCTTCGCGATCGGCTACGGCTGGATCACCCATCTTCAGAACCGCAGCCAGCGGCGCTCCCGCGCCGGGGCCGGCGGCAATGGCGGTGGCGACACCGCCACCGGCACGAGCGACGGCTCCTCGTTTGGGAGCTGGTTTTCCAGCGATAGTTCCGGCAGCTCGACCGACGGCGGCAGCTGTTCCAGCAGCGATAGCGGCAGTAGTGGCGGAGATTGCGGGGGCGGCGGCGATGGTGGAGGCGGCGGGGGCGACTAGATCCGCCACAATCTTGATCCAGCGCAAGGCCCTATTTTAGAGCCGTTCTAGGCTGTTTCCGGGCTAGTTTGGAATAGCTTCAAATTCCGCTTTTTCCTTTTGCATCCGGCCGGCCCCTTAAATATCGATGATGGCGCATCACCAAAGGGCCTGCCGCTTCCATGATCGTTTGTTCCTGTAACGTGCTGAGCGATGACGACATCCGCGCCGCCGTCGCCGAGTCCGACGACGCTGTGCGCCATGCCAAGCAGGTCTATGGGTGTCTCGGCTGTAGCGCCGAATGCGGCCGTTGCGCTCGGACGATCAAGACCATTATCGACGAAGCACTCGGCCCCTGTGCCACGTCCTGCTGCTCCGGCTGTCCGCACAACCACACTGTGGCGGCCAATGACGAGACGGCCCAGCCGGCCGAGTTCGCCCTCGCGGCCTGCTGAAATCTTCCGCAACCCTGGCTGAGCATTTCACCGGCTGCGCCCCGTAGCCGGTTGCTCCAGTCTTCAAACTCATTTAGAAGCGTTCTAAATTCGGTTTACGGCCGATTTGGACTGCAAGAGCTGGAGTGAACCATGCAGGGCGACGCAAAAGTTATCGATTATCTCAACAAGGCACTGCGTCACGAGCTGACTGCAATCAACCAGTACTGGCTGCACTACCGCTTCCTGGACAACTGGGGCCTGCGGGATATGTCCAAGGTCTGGCGCAAGGAGTCCATCGAGGAGATGGAGCACGCCGACAAGCTCACCGAGCGGATCCTGTTCTTCGACGGCTTCCCGAACATGCAGGTGCTCGATCCCTTGCGTATCGGCCAGAACGTCAAGGAGATCATCGAGTGCGATCTCGCCGCCGAGATGAGCGCGCGGGCGCTCTACCAGGAAGCGGCGACCTACTGCCACAGCGTCAAGGACTACGTCACACGCGACCTGTTCGAGAAGCTGATGAGCGACGAGGAGCACCACATCGACTTCCTCGAGACCCAGCTCGACCTGATCGGCCGCATCGGCCTCGAGCTCTATACCCAGAAGCACGTTGGTGGGCTCGAGGGCGAGGGGCACTAGTTCGGCGCGTTATCGCCGCCACAAACTCCGTGCCGGTCTGATGCGCAATTGCACGCCAGGCCGGGACGACAGTCCAGGACGCCAGCTAGAACTGCGTCTTGTAGAGCTCTTCCACGATCTCCTGGCTCTGCGGCTCACCAAGGCCGGTCTGCTCGTGGACCACCTCGACGATGCTCGGCATCACTGAGCGCGGCACCTTCTCGGACGACCACAGCTTCGAGCGCATCAGGGCCTTGCCGCAGTGGAAATAGACTTCGCTGACGGCGATGTTCAGCACCGCGCGCGGCGGCTTGCCAAACTCCACCATCGAGGCGAGCAGGTCCGGATCGGCGGACAGCGTGCCGCGGCCGCCGACGCGCAGCGTCTCGTCGAATCCGGGGACGAAGAACAACAGATGCACGAAGCCCGAGCCCTCGACGACATTTCGAAAACTGTCGATCCGGTTGTTGCCGGAGCGATCAGGCATCAGCAGCTGGTTGGGGCCGGCGACGTGGACGAAGCCAACGCCGCCGCCGCGTGGTGAGGCATCGACGCTGCCGTCCGCTCCCGACGTCGCGAGCACGCAGAACGGTGACATCTCGATGAATTTCTTCGCATGCGCATCGATCGCGGGGCGCGCTTTCGCGATCACGCGTGGGCTCGGCTGGGCATAGATGGTGGCGAGGTCTTCGGCGCAAAGATCAGTCACGAAGGTCTCCCTGGTGGAATGCCTGAGAATATCATCTCCCAGCGCGATCGCTATCCCCCTTGTCACGCCGCCGCGGCCACTCGATCACGCCAGCGCAGTACAGAGCCCACCAGATCAAGACCGGCTGAAACGCCAGCCGCGGCCCGTGATAGAGCCAGCTGTCGGGGATGGGTGGAAGGTCGATGCCCTCCATGGCATGCTTGATGTTGGCCGGCCATACGCAAAGCGCATAGAGCGCGAGCGCAACGCCCGCCCACCAGCGCAGCGGCTTCGTCACCAGCGCAATTGCGCCTGCGATCTCGCAGACGCCAGTGATGAGGATCAGCTGTGTTGCAAACGGAACCCAGGCCGGCGTGATCGCAAGCAGCTTGTCGGCGACCCGCAGATGCGCGATGCCAGCCACGATGTAAAACGCTGCCAGCACAAAGCGCATCACAGCGCGCGTTCTGTCGTTCGCAGGAGCCATCGGCCGAACTAGCACGCGCGGTGCCGAGGCGCTATCGCGCGCTACACCGCATCGGCCGGCACGAAGCAACTGATGATGACGGCTCCGCGGTGATGGACGTACCACACCACGGCCTGGCCGACCGGATTGCCGCGGTCGCGGATGATGGCGCGCTCGGGCACCTCCATCCATTGTCCCTCGATCGGCACCCAATAGGCGCCGCTGCGCACGTCGTACTCCGTGCGATGGCCATCGGAGACGTCGCAGCAGGGCACACCGTTCGGTGCGATCACGCTCTTGAACCAAGCGCGGATGTCGGGCGGGACGTGATCATATTGCCCGTTGTCGAACGCAAACGCGGCGCTCGTCAGCGTGGCCAGCCAAACGCACAGTGCGAGCCTGTGCATGCGATCCTCCTCATCGCGTGTCGTGCCATTGGCGCGCGATTTTCCCGCGCGTCGATTCGTGCATCGATGCGATTAAGCCCGAGCCGCCAGCCTAATGCATGCTCAAATAATATGCGGCATAGCTGGCCGTTGATGCGATGCAAAATCAGCGGCGCGCAGATTCGATCGTTTGCTGCGGCGCGGCTTGCAGCAATTGCCGGACCTGCTCGCTGTAAAATTTGGCGTTTCCGGTAGTGCCGTGGCCGCGCGTCTCGGTGCTGGCCGGGATGAGATACAGTTTGCTGTTCTTGACCCGCGTCATCGCAGCGTCCGTGATGCCGGTCTCGGGCGGGTTGCGTTCGTCGTCGGCGGAATTGATCAGCAGCAGCGACGCTTCGATCGCCTCCAGCTTCTCGCGGGCATTGTAGTCATGCGAGGACTCCCACTGGTAGACGAAGTCGTTGGCATCTGTCGTGATCGGCATGGCCAGCCGCTCGTCGACGATCTTGTCGGCCTTCGCTGCCGTCGGCGCCTGCGATTGATAGGCCAGCGTTCCGCCGATGCTCGCGATGCCGTAGGCGGTGATCGCGTATTTCATCATGCGCGGCTGGCTGGTGTAATTGCCGCCATTGTAGTCGGGATCGCTGCGGATGGTGTCGAGCATGATCCGCCGCAGCATCCAGTTGCGCGACGCCATCTCGGTCGGCTGCGAGGCCATCGGGATCAGCGCGTCCATCGCCTTCGGATATTTCTCGCCCCACAACCAGGTGTGCATGCCGCCCATGGAATTGCCGATGACGAGCCGCAGGTGCTTGACGCCAAGCCCTTCCGTCACCAGGCGATACTGGGCTTCGACCATGTCCTCGTAATCGTATTTCGGGAAGCTCGTCTTCATCCCGTCGGACGGTTTTGACGATTTGCCATGGCCGATATTGTCGGGGATGATGATGTAATATTTGGATGCATCCAGCGGCTGCCCCGCGCCGAACAGCTCGCCGGCAAAGGCTGGTGACAGCATGCTCGCGCCCGAGCCGCCGGTTCCGTGCAGCACCAGGACCGGCTGGCCGCTCGGCTCACCCACGGTGGTGTAGTGCAGCTTCAACTCCGGCATGGTCTCGCCGGTGTGGAACTTGAAATCCCTGACGACCCAGTCGCCCTGCTTCGGTGCCGGATAATCGGCCGCCCATGCGAACGTCGAGATGGCCGACAAAGAGACGGACAACAGGATGGCTGACAGCGCCGCGCAAGAAGCTTTCATGTCTATATTTCCCCCGTGCGGCTCTGGTCGGCGGCCGCGTTGCGGCGGAACTTAGCAGAACTGTCCGGAAGGATGTAGGATTTCGTTTTCGCCGGTCGTCCTTGAGGGAAAGGTCAGGAGAGAGTGCATGTGCCGCAACATCAAGACGCTGTTCAACTTCGAGCCGGAGGCGACGGAGGATGAGATCCACGCCAGCGCGCTCCAGTTCGTTCGGAAACTGTCCGGCTTTAACAAGCCTTCGCAGGCCAACGAGGCGGCCTTCGATCGTGCGGTGGCGGAGGTCGCGGAGGCTGCGCGAAAACTCCTGACGTCGCTGCACACCCACGCCCCGGCACGCGACCGTGAGGCCGAGGCGGAAAAGGCCAAGGAACGTTCGCGGCTGCGCTTCGGCTAGGCGGCTCGAAGGTCCGTTCCGTGATCTGGCTCACGGTGAAAGCGGTCGCAACGCGCGATGATGTTCGCCGGGCTTTTGACACCCGGGAGCACGACCATGAGCCGCCCTCTTCTTCCGCTGAAAGCAGGTGCCGTCGTTTTCACGCTGCTGTGGACAGCGTGGATGACGTGGTGGAGCGGTTCGTTCTCGAGCGCGAACGTCGTGATCCTGGCCTTGTGCGGCGCAGCGGTCGGTTATCTCTGGTACCGCGCCATGCGCTGGCAGTTCGAGCGCATGGGCATGCTGCCGCGACGCGAGAATGGGACGAAATAGATTCGTCTGTCAGTCCTAGCCGTGCTTCTTCTTTTTCTTCTTCTTCCTGTGATTGTCGCCTTCGCTGTCCTCGTCCTCGTCACCGAGGGGCGCGTCGTCGGTCTCCTGCACGGCTGCCTCCAGCGCCTCGCGCTCGGCGGCTTCACGCTCGCGCTGGCGACGGCGCTCGTCCCAGGCGTCGAACAGTTGATCGAGCCACGGCAGCACCTGCTCGATCGACGGCAATGGGCCGGGCGGACCGGCCTCACCACGCGGGCCTTGCGGCCCCGCCGGCCCTTGCGGTCCGACAGGTCCCTGTGCACCGGCTGCCCCGCGCGGTCCGGCTTCGCCCTGCTTGCCTTGCGGGCCGGGCTTGCCCAGTGGTCCGGCCTTTCCGATCGGACCCGGCTTGCCCTGCGGCCCCGGCTTGCCACGCGCGCCATCGGGGCCCCGCTTGCCCGGATGGCCCTGTGGTCCCGGCCGCCCCGGTTCGCCCTGCCGTCCGCGCGGTCCCTGAGGTCCCTGCCGTTTTTGTTCGTCTGCCACGCCGCTGCTCCCTTGACCGGAAGCAAGCTAATTAGCGGCGTTTGACGACAGCGGCAATTCCGCCGGGCTCGCGCCTGGGCTTGATCAACACCAATCGGCCGCACGTCGCGCGCTAGTCGTGATAGGCCGGCACCTCGATGCCGGAGGCGGCGTAGAGCCTGATCTTGTTGCGCAGCGTGCGCACCGAGAGGCCGAGCACGCGCGAGGCGCGCGTGCGATTGCCGTCGCAACGGGCGAGCGTCTGCAGGACGAGCTCACGCTCGACCTCGTCGACGGTCGCGCCGATCAGCAGCGGAACGATCTGGTTCGGTGAAAGGAAATATGCGCCCGGTTCGGACGCAGCGACATGAACAGTGGTCATCGACACACTCCCCGATCAACGCCCGCCTCCCTCTTTGGAAGCGGATCGAGAACAAACGACCCCCAAGCCGTAAATCTACGGTGAGCGGGTTTGGTTAACGAAAGGTTAACCGCGGGGCGATCGCACCAATTGACCTTGGGAATGCCGCCGCACCGCCGCGATTGGCACGGATTGCATGTTCCCGCGAGCATACTCCGCATTACCAAGCAGGCATCATCCCGCTCACACCGTCCGGTATCCGCCATCCACCATCACGATCGTTCCCGTGACGTAGGCCGACATGTCCGACGCAAGGAAGATCGCGGGACCCACGATGTCCTCGGGCTTGCCGGTGCGCGCCAGCGGGGTGTGATCGACGAAGGCCTGCACCAGCGCCGGATTGGTCGCGCGCACATTGGCGTTGATGTTGGTCTCGATGAAGCCCGGCCCGATCGCATTGACGCGCACGCCCTCCTTGCCGAGCTCGACCGCGAGCGCCTTAGTGAAGCCGAGCACGCCGTGTTTCGAGGTGGTGTAGGCCGCCGAGCTCGGCGTGCGCAGATGCACGAAGGACTGAATCGAGCCGATATTGACGATGCGGCCCTTCGCTACGCGCAACGGGCTCAGGAACGCCTGCGTCATGTTGAAGACGCCGTTGAGGTTGAGCGAGATGATGTCGTTCCAGTCCTTCGCCACCGTCTCCGTCTCCGCGGTGAAGGCGTTGCGGCGAGTGATCCCGGCATTGTTGACGAGGATCGAGACCTGCCCGACCTCGTCGGCGACTTGCTTGGCGAGCGCGAAGCAGTCGTCGCGTTTGGTGACATCGAGCGCAAAGCTCTCGGCCTTGCCGCCGGACTTGCGGATCCCCTCGGCGGCTTCCGCGACCGTGTCGGCGTTGACGTCGAGCAGCACCACTTGCGCGCCCTCGCGGGCGTAGCCGGCCGCGATGGCCCGGCCGATGCCCGAACCGGCGCCCGTGACGATTGCGATGTGGTTCGCGAGCAATGCCATGACAATTTCCTCCCGATTTCTTTTCGAAGTTTCATGAAAGGCTAACTCGAAATTAAGGGGTCGGAAACGGCGGCCTTGGCATACTGGTCTTGATTGCTAAACGTTGCGCGCATGATGGAACGGCTCGAATCCTGGAAATTCGCACTCGAACGCCTGCGGTCGGCGGACGGCGCCGATTGGGCCGAGGCGGGCCGGCTGGTCGCCGAGGTCGCGCGGATGAGCACCGATACCATGCTGCGTCAGGCCGCCGAGCAGGCGCTTCCGGTGCTGCGCCAGGCCGTGGACAATGACGATCACAGCGTCACGCTGGCGGCCCGGCGCCGTCTCGGCGTGGTGCTCGACGTTGTCCACGACCTGACCGCGCCGCGCTTCGGCCGCCGCAATGCTGCGCCGAAAAAATTGTCCAGCGAGGATCGCGCCCGCAAGGTGCTCGGCCTACCGCTCGCGGTGCAGCTCACCTGCGAGGACATCAACCAGGCCTATCGTCGCGCCGCCAAGGGCATGCACCCCGACCACGGCGGCAGCGCCCAAGCGTTCATCGACCTTGCCGCCGCGCGCGATATCCTGATCCATCCCCGCGCCTACAAGGACGCGTGAGAGCTCATGTGCTATCCTGTAGCCCGGATGAGCGAAGCGACATCCGGGACGGGTCTAGCCCATGGTTCTGTATCGCAGAAATTTTCTTCCCGGCGGCACCTACTTTTTTACTGTAGCGCTCTTCGACCGCCGATCGACCATTTTGATTGAGAACGTTGACGCCCTGCGCGATGCCTTTCGGGCCGCTCGCAGGGAGCGCCCGTTCGAGGTCGATGCGATTGTGATCCTTCCGGACCATTTGCATGTCGTCATGAACCTCCCGCCGCATGACGCCGATTTCGCGGGACGTTGGCGAAGGATCAAGGGGCATTTCAGCAGCGCACTACTGCATGCGGGTATCGACGTAGCCCGCCAGTCCAATGGAGAATTGGCTCTGTGGCAACGACGCTACTGGGAGCACACGGTTCGCGACGAAGATGATTTCGCCCGCCACGTGGATTACATTCACTTCAACCCAATTAAACATCGCTACGTCCAGCGCGTTTGTGATTGGCCGCATTCGTCCTTTCACCGATATGTGCGGGCGGGATTGCTCCCGGAAGATTGGGCGGGCGATGCCGGCGAAAGCGGGATTGCTTTCGGTGAGCGAGCCGAGGGAGGCTGACCGGGCGTAGGTTGAATTCCCGGATATCGCTTCGCTCATCCGGGCTACGGACGTCGGACTTGGAGTCGAGCCTCAGCTCTTGTTCACGCAGCTCGGATAGGGCGCGGCTTCGCCCGCTACGATCGGGCAGAGCTCGATCGGGCTGAGCGCGCGCAGACGGGCCTGCCAGCGGTCGTCGTTCACCGGCGGCTGGTCGGTTTCGGGGCCGCGCTCGGCCCATTGGATCGTGTAGTAGTCGCTCGTGCCCTTCAGCGTGACCAGCAGTGCGGTTTCGCTGTGCCGGGTCGGACCGCTGTCGACGCGGCCGCAGCCGATCACGGCGACGAAACCTTCGAACCGGCCGAACGTGGTGGCGCCAAGCGGCCTTGCCGCAAAGCTGTCGGGGCAGGCGGATTTGAAACCGCTTGCGATCGAGCCCGCGAATTTCTCGGGCGATGAACCTGGAGTGAGCGTCATGCCCTTCTCGCCGGTCACGGTGATCATCTCGGTCCAGCGTTCAGGCGTCTCGCCCTTCAGTACGGCCTCGCGGATGTAGTGGCCGCCCTTGGTGTTCTCGAATACCGCGGAAAAATTCGACGGCATCGCGAAGCTGACCAACTGGCCGAACACCGGCGAGATCACGCGGAAGGATTGCGCGGCCTGTGCGTTTGCCGTTGCGGCGATCAGCAGCGATGCGGCGAAAATCGTTGCTGTCGCCGGTGCGCGCATCGATTGGCTCCAAAGCCAGGAGGTGAAAAAACAAGCAGGCAAAAACAAGCGGGCAAGGATGCTGGTTGGCGCGGGACGCTTGGGGTGCGCCCCGAACAAGATGTGAGTAGGTCCGCCAGCTGGCCAGGTTCAAAGCGGGTGCGCGGAAAATGCGTGATTTCGGCCGAAAAACCAGTGGCGCGTCCAAAAAGAAAAGGGCGGACCGCTTGCGCGATCCGCCCTTTGAAATCCGATCTGTCGCCTCACGCCTAGAGCGTGCAGCGGCGCTCCCCGCGCAGCTTGATCTGGAGCTCCGAGGCGGCCGTGAAGGTCGGGAGCGGCTTGCTGACGACCTTGTAGGTCGACACGCCCCACTGGAACGGCTTGTACTTCAGGTCCTCGTTCCAGACCTGGCAGATGCCGGTGTTGTCCCAGCGGATCACGTAATAACCGACCGCGGCAGAGGCCGGCACGGCGAACACGGAGGTGGCGATGCCGGCAACGGCACAGAGGGCGAGAACGCGACGCATGAAATATCTCCTGATGGGAACGTGAGAGGAAACTGGTGCGGCAAAATGGTGCGGCTGGCAAGCGGGGCGGCGACCGTTCACGGACATGTCAGTCGTTGGTCGGCTGTTCGGATGCCCCTTATGCCTTGACTGTCGCCGGACTATCACACGTCTACCCCTTGGCCAGCGACGCGACCGCCTCGATCTCGATCAGCATCTTCGGATCGGGCAGTGCGTGGACCACGCAGGTGGTGCGGGCAGGGTAGGGCGGCGGCCCGAAGGCGCCGGCATAGAGCGCGTTCATGGCGGCGACGTCGGAGGCGCGGGTCAGCAACACGTTGACCTTGACGAGATCGCGGATGCCAGCGCCGGCCTCCGCCAGCACGCGCTTGATGTTGACGGCGACGTTGGCGAACTGCGCCTCGAAGCCATCGGGCAGCGCGCCGCTCGCGTCGAAGCCGGGAATGCCGGAGACGAACAGGAGATCGCCGGTGCGCGTGGCAAAGGACAGCGGCGGCGCCTTGATGTGGGGCGGGGGCGCGAAATGCTGGATCGGCATGAGATCACCTCGGATGGATGGCGGGACGCGCAAGCGTAGCGGCAGGTCGGGGCGCCTCCAACAAAAAACGCGAAAACAACCCCATGCACAGTAGGCATCCGGCGGGAATCATTGAGCTTTCTTTTTGACTTCGGGAAAAGCAAAATAACCGTTGCTCCGTCGGGCAAAACAGGGGCAGAATGGCATGATGGCGGGTGAGCGTCTTGTCGCGCCAAACTCCGCCGTCATGCCCCGGCTTGACCGGGGGCATCCAGGGCGCTGCGGCTTCTCGGTTCACCATCGCCCTCTCTGGAATACTGGATCGCCCGGTTAAACCGGCGATGACAGTTGAGTGTGTTGCTACAGACCCCGACTCACGTCCGCGCCCATCATGTTGCCGCCGCGATGCATCGGATACATTCGCGTCTGATTCGTTTCCCCCTTGAAGAATAGCCCCCGGAGACCCTCATGAAGTTCGCATCCACCTTCCGCGCCGCGCTGGTCGGCATTGCCGCGCTTGCCGGCCTCTCGACCTCGGCGCTGGCCGACGGCGGCACCGTGGTGCTGACGATCTACAAGGCGGGCTGGATCATCGGCGGTTCCGGCGGCTCGGGCGTGCTGAACTTTCGCGGTCGCGCCTATTCGCTCTCGACCGGCGGGCTCGACTACGGCCTCGTCTTCGGCGGCTCCAAGACCGTGCTGCGCGGCCGCGTCTCCAACATCAACCGGCCCTCCGACATCGCCGGCGTCTACGGCGCCGCTGGTGCGGGCATCGCAGTGGGCCGCGGCGCGCGTGCGATCGTGCTGACCAACCAGAAGGGCGCCGTGCTCGAGCTGTCCGGCACGCAAGTCGGCCTGATGGCGAATGCGGATCTGAGCGGGCTCGCGATCACGATGCGGTAGGGGCGATCAGCTCAATTCGTAGCCCGCATGAGCGAGAGCGACATGCGGGTCAACCCTCGGTCCCGGATGTCGCTGTCGCTCATCCGGGCTACGTTCCCGTCACCGCCGCGTGAATCCGTTCGCAATGTGCGACGAGATTTGCGTGCGCATCGACGAACGCCTTCAGCGGCGTCGGGATCGGGAAGTAATAGATGTTGGCGATGAAGCCGTAGATGCCGGCATCGACGCTAGTCGGCGCCGCGCCGTGCACGAAGCCGGCCGCCGGCACGATCTCCGCCAGCACCTGCAGATCTGCGAGCCCCCGCGCATAGGCCTGCTCGGGCGTGTAGCGGCCGATGCCCTGGAAGTGATAACGCTGCGCATTATACGCCTTCGCCTTCTCGAATCCTGCCGCATCGATCTGCTTGTGCTGCGCGATGAAGGCGTCGCGAAACGCGGGATAATAACGCTCGTCCTTCCAGCGCGAATACGACATCACCCAATAGAGATCGTCGAGCATGCGCGTGACGAAGTGGTTGGTCCGCCTCTGCTCCGCAGTTAGCGCGGCGTCGATGGTGAGGCGGTATTTCGCGGTCGCATGCGCGATGATGGTCTCGCTGTCGCCGATCGTCTCGCCGTCATCCACGACATAGGGCAGCTGCCCGCGCGGCGCGGCGGAGGCATCGAACACATGCTCATGCGCGAACGGTACGCCCGCGAGCTTCAGGAAGGCATAGACCTTGAGGCCGTAACCGTTGTTGTCGGCGACACCGAACAGGTCTGGATAGGAGTAGAGGGTCAGCATGGGACGCTCCTCGCGCTGAAGTCGTATCGCCGCCGTGACGCGCTTGCAACAGTTCCGCGCTTTGTGCGCCGCCTCCTTCGATCGGAGGACGATTGCATCGTTGCTGGTTTGCCCCGACAACGCCATCCGGGATTGTTATACTCCGCATCCCCGTGACGTCAGCGATGGTGACCCTATGGCGAGAGAGTTGGAAGGCAAGGTTGCGGCCGTGACCGGGGCCGCGTCGGGCATCGGATTGGCCAGCACCGAGGCGATGCTGGCCGCGGGCGCGCGCGTGGTGATGGTCGACCGCGACGAGGCCGCGCTGAAGGCGCTCTGCGACAAGCACGGCGACGCCGTGATCCCGCTGCTGGTCGACCTGCTGGACCCAAAAGACTGCGCAACGCTGCTGCCGCGCGTTCTGGAGCAGGCCGGCCAGCTCGACATCCTGCATGCGAATGCCGGCACGTATGTCGGTGGCGACCTGGTCGAGGCCGACACCATGGCGATCGACCGGATGCTGAACCTGAATGTCAACGTCGTGATGAAGAACGTGCACGATGTGCTGCCGCACATGATCGCGCGCGGGACAGGCGACATCATCGTCACGAGTTCGCTGGCGGCGCATTTCCCGACGCCTTGGGAGCCGGTCTACGCGTCGTCCAAATGGGCGATCAACTGCTTCGTCCAGACAGTGCGGCGCCAGGTCTTCAAGCACGGCATTCGCGTCGGCTCGATCTCGCCCGGCCCGGTCGTCACCTCGCTGCTCGCGGACTGGCCGCCCGAGAAGCTGAAGGAAGCCAGGGACTCGGGCAGCCTGCTGGAGGCCAGCGACGTGGCCGAGGTCGTGATGTTCATGCTGACGCGGCCGCGCGGCATGACCATTCGTGACGTGGTGATGCTGCCGACCAATTTCGATCTTTAGGGCGCCAAGCGTGCCCCGGTGAACACCGCCAATTGCGCATCGAACGCCCGCCTGAACGCGGGCCGCGCTTCGCCGCGAGCGACATAGGCGGCGATATCGGGATATTCGTCCAGCAGGCCTGACGCGTTCAACCGGCGCAGCACCGTCACCATCATGAGGTCGCCGGCGCTGAACGCACCGTCGAGCCAGCCGGCATCGCCGAGGCGGCGGGACAATTCGCCGAGCCTGACACGGACGCGATCCCTGAGCATCGGCAGCCGCTCCGCGTACCAGCTCTTGTCGCGCTCGAACAGCATCGCCATCCCGAGCTCGACGATCGGCGGCTCCAGCGTGCTCAGCGCGGCAAACATCCACGCGATCGCGCGGGCCCGGGCGTTCGGCTCCCTCGGCAGCAACCCGGCATGACGCTCCGCGATATGGAGTACGATCGCGCCGGACTCAAACAACGCGAGGTCGCCGTCCTCGTAGGTTGGAATCTGCCCGAATGGATGTAGCGCGAGATGCGCGGGCCCCTTCATGTCCGCGAACGAAACCAGATGGACCTCGTAAGGCTGCCCCACCTCTTCGAGCGCCCAGCGAACCCGCATGTCGCGGGCTTGTCCTTTGCCGCGGTCGGGCGAGTTTGCGAAGGCGGTGAGGGTGGGGGGCATTGGCGGGCTCCGGGGTTGATCGCGTTTTGCGTTCGGAGGACGAATGGAATGAGTGGATTCCGACAGGTTAATGGGTTTTCGTGGACCCCGTAGCCCGCATGAGCGATAGCGATATGCGGGGCGGCTGCCGGCCCCGGATGTCGCTGTCGCTCATCCGGGCTACAAGAAAAACCCGCCGCCACTGTCGGATCGTTGCCTCCTGCCTCGTCCTTGGAACATCGGCGCGCCGCCGCGCGCCCGCCCGAGGCAAAAGGATATCCGTTCATGACCTCCATCACGCCGTTTCTCTGGTTCGACAACAACGTGCCGGAGGCGGTCGCCTTCTACAAATCGGTGTTTCCCAATGCAAAGGTCGAGACCGTCAGCGACTTCATGGCGGTGTTCGAGCTCGAAGGCCAACGCTTCAACGCGCTCAACGGGGGCCCGCAATACAAGTTCAACGAAGCGGTGTCGTTCTTCATCAGCGTGGAAACGCAGGCGGAAGTCGACTATTTCTGGGACAGGCTCACCGCCGACGGCGGCGAAGAATCCCGCTGCGGCTGGCTCAAGGACAAGTTCGGGCTGTCCTGGCAGGTGATCCCATCAGCGCTCGGCCGCTACCTCGGCGACCCCGACCGCAGCAAGGCGAACCGCGTCATGCAGGCGATGATGCAGATGAGAAAGATCGTGATTGCGGATCTGGACAAGGCGTATGCGGGGTGAACTTGTCGCGGGATGCGTTGCCAAATCGGCGGTGTCGTCCCGGCGAAGGCCGGGACCCATACCGCGGAATCGATCGATCACGAATGGTCGCTGTACCGGACCTCGAGTCTCCGCCAAACCACTCCCTGGGGTTATGGGTCCCGACCTTCGCCGGGACGACGCCTGAGGGGGGCGCTATCGCAAATTCACGCTACGCCGCTATCCACGCCGCAAGCTCCCGCCACGGCTCCAGCGTCCAATGCCCGGACGCCGCACCCGACGGCGACGGCAGCACGAACACCTCGGGCAAGCTCTCATCCCGCGGCTGCCGCCCCAGCGCAATCCCGCTCGACGGCCTGCCATAAAACAAGCTCGCCGCCTTCTTGCTCGTGAATGCAATCGTCCTCGGGCGAAACTTTTCGATCTTGGCCCTGAACCCCGGCACGTCGATTGTCTCAGCCGCGATCTGGTGATCCATTCCGGCGCCCGACTTCGACAGATCAGTGAAGCCGATCCCGAGCTCGAGCAGGCTTGCGAACTCGCCCGGCTGATAGCGCCGCGGCGTGATCCCTGCCTCATCGATCGCGCGCCAGAAGCGATTGCCGGGATGGGCGTAGTAGTGCCCCAGCTCGGCCGAGCGCGTGCTGGCGGCGGTGCCGACGAAGACGAGGCGGAGGTGGGGGCGGAGCTGGTCGGGGA
>NZ_JBVVPM010000091.1:0-20386 GCF_055811255.1 Bradyrhizobium sp. MI1.11
GCGGCCCGCGCCCACGACATTCGAATCATGGTTGCCCATGGATTCAGAAGCCCGCAACAAAAGCAACTGTAATGCTAGTAACGGACCCGCATAGCGCGACTGCTTGAACCGAGTTGTTAGTTGCAAACTGAACGCTCCTTCTGCTTTTATCCTGCCAACAAGGCTATCGTCTGCTGTTATTGCGGTTGTGGGCACACAGCGGCGCCATCATGTCCACAACCGGCGGCCCTGTTGCCGCGGGCACTGCATCAGGCGTGCGCTACCCGAGCGCCTGATGCAGCCGCCACCTGCGCACGCGATGCCGCATCCGTTGTCCGGCCTTCTTGCTGACGGCCGGGGCTGAATGAGGCGAACTGCATCCCCTGTCGATTGTTCGCCACCCTCGCCCGAAGGGTATAACCACAAAACTCGAACGACTACTCGGGATAGGCGCCAGGGCGATTGGCGTCTTTGCAACATACGATTTTGGTCTTTTCCGGATGCAGCCGTAGCCCGCATTCCGCAAACCTCGCTTCCGGCGCCGACACAAGTCACGCGCCTCCGCTTCGCTGTCGTTCGCCCTTTAATTGCAGTTTGGTGTCAAGCATGCATTTCTGAACTCGCCAATGGCACGGTGGTAGTGCTCGCGCCGTCGGAGCTGTTCCGGGTTGCGGAGACGGCGCGGGCGCGGCTGATATGTGCTTGCCGGCCAGGCATGGATCGTTTGGACTGTTGATGTCTTCGCTGGGGGTCATGGTCCTTTCCGAGGTCGCTCAGCGCCTCATGATGATGTCCGGGCCGGGCGCCTCAACGTCTGCAGCGGAGTACGGACAAGCCGTCACCAGCCGATTGACCGAGGTCGCCACAACACCGTCCCAGCGGGACATCGCCAGTCCGGCGGACCGGACCAGGCACTACAAGATCGGTCAGGCTTCCTTTACCAGACCCCAGTCGAACGATGTGCCGTCCACCCAAATGCAGTGAAGAACTACGGCGATCTTTCGGGCGATGGCGACCTTTGCCTTCCTCATGCCAATCCTCTTGGCGAGCTTCATGCCCCAAGCCTTTAGGGAAGACCATTTCTTAGTTCGATAAAGTAGCACGGTCGCGGCCTCAAACACGTAGGTTCGGAGAAGACGGTCGCCCCAACGTGATATCTTGCCGTTGATGTCGGTTTCGCCAGATTGGTTGCGCCGAGGTGTGAGACCGAGATAGGCGCCGACACTCGATGCTGATCTGAAGCGCGACGGGTCATCGATCGTATGGCGGAAGGTCAACGCCGTCACCACGCCGACACCGGGAACCGTCATTAAGCAGCGCGTCGTCTCATCCGCCTTCGCCAACTGGCGGACTTCAATGTCGAAGTTGTTCTGTTGCTTGCAGATCTGTTCATGGATCGACAGCAGCGGGGTGATCACACTGAGGAGCTGATGATCTTCGCCCAATAGTTCGCAGACCTGATTTTGAAATCGCATTCCGATCGCGCGCGGGAAGAGTAAGCCATATTCTTTGATTAGACTGCGGACCTGGTTCTCGATGTCTCGACGAATAGCCACGAGCCGAGATCTCGCGACAAGTATCGCGCGTATTTTCTGACTTTCCTCGCTCTTGACTTTGACTTCTCGATACCAGCCGACCCGCACCAGTTCGGCCAACCCTCGAGCATCATTCTGATCGCTTTTGTTCATCCGTACCGACAAAGTCGCGTGGGCATGACGCGCGTCGATGCAGACCACCGGAAGATCAACCCTACGAAGTTCATGCCATAGCCAACTCGCCATCGCCCCGGTCTCAAATCCGATGCGCTCCGCCTGTGGCGCCCGCTTGCGAAGCAGTGCCGTCAACGCCCCCGGGTCGGACTTGGCCTTTCCCTCGAACAAGACCTGACCCACTTCGTTGACCACGCATACCGACGTTTCCTTTTGCGAGACGTCCAGCCCAACATATTGCTTCATAGTCCCCTCCGATTCGCGAGATTGCGGAAGGTTTGAAGATAGCGGACTTTTCGAGCCGCAGGTGCCGACCGCAATTACGTCATCGTTTGCAATAAGGCTCTGACTCCCTGTTGATGAAGTTCAAGCAACGGCTCGCGTTGGTTTCACGAAGGAATCAGTACCATGCAGCGAGCCCTACGTCCGTCGGCCTTGGTCCCTCGCGGATTTGACGTGGAAAGCGCCTTTTGGCGCTACAACCGTGATCACCGTACGTGCTACGAGCAGGACGAGTCTCTGTCCCGCCGATCCATGCGGAGGAGGACGCCAGCGAATCCTGCGTTTGAGAGCGCATCTGCTGCGGAACAGAACTGAAGCCACGGTGAGCCTCGGCAGCCGAAAAGTGCGATTCAGGGAGAGGCTCACCCGTGCGCTCAGTGCTATCAGCTGAGGATTATTCTACGCCCAGGTTCACCATCTTTTATAATTCGCTCCGATAGGGACGAAAACGCACGCTTGAGCCGTCACCCAATACTGCTGCATCTCAAGCCGGACGCGCACTTAACGTAGAGTACGAAAAGTGATGTTCCAGAGACGAAACATCGACGTCCATGAAAAATCCTCATCTCATCTTGTTGCGAACTTTGCGAGCGCACGTGGCGCGGGTTGTCCGACCCAAGATTCCTTCAGGCCGATGACTGAGCCGACCCAAGAGCCACTGCCAACGCTCTGATGTCGGGTTTGCAACATGTGCCGGAGCCATGGCGCCTTCGATTTGAGAAAACTCGCCCTTGCAAATCAAGCCATTGCAGTTGGCACAAGGCTTGAAGGGGGGATGTCATCCAGCAGCGCCTGTAAGGAGGGGTCGTGATGGTTACAACAGTGTCGCCCGTCGGCTCATTGTGTGCGACGGGTACGACGTTGATTTTCCCAGTGCCGCGATCTGTCGCAATGCGGGTCCTATCACGGTGATTGACTCTTGGATCGTGGTTCGAGACAACATCGATGCACGTGCGCGCCACAGTGCTGCGCCTGTTCCAGGCTCCGCGCCCGCCAGCGTGAACGTCCGTGATGCGGCCGAATTTGAGCAGCTCGAAGCCGAGGTGCGGCGCATGGATGCCGACGGACCAGCTGCAGTTGATTGGAGCAAAGTCAGTACACTGTCACTCCATATCCTGTCGAACCAGTCAAAGGACATTTTGGTCGCGTGTTGGGCGAGCTATGGATTGTTTCGGACCAGAGGATACCAGGGTCTTGCCGTCGGTTTAGGCGTTTTGCGCGGCATGGTGGACGCGCATTGGGAGGGGCTCTTTCCGCCGATCAGGCGGGAGCGGGCGCGGGTCGCAGCGATCAATTGGCTCTTGGGTCGCGTTGGACCAGAGGTGGCCGAGAATGCGCCAACTGAAGCGGACTATCCGGCAGTGCTCGCCGCCTATGAGGTGCTCGATGATCTCGATGGCCAATTGCGCGAGAAGCTGGTCAAGGAGCAAGTCGCGTCGGGCGAGTTACTGAGCGCACTGCAACCGCATTACGATCAGGCCAAGCGAGCGATCGCCGCAGCGGCGGAACGTGCGACTAAGGCGGCCGCCCAAGCTGCCGCGGTGGCACCGGCAGTATCCATTCCGCCGGTTGAGAGTGCTCAATCGGCCGCAGTGGAGGCGGCGCTAACGGCCACTTCCGATGGCGACTGGGCCGGCTTTATCGAGCGCTTGCCTGATATGCTGCGGCAAGCTGCGGCCGTCCGTCGCGTCACATCCCCCACAGACCCGAAGATCTATCTGTTCGCTCGCGTCGGCTCGTGGATGCGCTTTGACGCGCTGCCGCCCGACACGGGTGGCCGCACGACAATATGTCCGCCCGCCGATAACATCGCAGCGTTGGAAGCGGACGTGGCGGCCGGTCGGCATGCCGATGTCGTGAATTCGGTCGAAGAGATCGTCTGGACCGCTCCGTTCTGGCTCGATGCTCACCGGCACGCCGCCAACGCGATGGAACAAATGGGGCCGCTCTTTGAGCCGGCGGCCGCGATGGTGCGCGCGGGCGTTGCTCTGCTGGCCATTCGCTATCCGCGGATCCTCGAGCTTCAGTTTAATGACGGCCGGCCTTTCGCAGACGACGAGACGCGTGCTTGGGCGGCCGCGGGTGGTGCGGACGTGTCGCCGGGCCGGGATGCTGTCGACGAGGCGGTTGCCGAGGCACACAGGCTCATCGGCGGCGGGGAGCCGCAGGCTGTGCTCGACAAGCTGTCCCGTGCGCTGAATGGCGTGAGTGGGGAACGAGCGCGGTTCGTAGGCCAGCTTGCGCAAGCACGTTTCTGCATCGAAACCGGCTTCGTCACGACCGCCATCCCGCTGCTGGAGCACATGGAAGAGCTGGTCGCCGAGCGCAACCTCGAAAGCTGGGAGCCCGCGCTGGTGGTTGATGTTGCCGAATTGCGCTTTCGCGCGATGACCCATTCCGATTCGCAGCAGATGATTGACGAGCCTAGCCGTCGCACCGCGCTCGGGAAAATCCGAATGCGGGTCGCAGGCATCGACATCGCACGCGCGAACCAACTTGGTCGCTAGCTGATCTTGTCAGGAACAAACTCTTAAAGGGAGCTAATATGGCACAGGAAAGCTCGGTCGCGCCGAAGGAGCGCATCAATATCCGTTTCAAGCCGGCAACCGGCAACCTCACGGCGGACGTCGAGCTGCCGCTCAAATTGTTGGTCTTGGGCGACTTCACCGGACGGGCCGATGACCGCCCGATTGAGGAGCGAGAGCTCGTCAGCATCGACAAGGACAATTTCAACGAGGTTGTCAAAAGCCAGGAACTGACACTCCAGATCTCCGCTGAGAACGGGCTCGACGACCAGCTAGAGGCCGGCAAGCTGTCGGTGTCGCTGAAGTTTGAGAGCCTGAAGGACTTCGAACCGGAGTGTGTCGTAGAGCAAATCCCCGAACTGCATGCGTTGACCGAATTGCGCGCGGCCTTAATCGCCCTGAAGAGCCCTCTCGGTAACGTGCCCGGTTTTCGCAAAGCCATCCAGAATCTGCTCGAAGACCACGGCGCGCGGCCGCGGCTTTTAAACGAGCTCACCAGCAAGAGCGAGTGAGCGGATCAACGAACTGTTTGAGGAGCAAGGGCGCTATGACCGACAGAAGCGCTCAGCAGCCAGCCGAAGTCGCCATCACGACCGCTGACCTTTCGCTGCTGGATCAGGTCCTCGTCGAAACCAAGATTACTCCGCGCGACGAGGGGTACGACCTCGCCCGCCGGGGAGTCGCCGCTTTCCTCGCCGAGCTGATCAAACCGAATCGGACAGACGAGCAGGTCAACAACGGGCTCGTCGATCAGATGATCGCGGAGATCGATCGCAAAATCTCGGCTCAGCTCGACCGCGTGCTGCACACCGACGAGTTCCAACGCCTAGAGTCGGCCTGGCGTGGGCTTAAGTTCATGGTCGACCGCACCGACTTCCGGCAGAACATCAAGGTGGAACTTCTGAGCGTCAGCAAGGACGAACTGCTGACTGATTTCGAAGACAGCCCGGAGATCGTCAAGTCCGGTCTGTACAGGCACGCCTACACCGCGGAGTACGGCCAATTCGGCGGGCAGCCTGTGGCGGCCATGATATCGGCTTATCAGTTTGGCAGTGGCAGCCAGGATGTTAAGCTCATGCGGTACATGAGCGCGGTAGCCGCCATGTCGCATGCACCAGTCATTGCGTCCGCTGCGCCCGGAATGTTCGGCGTCGAACATCATGAACAGATCGTTGGTCTGAAGGACCTGCAATCGGTGTTCGAGGGACCAAAATACGCCAAATGGAATTCCTTCCGCGAAAGCGAGGACGCTCGCTATTTCGCACTGACGCTGCCGCGCTTCCTGCTGCGCCTGCCTTATGGGCCGGAGACGGTTCCGGTGAAGACTTTCAATTACCAGGAAGCCTCAGACGGAGAAACCGACAATTACCTCTGGGGGAACGCCGCTTTTGCGTTCGCGACGCGCTTAACCGAAAGCTTCGCCAAATATCGCTGGTGTCCGAACATCATCGGCCCCCAGTCGGGTGGGGCGGTTGAGGACCTCAATCTGCATACCTATGAAGCGATGGGGCAATTACAGACGAAGGTGCCGACGGAGGTCATGATCTCGGACAGGCGCGAGTTTGAGCTTGCGGAGCAGGGCTTCATCGCGTTGACCATGCGCAAGGGCTCTGACAATGCGGCGTTCTTCTCGGCAAATTCTGTGCAGAAGCCGAAGTATTTCGGTAACACTCCGGAAGGCAAGACGGCCGAGCTCAACTATAAGCTCGGCAGCCAACTGCCTTACATCTTCGTGATCAATCGGTTCGCGCACTACATCAAAGTGTTGCAGCGCGAGAACATCGGCTCGTGGAAGAGCAGGGAAGAGCTGCAAGGCGAGCTGAACAACTGGATCCGCCGGTATGTCGCCGACCAGGAGAATCCGTCGGCGGAGGTACGCTCGAGGCGGCCTTTGCGAAAGGCGGAAATCATCGTCGAGGGCGTGGAAGGTGAACCGGGCTGGTATCGCGTCGGCATCGCCGTCGTTCCACATTTGAAGTACATGGGCGCGGAGTTTGCTTTGACCCTCAAGGGTAAGCTCGACAAACAGTAGAGGTGTAGGCGATGTTCGACCGCAGCCTTATGGAGCGCTTGGAGGACGGGACGGTGACCAATCGGGGGTCGTTCGACCGCTTCCGGGCTAGCGTCCTGGAAAACTTACGTCGGGTTTTGAACTCGCGCCAGGGCTGCTGCGAAACACGGCGGGACTTCGGCATGCCCGACCTCAACGATGCGATGGGGCAGGGAGCCGACGCGGTGCGTGCGCTCGCACGTTCGCTCAAGCAGCAGATCGAGACATTTGAGCCGCGCTTGAAGAATGTTTTGATCCGCTTTCATGCCGATCCCGACAACCCGCTACAGCTGAGTTTCCACGTCAAGGCGGCGCTCAATTATAACGACCAAATGGAGCCTGTTGCATTCGATGCGATCTTCGAGAAGCATGTCCAGGTGAGGGGCTGAAGCGGTGGCGCTCAATCCTTATTACGAAGATGAGCTGTCCTATTTGCGCGAGCTCGGCGCTGAGTTCGCTTTAGCCAATCCGAAGCTTGCGCCATTTCTCGCGCGTGACGCCACTGATCCCGACGTAGAGCGGCTATTGGAAGGCTTCGCCTTCCTTGTCGCGCGGCTGCGCCAGAAGCTCGACAACGAGTTTCCCGAATTCGTCCACGGCCTGTTGCGGATGGTCTGGCCGCAATATCTTCAGCCCCTGCCGCCCACTACCACGCTCGCCTTTGCCGTGAAGCCATCGGGGTGCGCCGTGAGCCTGAACGTACCGGCCGGCACGACCGTTCGCTCGCGTCCAATTGAGGGAACGAACTGCACGTTCGTCACCTGCTATCCAGTCAACGTGCTGCCGCTGGAGATTGGCGATGTTCAGCTCGAGAACCGGACGGATTCGGCTCGACTTAGCTTGGTAATCAAGGCAACTGGCCAGCAAAACCTGTCATGTCTTAGGGATGGTCGGCTCCGCCTCTTCTTCTCGACGGAGCGAGAGCCACAGGTGGGGCGCTATCTGTTGACTTGGCTGTGCCGGCATGTCACGCAGGCAACTGTCACGGTGGCGGATCGACAAGTTGTCACGATCAGACCCGCAAAGATCACACCAATCGGGTTCAGCGACGACGAGGCGGTTTTGCCCTGGCCGCGCAACGGCTTCTCAGGATTCCGGATCATTCAGGAGTATCTGAATTATCCATCGAAGTTTCTCTACCTCGAACTGTCTGGTCTCGAACCGGTAGGAACCCACGCAGAGACGGAATGCAGGCTCAGCCTTGAGTTGCAGCGGCCGTTCCCCGTTCACTTGCGCGTGGGCAAGGGCCAGATTCGCTTGAATTGCACGCCAGCAATCAACGTCTTCAGCCACGAGGCCTCGCCGATCCGCTTGGAGCGGACAAAGACCGAACACCGGGTACTTGCCTCCGGTGGGCCGAACTTCAGCATCCGTTCCGTTGACCGGGTGACGGGCTATGTGCAAGGCCGCCCGGAACGCACCGAGTTTGAGCCCTTCGACCTCTTACGCCACGATCTGCCCGGCGCCGAGCCCAACCGCGCTTACTTTCGCGAGCGTATCCGGCCGGCGGTAGTCGGCCGGAGCGTCGATCACTATGTGAGTTTCGTTGACCGGCTTGACATATGCCAGCATCCGCCCATCGACGTCGCATCCCTGCAATTGACCTGCTCTAACGGACCCATCGCCGACCGGTTGCCGGTCGGTGCAGTGGATCTGCCGACCTCTGATACGCCTCGCGCGGTCACCTTCTCCAATATCACGACGGTCGTTCCAGAGGTTCCGCCACCGATCAATGACGGCCTATTGCGGCGGCTGACGGCCAATTTGGCGCGCAACTACGGTGCCATGGACAACGTCGAGACACTGCGGACCATCCTTGGCAGCTACGACTTCCGTGCAGTCTACGACGTTCAGGCGCGTCGGCGCCTGGAGTTGCTGCTCGAAGGCCTGGACCAGTTCGTGACCACCGACACCGATCACGTGGTGCGCAGCACTCCGATCCGAATGCGAAATATTGAACTGGCCCTGGTCGAAAGCAAGATCGGTAGTGAGGGCGAACTGTTTTTGTTGGGTTCGGTGCTCGACGCCTTCTTCGCGACCTTCGCCGGCATCAACATGCTGCACCGGTTTTCGGTCCGGGGCACGGAAAGCAACGCACACTACGCATGGCCAGCGAGACTCGGATCGATCACCCCGTTCTGAGCGCGCTCGATGAACTCGAAGAGCTTTCGGCGTTCGGGTTCTTCTCGCTCGCCGCGCTTCTCGAGCGGCGCTTCAGCGACGCTCCCCCGATCGGATCCACAGACAATCCCGAGCGTGAGGCGGTACGCTTTCGTGCGGCGCCGACGCTTGGATTTCCTGCCGAAGAAATCGCGGGAGTCAGACGGGTCAAGGCCGCCGGCGAGCGCGTGGAGGTAACTGTCAATTTCCTCGGGCTGCACGGCCCCTCCTCGCCGCTGCCGGCCTTCTACACCGAACGGGTCATGCACGCGGACGGCACGGGGGCGCTCGGAGACTTTTTTGATCTTTTCAATCACCGTCTGATTGGCCTCCTGCTGCGGATCTGGCGGCACTACCGCCACCATTTGCGGTTCGAGGAGGGTGCAACCGACGCGATCTCGGTGCTGATTGGTGCGCTCTTTGGCTTCATGCCCGGCCAAAACACAGCTAACGAACGGGAATGGCGCGCACGGCTGCTGCCACATGCCGGTGTCCTTGCATTGTGCAGCCGGTCGGCCAAGCTTCTAGCCGGAGTGATTTCTATCCATCTGAATATCTCGGCGCGGGTCGAGGAATTCATCTGGCGCGAGATCGACATTCCACAGGAGGCGCAGTGGCGCCTTGGCCGGCCTGGTCTTGAGCTTGGCATTGACACTCTTGCTGGCGAGACCATGCCGGATTTGATGGGCAAATTTCGAGTATGCCTCGGCCCGGTCGACCAGAAGATGTTTCGGTTGCTGCTGCCCGGTCG
The DNA here is from genome assembly GCF_055811255.1 of Bradyrhizobium sp. MI1.11. Lineage (NCBI taxonomy): Bacteria > Pseudomonadati > Pseudomonadota > Alphaproteobacteria > Hyphomicrobiales > Nitrobacteraceae > Bradyrhizobium > Bradyrhizobium sp. MI1.11. The sequence continues at coordinate 9,457 of NZ_JBVVPM010000091.1, forward strand.
CGAGAGCCACGCGCTCCTTTGCGGTCTGATCAACGTCGTTCTGCGCGAGCCTTTGGCATGGGATCTCCAGCTAGAATTAGCGGCCGGGCAGACACCGGAATGGACTCTGGGCGAAGCAGAATTGGGCTGGAGTACATGGATCGACCCGCACAATGGAGCCGGAAGCCTTACTCTATGTAATTGTCCTTGAGTGTCTTGCGCATCCAGAGCAGAACTCGAGCAACTCGAGCGCCCCGTCGGTGGCCGAGCGGTTGCACCGGTCAGGTCTTGTTCGCGGCTCGGCCCAACTCCACGAGGATCAGCCGCCGTGAGGCTCGTGCGTGGATAGCGTTGCGGCTGCTACTTGCGCAATGGGAGCTATGCGGGATTTTGGGTGACGAGGTGATCAGGCGGCGTGGTTTGCCGGCACTTGGATGACCTCGATGCCGTCGTTGAATCTGACACCCGCGATGACCTTATCGTTGGGCACGGCATATCGCTCCTTTGGTGGAGAAGTGGAGGCGTCAAGCACCCCCACGATATGCCGCCTTCCCGATTCCCGCCGTCACCAACTTTCGGCGATAGCTCATCCGCTACGCACGCGCCCCCTGATCGCCGCAGACGTGGGAGCTCATACCGGTTACGGTTGAGACATGTCCAGTATCTGACAGCTGCAACGCTTCTGTCGGGTTGAGAACATCTGCCGCCTTTGGCCGAATCAAGGGTTTTCGGCACTAATCAGTCGCATAATTGACGGCACGTCATTGGCACGACCGTTGCTTTTGAGATCCGGCAACACTGTTTGGCTGAGGCGCAGATGCGTAAGACGAGCGATGCTCATCCGTCCTCAGGGGCCGCGTGCCTCGATCCTGAGAGAGAATGCATCCACGGGCTCGGAGAGCGCAGGAGAAAGATCGTCGCTCTTCCTGCACAAAACGCGCCCCAACCAGTCAATCAGCTCAAGAACACTGGTGCGGAACAGATGGCCTCAAGGTTGGTGCTGCACCGAAGTCTAAAGCGACACTCGGATATTGATGTGCGCGGGGTGAGCGAGCCTGAGGGACTGAATGCATCTCATACTGGAAATCGTCGGAGAGCACGCTGAACCACTAGGTCGTAACGCTAGACAGGCGTTTGGACCAGAAGGTGGCTGCCTGGGGCGCGGGCTTGGCTGCAACTGGCAGCTTCCCGATCAAACCAACACGCTGTCAGCGCGTCATGCACTGATCGCATTTAGTGGCATCGGCTTCATCATCACCGACACCAGCACCAATGGAGTCTATATCAACACCGTTGACGCGCCGTTAGGACGTGGCAATACAGCACCGTTGGCCGATGGCGATACACTCTACATGGCGAATTACATCATCTCTGTCATGATCGAGAACGATCCTATCGAGGAACGTCAACGGCTTGGGCTGACGGGCTCGAACGCAGTGCGTCTACGAGGTGTAACAGGGACGTCGCGGTCTCCTTTGCTCGCCCAAGAATGTCCGACAGTACATAAGTCAACCGGCGTAGCGAATGTTCAACCCGGTGCGCTAATGACGCCTGCTAACACCACATTGTCCTCCTGTTCCGCTGCGGAACGCAAGCCGAAAGCTGTCGTTTCGACACAACCCACCGACCCGTTGTGCTTGCCTGCAGACGAGACGCTTGCCAAGGAGACTGGCTCTGTCGAGCCGAATCTGCTGCCAGATGTTCCGCAGCGGCCGTCGAGCGCGACCACCGCGAACGTGCATCCGTTGGGTGCGCCGTCCGGCAAACTTCCAGTACTTCCCTTATCGTCGGCGGCCCCGCCGCTCGTCGAGCCATCGAATCCGCGTCCACGGGCGCTCTCGGACAAAAATTGTGCACCGGAGAATGGTCAACCTGGGTCAATCATTCCTGAGGACCTCGACCTTACCGATCTGCTGCCGGGAGCGCCCTCGTGCCGAATGCGATTGGGGCCATTGCGGCGACCAAATTTGTGTGTCGATAAAGCTTTGCACGTCGGCCGGAAGCCCGTCGCTCCTCCGACGAATGACCTGCGGAAAATACAGGATCCCGGCTCAAAGTCGCCCTCGCTCGATGAGTGGGACCTTGATCGACTGGCGTGCGTGACGGAAGCTGCTCCGCTACGCGTGCTCGCCGCTCCCGAGGTGAGCAATGCGAGGAGCAGGGTTCCGCCGTTGCCGGTGGCCTCGCGATCCGACGCGGACGAACTGCAGGCGTTCTGGAACGCGCTCGGATTCAACGCGGACCTCGTGCCAGCGGCGCAGCCTCAAGAGTTCTTTGCCGAACTCGGCCGTTCCATCGCCGAGATGGCGAACGGCCTGCATTCGATACTGGCGGCGTGGGCCACGGTCCAGAATGAGTGCCAAATAGGGGCGATGCGGACGCGCGCTGGGAGCGACAACGCGTTACAATTCATGAAGAGTCCTCACGCCCTGCGCGAGGCGCTCGCCAAGGATCACGGGTTCCTGCTGCTCTCCGCGTCTGTGCGCGCGGGCTTCGACGACATCAAGGCGCACGAAGCAGCGGCGATAGCGGCGATGAGGGGGGCGGTCAGCAATGTGCTAACACGCATGAGTCCTCAGCGCATCGAGAGCGACGATGCAAATAGCGGGACTTTCGGGGCACGCGTCAATAAGGCCAAGTTGTGGGACAGATTCGTGGAACTGCACGCATCCATGGTCAGTGACATTGACCGAACTGCTCGCTCCTATATCGCTGAAGAGTTTGCTAGGAGGTACGACTCGCAATTCTCCGCGCCAGGCCAGAATGCGGGGAAGACGGCTTAATGGCGCAGTCGAGCACAGTTCAGTGGTTGTCTACCGTCGGCGGTGCATTGCTGGTGGCTGCTGTGGCTAGCAGTTGTTCGACTGATAAGAGCTCGAAGACGACGCCAATCAACTTCGTGATCGAGGCCGATGAGTTCGTCAATCCAAACTCGCACGGCAAACCGTCGCCGGTTGTTGTCCGCATCTATGAGCTGAAGTCGACGGCCAGTTTCACGCAAGCACAGTTCCTTGAACTGTTCGACGATGACGCCAAACGCCTCGGGGCCGATTTGGTCGCTAGGCGTGAGGTCGAGCTGACACCTGGGGAAAAGGTCGATTTCGAACGCGACGCGCCGCTCGAGACTCGAAACGTGGGCGTGATCGCCGGCTTTCGCTCGGGCAACGCCGCGCAGTGGCGCACAACTGCCGAAATCAAGCCCGATCGTGACAACCAGGTTTCGGTCAAAGTGACTGCGCAGGCTGTCAGCATTGAGGCGGAAGCTAGCCGAAGCTTTTGGAAAATCTTCTGAGGGACCGGTCGTGATCGCAGCGCGCGCCGGGCAAATGCACGTTTTGTAAACTCAGCGAAGAGGCGCCTGAAATAGTGTCTGCAACAAGCAAACCGATCTGGTCCGAAGGAATGTTGGTGCGGCCGCACCACTTTCAGCAATACGACCGCTGGATTGAGCAACTAGTGGAGAACCGCGTTGCTGGTTTGGTCGGCTACGGCTGGGGCGTTCGAAAAATTGCCTTTGATCGTACTCTTCTGGCGCTTGGCCAAGTGGCCCTGACTGAACTTGATGCGCTTATGCCCGACGGCACGGCCATTCGTGTGCCGGAGCATGTTGGCCTTCCGATCGGACGGAATCCTCCGCCCACGGCGAAAAACCTCCTGCTCAAGTTCGCAGTGCGTACACTCCGGCAGTCCGGCAGCGACGTCGCTTCTGGGGATGCACTTGCGCGCCGCCACGACCCGGAAGTCTTGCAAGTTCGGGATGCGAGCGCGCCGGAAAAGGCTCCTGTCGCTATAAGGGTTGAGTCGCTAAAAACACAGCTCATGTTCGACGGCGAGGAGCAGGGTGATCTGATCACGCTGCCTATTTGCCGCATCCGCGACATCGATCCGGCTGGCGCGATCACTTTATCCGATAGCTACGTTCCGCCTGCCATCGACATTCACGCAGTCCAGCCGCTCATCGCGTTCCTGAACGAGGTCAGATCGCTGCTGCGGACACGAGCGGATGCGCTTGCTGCGCGCGCGGATCCCTCGCGCGCGACGGCAGACGGAGCGGGACTGATTGATCTTGTCACTTTGTCGATTGTGAACGGCGCAGAAGCCGTGTTCGACCACTTCGCAGCAACACGTGGGCATCATCCTGAAGCCCTTTTCCGCGCAGTGCTTGGCCTTGCAGGGCAGCTGTCGAGTTTCGTTGGCGACCGCCGCAAACCGAAAGAGATGCCTCCCTATCGGCATGAGGACCTCGAGAGTTGCTTCAGGCCGTTAGCTGATATTCTGCGCAAGCTGCTGTCTGTCCTGATCGAGAGCGCCGCAATATCGCTCCCCTTGCAGGATCGAGGCTACGGCGTCCTGGTCGCCCTGATCACCGACCGGACCTTGTTCCAGGATGCTCGTTTCGTTCTCGTCGCTGTGGGAAGCGTACCAAGCGAGACCTTGCGTAACCAGCTACCGACCCAGATGAAAGTCGGCTCAGTCGAGCAGATTCGCGATCTCGTCAATCTTCAGCTCCCAGGTGTTCCGATTCGTGCCCTCGCTGTGGCGCCACGCGAGTTGCCTTACATCCAGAATGCTGTCTATTTCGAGCTGGACCGGTCGGTGGAGCTGTGGCGTACCCTGCAGGGCTCCGCGGCCTTTGCTTTCCACGCTAGCGGTGACTACTCGGATCTCCATCTCGAGTTCTGGGCCATCCGTGCGAAACGTGCGTGATGAGCTCGAAACACATGGATGAACCGACCGTCATTGGACGCAGGCCCGTTGGTCCGACCCGTAACATTCAAAGCGGGCAACCTTGTGCTTGGGTTCCGCCGAAGGCCGTGGTCCCAACAGGTCCTCACACGTCGTTGCCTGTATCTGAATCGGACGAAGTATGGGCAGAGGGCCATACGGAGATCGTTGCGCAAAATATCTTCGAACCAAAGGCAGTGGAGGACGCCTTGGTCGCGGCCGCGACACCGCTCCTTTCGATCGTCGCGCAGCTTCGTGTCATCAACAATGCCGATATCGGCGCACTGCGTCGCGGGATTGTCGAGCAAATCCGTCGCTTCGAGGAGCGGGCCGCCAAACATCAAGCGGGCGCCGGCGATATAAGAACCGCCTGTTACCTGATATGCGCGCTGCTGGACGAGGCGGTGATGACCACCCTCTGGGGCGGTGAAAGCGCCTGGAGTGACAACAGCTTGCTCAACCAGTTCCACAACGAGACCTGGGGAGGCGAGAAGGTCTTCGAGATACTCAAGCGCGTCCAGGCAAAGCCGGCCAAGTACCTCGCGTTGCTTAAGCTTATTGATATCTGCTTGCTGATGGGGTTCGAAGGTAAGTATCGCGTGGCTGAAGAGGGCCGCGAGCGGCTCGAAGATCTGCGTTCCGACGTTCAGCGTCTCTTGCGGGACTATATGAGCGCACCACCCGCCGAACTGTCGATCCGATGGCGCAGCATCGAAGTACGTACCGGCCTGCGTCGCTACGTGCCCTTGTGGATCACCTTCGTCGCCGCCGCCGTTATCATGCTGATTGGCTACAGTTTCGCCCGTTGGTGCCTATCGGGCGAACTCGCGCCGCTCGAGCAGCTGCTCGTCTCGATCGGCCAGTCTGGGTTACGCTAAAGGGGAGGTGCAGATGTTTGGCGCTCAATTCGCGGCACTCTTCTCAATTCGAGGCATCATCACGCTAATGGCCTTGTTGCTGGTCGACGCGTTCATCTGGTCAGGCGCCCCTTACCTTGAGCTGTTTGGTCAGCATCCGTTCGACTCGGTGACTGTTCGCGTCGCGACAATCGCCTGCTTCTTCCTGGTGGTCTTCATCATCATCTTTGTCCGCTATTGGCTGGCGCGCCGTGCCAACCGGCGGGTGATCAAGTCGCTGATGGAGAGCGAAGGCCTGGTCACGACCTCTAAAAATCGCAGCCAGGAGGAGGTTGAGCTGATCCGTACACGCTTCGAGGAAGCCCTGACGGTCCTGCGCGATACGGTGTTCGCCGGCAAACGCGGACCAAGCTATCTCTTCGAGTTGCCATGGTATATCATCATTGGGTCGCCGGACGCCGGCAAGACGACGATGCTGCGCAACTCGGGCCTCGAATTTCCGCTGCTCGAGCGGCTCGGCGCCGACCCGGTAGCGGGCGTCGGCGGCACGCGAAACTGCGACTGGTGGTTCGCCGAAGAAGCAGTCTTGATCGACACCCCAAGCCGTTACACGACCCAGGATACAGATGCGGAGGTCGATCGTGCGGCGTGGCACGGCTTTCTCAATCTTCTCACGATGCATCGACGCCGGCGGCCGATCAATGGCATCTTGGTTGCGATCAGCCTGTCCGATCTCTTGAAGGGAAATGAAAACCGGCGCCGGCTCGCCCAGTCGATTCGTTCGCGGATACAGGAGCTTCTGAAGACGTGTGGCATGCGCATTCCCGTCTATGTTGTGGTGACGAAGTGTGATCTGGTACCTGGATTCACTGAATATTTTGACGATCTCGACGATGGGGGTCGCGCGCAGGTCTTGGGCAGGACCTTTCCTGTCGAGGGGCCGGGCGATCACATCGAGGAGATCGTAAGCCTTGAGATCAAAGAACTTGCCGAGCGGCTCGAGGGCAAATTGTCGTTTCGCATGCATGGCGAACGTAATCTCAAGCGTCGTGCAATGACGTATATGTTCCCGAAAGAATTGTGGAGCATCCGGACCGAAGTCGCCGGGTTCGTCAGCGAGGTCTTTCGGTCGAGCCGCTTCGAAGTGCGACCGATGTTGCGCGGGATCTACTTGACAAGCGCTGCTCAGGGAGGAATGCCGATTGAGAGGATGAGCGGTGCGATTAGAAGGAATTTCGGTCTGCGCGCAGACTTGCCTACGTCGGCAATTGGGCCTGGAAAGGCATTCTTCATCAAACAGTTGGTAACCGAAGTGATCTTTGCCGAGCAGGGACTGGTCGGCCGCAACCTCAAACTCGAGCGCAAGCTCGCCATAGTGCACTGTGCTGGGTATTTCGCGGCAGTCATGGTGGCGCTAGCCGCGCTGACGCAGTGGTACGACGTCTTCGCTCACAGCGAAGCGCGCATCGCAGAAATCACAATAGCCGCACAGACAGTGCAAGCGCGCCTCAAGGAAGTACGCAAGCCGCTGGAGCTGAAGCAACTCTTGCCGACCCTCAATGCCGCGCGCGGGCTGCGTCTGGCTGCCGGAGAGAACACCTGGTACACTTGGCTCGGCGGCCTCGGGATTTCGGCGTCCCCAGTGCTCGTGCCAGCTGCGCAACAAGCCTATGATCAAATTCTAGTCGATCGTCTGCTGCCGGTTTTTGCCGGCAGGCTTGCCGTTCGCATCGACGCGCTATTGCGTACTGGCAATGATAGTCTGCTGGACCAAGCCAAGGAAATGTTCCGCGCGTATTTGATGCTGAGCGATCCGAGGCATTTCGATCGCGCCAAAGTCGAACAGACTGCGCGCAATGAAGTGGAGCTTGCGTTTGCGCTCGATACGAGATCAGCGGGCGAACTGAAGGAGCATTTTACACGGCTCATCGAGTTGCTGCCGAAGCCCATCACGAATGACCAGGAATTCGTGATTGGGGTGGGCTTGCGGCTGATGGAACGTCCGCTCGTTGAGCAGATCTACGCTAGGCTTTTGCGCGACGGCGCTCAGAACACGCGGCTCCGGCCAATCGACTTGGTCAGTCTACTGGTGCCTGGCCAGCTTGAGCTAAAGCCCCAGGCTGTTTTCCCCACCGGCCAGCAGGAGCCACCTTATTCGGATGGCACTGCGATCATCCCGGGCATCTTCACACGAGCTGGTTTGATCGATTTCGTGCTGCCGCACGTTCCACTCATCGTCCAAGCCGAGCAAAGCGGCGACTGGGTCCTTGCCGGCAGCTCGTTCGGCGACGCCGGTACACAGCAGGTCGTGCGCAAGGTCATCGATCGCTATGTTGCCGATTACATTCGCATTTGGACAAACGCGCTGAGCAGCGTCCGGGTCGTCAAGTTAGACGATATGCAGCGCGCCTCGCTGATCCTGCGCGGGCTGGCCGGCCCGCAAAGCACACTGCAGCAGATCATTTCCCTCGTGCGCGACAATACGGACCTGCCACCGCCCGGAGAGCAGAGCGCAGCCACGGCTGGTGTGACAACGGTCGGCGTGTTCTCTGCGGCACTCGGCGATGGGCCGTGGCCGGGAACACGGATCGCAGAAGCCTTCCGGCCTCTAATCCAAGTCGGCCTAGCCGGGGCCTCTGGAAAGCCGGCCAGCATGGATCGCATCCGGGATCTTTTCGGCGGCCTGTATGCAACGGTCGCCAATATCGCGACTGCGCCGGATCCCGGCCAAGCCGCATTTCAGCTCGTTCAGCGGCGCCTCAAGGACCCGAACAACGATGCCTTCGGCACCTTGCGCGCCGACTCGGCGCTACGACCCGAGTTGGTCCGCACGATCATGAACGACATCGCGCTCTCAATATGGAGGCTCTTGCTTCAACAGGCGCACGGTCATCTCAATGCAGTTTGGATGCGGGAAGTGGTGCCGGTCTGCCAAGCTGGCGTCTACCAGCGTTATCCATTGTTCGCGGCAGCGACCGAGGACGTAACATTAAAGGACTTCAGCGATCTCTTTCGACCCGGCGGCATCCTCGATGACTTCTATCAGAAATACCTGTCGCCATTTGTCGTCGATGGCAGGACCGGCCTTGGGCTGGCGACCATCGACGGAGCGGCGGCGCCGATCCACGCGGATGCCCTGGCTCAATTTAAGCGCGCGCGAGAGATTAGCAAATCCTTTTTCAGCGGTTCTGGCTCCGCACCGGCCGCGAAGTTCAGCATAAAGCCAGTCTATCTAGCTTCCAAACTGCTGCGCGCGACTTTTGTCATCGATGGCAAGGAGATCGTCTATCGTCACGAGGCGCCCCGCGCCTACGACCTCGAATGGCCGACTCGAACCGATGCAAGTACGGCCTCTGTGACCCTTACTTACGTGGATGGAACTGAGGAAAAAATTGAGCGCTCAGGCCCTTGGGCTCTGATCCGTCTCATCGATGCGTCACGGCCGTCCTCACGTGGCGGTCCCGACCGCTTCAGGATGACGATCGGAGGACCTGACAGCCCTAAGGTGACCTATGAACTGCGGGCGGAAAGTGTAAGCAATCCGTTCAGCTCGATAGTCCTTCGTTCGTTTCGATGTCCAGATAGTCTGTAACAGGAACGCTGTGAGAGCTGTTTTTGACTTTTCGAGAGAGGCGACAAATGCTGCGGACGGCACGCTGGCATGAGCCGTCGGTTTGGCCGCAACGCTGCTAGCTGGTCGCCAGGTGGCTGGAATAAGCTGCGCGATAGCTTTCCGGTATGCCGCAACCACGTCGAAACGGTAATCCCGTATCTGGATCTCAACCGATTGCTGGTCGTCGACGCTCTGGTCCAACCTTGTGCCCCTCCGCAACAGGCAACCGACCTCATGACTGTGATCGTCGAACGTTTTGGCGACGCTGCATTGTGAGCAGGGACCTCTTGGGATACCCGCTCGGCGGTCGTTTTGACCTGGTAGAGGTCATTAGCGAGGGAGGCACCAGCACCGTCTATCGTGCGATTGATCGGATTGGCCTATGGGCCCGTGAACAAAATCCCGAAGTCGCAGTGAAGGTCATCCAACCGCATTCGAAGATGCGCCAGAAATTAGCGCAGTTGCTGCACGGTGAGGCGCGGCTTTTGCGCGACTTCGTACACCGGAACTTAGTGCGGATCTACGATTCCGACTACGACGGTGAGTACCATTACATGGTCATGGAGCTCTTAAGGGGCCGCTCGCTAGCGCATATCCTCGCCGATCGTCGGGGACGGCCGCTGTCACCCTCTGTATGCTTTCATATCGTCGACGCCGTCGGCCAGGGGCTCACGCACATGCACAGCCTAGGTATCGTCCATGGCGACCTCAAACCGGGAAACATCTTCATGACCTCGACGGGCGAAATCAAGATCGTGGACTTTGGGACAGTGATCCTGCTGGACGGTCCGCAAGGCGACAGGGCCACGGCTCTGCTGGATCAGATTGGACTGTTGACACCGGCTTATGCTTCGCCAGAGATGCTGATGGGTGAGTCACGGGCGGAAAGTGACGATGTCTATTCTCTCGCGGTGGTCGCGTATCTGGGCCTGACCGGCAAGCACCCGTATGCGCGGTGGCCGGCCGACGAAGCCCTCAAGGCAAATCTCAGACCGGCGCCGGCCACAACTATTTCGCCAGCGCAATGGCGGGTGCTCGCTTCAGGCCTCGCCCTCAACCGCCGCGACCGTATCAAAACGGTCGGTGAGTTCGTCCAACGCCTTGGCCGCCCGCCCTGGTTCTACCGATTGTGCGGTCAGCGTATGCCAATGTCCAAGGGAGAGTAGGCGCGCGCGAAGTTACATTTTCTGTAAGAAGCAGAACAAGCCCGAATGCAAGGTCATCGGAAGCGCACAGTCTCTCTCTTTTGGGTGCTCATCGGCAACTCGAGAGAGTATCTCTCCCCGCCGCCAGAATTCGCTGAAACGCCGCAGTTCAACTGTTCGATAGATCCGCGGAGGAAGTTTTGGCGGTTCGGATTATAGCGCGGCTCACCCATATTGGACCGGCTAAGGTGCCGTCCGGAATGCGGTTGGAATTCGGCTTGGCGAATTCTCCGGGAGGCATGAAGTTATCGTTTCAGGCGGCGAGGTCAATTGGCTGATCGGTGGGTTTTGTGGCGAGGGTGTTCCAGCCATCGACCTTGCGTATGCTGATTTGTCCCGAGGCGAGCAGCGCCCAGAACATCATCGCGGCGGTGTCGGCCGACGGCAGTACCGTCTGGGTTTTGATCCGGCGCTTGAACTCCTCGGGGGATGTCCCGGGTTCTGTTGAATTTCTGAAGAGGTCGGCGTTGCCCACCTTGAGCCGGTAGGCTCGGGGTGCTGATTCCACAAAGGAGAGCAACGCCATGACGAGAGATATCACACCGGCTGGT
>NZ_JBVVPM010000092.1:0-17573 GCF_055811255.1 Bradyrhizobium sp. MI1.11
CCCCCCCCCCCAACCCCACCCCCCCCCCCCCCCCCCAAAAACCCCAACCCCCCCCCCCCCCCGGGGGGGGGGGGGGGGCCCCCCCCCCCCCCCCCCCCCCACGGGTGAGGAGTATGTGTCCGCGACTACTCCTCTTCGAGCTCGCGGAGAGCCACCCCTCATCCGGCGCTTCGCGCCACCTTCTCCCACAAGGGGAGAAGGGAAGAGCGTTCCACCCTGCGGATTTAAGCCGCCTTCGCCGCGCTCCCACCCGGCAATCCCGCCCGGGCGAGGCCGCCGTAGAGCTGCTCATTCGGCATTTCCTCGCGCAGGATCCTGCGCACCGCGATCAATTTCTCCAAATCGATGCCGGTCGCAAAGCCCTTGCTCTCGCACAGGAACACGAGATCCTCGAACACGACATTGCCGGTCGCGCCGGGAGCGAAGGGGCAGCCGCCGAGGCCGCCGAGCGAGCCGTCGAGGATACGCGCGCCTTCGTCGAGCGCGGCGGCCGCGTTCGCGATGCCCATGCCGCGGGTGTCGTGAAGATGGATGCAGATCGGCTTTGACCCTGCGAGCTTCACCGCGGCCCGCGTCAGCTCCGCCACCTGCTTCGGCCCGGCATAGCCGACGGTGTCGGCGATGCCGACGAAATCGACTCCAGCATCGAGGCACTTGTCGACCAGCCGGAGCACCTCCGCAGGGTCAACCGCCCCGGTGATCGAGCAGCCCAGCGCCATCGAGATCGCCGCGTTGACCAGCGGCTTGTGGCTGGTGGCATCGCGCAGCTCGCACAGGCGTTTCAGATTGGCGATGGCGGACTCGCGCGAGCGGTGCGCATTGGCCTGGCTGTGCTCTTCCGTTGCCGAAACCACGGAGGCGATTTCGCCGACGCCTGACGCCAGCGCCTCGTTCACGCCGCGTTCGTTGAGCGCAAGCGCGATGCCATGCGCGCCGGGCAATGAAGCGACGGTCGCGACGACGTCGCGAACATCGACGAATTGCGGAAACGTCTTTGCCGGCAGGAACGAGCCGACCTCGAAATGCCGCACGCCGGCGGCATATTCCTCGCGCACCCAGCGCTGCTTGGCGTCGGTCGACGGAATTGTCTTCACGAGCTGGAGCCCGTCGCGCAGGCCGACTTCGCGCAGGCTGACGCGCTCTGCGGGGTAAATCTCCTCAATCCGGCTCATGCGCGCCTCCCTGTTGTTTTTGACGTGACGTCTTCGTTTTCGCTGTCGATCTCGGCGCGAACGGCCGCGGTGTCGGCTCCGAGCGGCGCGACCTTCAGGCCTTCGCCGATATGGCTGCCGTTCCATTCGATCGGCAGCGCCGGCACCCGGAACGGCTTGCCGTCGGCGGTGACATTGTTGACGAGCCCGCCCGGCCGCAGCACATGCGGATCGGTGAAGAGATCCTCTGGCCGGTTGATCGGCGAAAAGCAGATGTTGAGCGCATCGAGCCTCTGCGACAGTCTTGCCACGTCCCATTGCCTGATGATGTCGGCGGCGCGCGGAATGATCCGCCCACGCGCCAGGATGCGATCGGTCGTGGTGCGCAAGGCGGGATCATCGAGGAATTCAGTCAGGCCGAACTCGCGGCAAAAGCTCTGCCAATGGCCTTCGGTGACGACGCCGATGAAGATGCGCTCGCCGCTGGCGGTCTCGAAGATGTCGTAGATCGGCCACGCATGCTCGCGCTCCGGCATCGAGCGCGGCTTGTTGCCGGTCATCTCGTATTCGACCATGTGCTGGGCAACCAGAAACAGGCAGTTCTCGAACAGGCCGATGCGGATGTCGGCGCCGTCGCGTTGTCCCCCGCGCTTCTGATAGAGCGCCGCGAGGATCGCGATCACGCCGAACATGCCGCCCATGATGTCGTTGGCGGACGAGCCGACACGCTGGGGCTTTTCGCTGGTGCCGGTCATGGCGGCAAGGCCCGCCATCATCTGCACGACCTCGTCTAGCGCGGGCCGGTGCTCGTAGGGACCGGAGAGGAAACCCTTGTGGCCGGCGATGATCAGCTCCGGATGCCGGCGGCGCAGTTCGTTCGCGCCAAGCCCCTGCTTCGCGAGCTGGCCGTCGCGAAAATTCTCCAGGAACACGTCGGCCGTCGCCAGCAGCCGGTGCATGGTGTCGAGATCCTCAGGCTTCTCGAAATCCAGCACCACGCTGCGCTTGCCGCGGTTGAACAACGGGAAGAAAGCGGTGCCCATGCCTCCCAGGCTCCGGGTCTTGTCGCCCGCGGGCGGCTCGACCTTGATCACGTCGGCTCCGAGCTGCGCCAGGATCATGCCGCAGGTCGGGCCCATGACCATGTGGGTCATCTCGATGACGCGCACGCCTGCAAGCGGCAATCCGGCCACCGATTCTTCCGTCGCCATATGCGCCTGTTCCTTTGCCCGGCTGGTTCCGCTTGTTGTCAAGCGGGTTGGTGAAGCAACGGTCTTGCCGAATTCATCGTGGCTTCGTTGATGCGGGCGGTCAATCCGGCCATAAGCGGTGCCGCCGATCTCCCTTGCCGAAGTGGCCCGGGGTGTCTACCTCTCGCGGGTGATTTCGTGAGAGGTACTCCCATGCTGGATGCCGCCGTCAAGGCGCTGTCGCAAATGATCTCGCCGCCGATGCGCTCGATCCTGTGGCGGTCGATCGGCGTCGCACTGGTGCTGATCATCGTGCTGGCGATCGGCTTGCAGCGGCTCCTGAGCTGGTCTGCGACCTATGGCGAGGCCTGGCTGGAAGGCCTGCTCGGTCCGGGCTGGCACTCATCGCTCGAGGTGTTGTCCTGGATCATTTCGATCGCCGCGGGCTTCGGCGTCGTGTTCGGGGCTGTGTTCCTGATGCCCGCCATCACCTCGCTGGTGGCGAGCCTGTTCGTCGACGACGTCGCCGACATCGTCGAGCGCGAGCACTATCCGGCGGAGCGGCCGGGCGTCGCGCTGCCGTTCAGCCAGGCGATCTACGAGGGCGTCAAGACCGCGCTGCTGACGATCCTGGTCTACCTGATCGCGTTGCCGCTGGTGCTGTTCGCCGGCGCCGGTTTCCTGGTCTTCTTCCTCGCCACGGCCTGGCTGCTCGGCCGCGAATATTTCGAGCTCGCGGCGATGCGGTTTCGCTCGCCGGAGGAAGCCAAGGCGATGCGGCGCGACAATGCCGCGACCATCTTCACCGCGGGCCTGTTCATCGCAGCCTTCGTCTCGATCCCGATCGTCAATCTGGCGACGCCGATCTTCGCCATGGCCTTCATGGTCCACATGCATAAGCGGCTCTCAGGCCCGCGGCCCGAGCTGATCGAGCCGGCGCGACAGATGCGGTGAGGGGACGCTCCCTCTCCCGCTTGCGGGAGAGGTGACCAACCCCGTCGCGCGATCGGGCGAACCAACCATCGTCGCATTCAGGCGACCTTCACTCCGCATCTGCGCAACAGCATCCTGGCGAAGCCGAACGGCGCCGGCGTGAACGGGCCGGGCGGGGCACGGGTAACAAGCGCGACGACGCCGAGCGCGGCCATCGCGACCCAAAAGCACAGCCAGAAGCCGTCGATATAGGCGAGCACATTGGCCTCGCGCTGAACCAGGCCCGCGAGCGTGCCGACCGCGCGTGCCTGGGCCGAACCCGCACCATGAGCCGCAAAATGGTCGGCGAGCCGTTTCAGCATGCGGACCACATCGACGTCGCCGACGCCGAGATTCTGGCCGAGATAGAAGGAATGAATCTGCTCGCGGACGCGCAGCCACGTCCCCATCAACGCCACGCCGATCTCGGCGCCACCGAGCCGCATGATCTGGATATAGGCGGCAAACGAGGTCGCACGGCTCGGATCGGAATTGGACAGCAGCGTGATGATCAGCGGCAGCAAGGTCAGAGACTGCCCGATCGCCTGGAGCAGCACGATGCCCGCGAAATCCTCGCGCGCCCAATCATGGCTGAGCTGCGTGCCCCAGAGATTGGCGGCAGCGAAACAGGCAAATCCCACGACCACCACCGTCCGCGTATCGAAATGCCGCAGCAGCCAGATCGAGAGCGGCACCAGCACGAACATCGGCAACGCGCCGTAGGTGAGCAGCAGCAAGCCACTCTGCTCCGGCCTGAGCAGGGCGATGGTGGCGAGGAAGTTCGGCACCAGCGACGCGTTGGACAGGCTGGTCAGCGTGTAGAGCAGGATCAGGACCAGCCCCAGGCCGATATTGCGCGAGAACAGGACGTTCACATGCGCCCAAGGCTGCCGCACCAGGGATTCGTTGACGAGAAAACCCGCGACCAGCACCGCGCCGGCAATGATCAACGCCATCACGGTCCCCGATCCCAGCCAGTCCAGCCGATTGCCCTGGTCGAGCCCGGCATAGATCATCGAGACGCCGGCGCCGAGCAGCAGCATGCCACCCCAATCGGCCTCGCGCAGCAAAGCGCGATTCACCGGTTCGTTCGGCGTGCCCCAATAAACCATCAGGCCCATCAGGGGCGCGATCAGCACGCTCTGCCAGTACAGCCATTGCCAGCCGAGATGGTCGACATAGAAGCCGACCAGCGCGCTCGAGGTATCCAGCGCGAAGCCGACGCGGATCGAATAGATCGAGATCGCTGGGAGCCACCAGCGGATCGGCAAATTGCGGAACACGATCATCAACGTCGCCGGCACGAAGGTGCCGAGCAGGAGGCCATGCACGACGCTGAGCGCGAGCAATGTCGGATAGTCGTGCACGAACGGGATGATCAGCGAGACCGCGGCATAGACGAGGCTCGGGATACCGAGCACGCGGCGCAGGCCGAACACGGTGGCAAGCCAGGCCACCGCGGGCGCGATGAAGATCTGCGAGCCGATGCCTGCTGTGGAGAGCCAGGCGCCCTCGTCGAACGAGAGCGAGAACGCGCCGCGCAGGTCCGGCAGGCCTATTGTGGTCAGGCGGCTGTCGAAATTGGCGAGGAACGAGCCGAGCAGCACCGCCGCCACCGCAAACAAGGGCTGCGGCGCGACGCCGCCGCGCGAGAGCGGTCCGCGACTGGAATCGTCATTTTCCGCCATTGCCGGCCTTGGTGTCGATGCTGGTGACGACCGACATGCCCGGCACCAGCCGCGCCAGCAGCGGCTGGTTGTCGTCGAACTGGATGCGCACGGGAATGCGCTGCACGACTTTGGTGAAGTTACCGGTTGCGTTGTCCGGCGGCAGCAGCGCGACCTGCGCGCCGGTCGCGGGCGCAATGCGCTCGACCCTGCCGCGCAGCTTCTCGCGCGGGAAACTGTCGACGGTGATCTCGACTGGCTGGCCCGGTGCGACGTGCGTAAGCTGGGTCTCCTTGTAGTTCGCGATCACGTAGACCTTCGGCAACGGCACAACGTTGATGAGATTGGTGCCGATGTTGACGTAGTCGCCAGGCTGGACCTGCCGCTCGCCGACGACGCCGTCGAACGGTGCCGATATCTTGGTGTAGCCGAGCTTGAGCTTCGCACTCGCCAGTGTTGCCTTGGTCGCTTCGAGATCGGCGGCGCGCTGCTTCCTGGTGCCTTGCAGGACCTCGAGCTGGTGCTGCTGGGCCGCGATCACGGCGCGGCTCGCGCGCACGTCGGCCTGCGCCTTAGCGTAGCCTGCGACCGCCTGCTCGAACTTCTGCCGCGTGCCGGATTCGGTCTGCGACAGCGATTGCTGGCGCTCCTGCTCCTGCCGCGCCTCAACCTCCACGGCTTCGGCCGAGAGCCGCGCGGCTTGCGCCT
This sequence comes from Bradyrhizobium sp. MI1.11, assembly GCF_055811255.1. Classification (NCBI taxonomy): domain Bacteria; kingdom Pseudomonadati; phylum Pseudomonadota; class Alphaproteobacteria; order Hyphomicrobiales; family Nitrobacteraceae; genus Bradyrhizobium; species Bradyrhizobium sp. MI1.11. The sequence continues at coordinate 5,689 of NZ_JBVVPM010000092.1, forward strand.
GCGCGATCGTCGCATATTGCAGCTCGATCTGATTGGCCAGATTGTCGAGCACGGCCTGCGCGGCGGCGACCGCCGCTTCGGACTGCGCGACTTGCGCCTCATAGTCGGCAGGATCGATCTGGATCAGGAGATCGCCGGCATTGACGCGCTGGAAATCGGTGACCCCGACGGTCAGCACCTCGCCGGAGACGCGACTGGCAAGCCGCGTCAGCTCGGCGCGCACATAGGCGTCGTTGGTGGTCTGGACCGCCGAATTGCCGACCCATTCGTCGAAGCGCTGCGTTGCCAGCGCGACGAAGCCGAGCGCGACGATCACCGCGAACAGCGGAATCGCGAGCCGGCTCCACAGTGAACTCGCCGGTCGCTGCGTTGGCTTCGGTGGCGGCGCCGGTGTAGCAGGAGGTGGTGACGGCGAGATTTGTTCCTGCTGACTCACGCTAGACTCCAAAAACCACTTTCCCGAACGCTATTTTCAGACCGTCTTTTCCGGCCACCGGCAGAGATCGTTGATCAGGCAAACCTCGCAGCGCGGCTTGCGCGCGAGGCAAGTATAGCGGCCATGCAGGATCAGCCAATGATGGGCATGCAGCATGAACTCGGCCGGGATCACCTTTTCGAGACCGAGTTCGACCTCCAGCGGCGTCTTGCCGGGCGCAAGTCCGGTGCGGTTGCCGACGCGGAAGACATGCGTGTCGACTGCCATGGTGTGCTCGCCGAACGCCATGTTGAGCACGACATTGGCGGTCTTGCGCCCGGCGCCGGGCAGTGACTCGATCCCGGCGCGCGTACGCGGCACCTCGCCGCCGAACTCGCTGAGCAGCTTCGCCGACAGCCCAATGACGTTCCTGGCCTTGGTGCGATAGAGCCCGATGGTCTTGATGTACTCGCGCAGGCGTTCCTCGCCGAGGTCGAGCATCTTCTGCGGCGTGTCGGCGATCGCAAACAGCGCGCGCGTCGCCTTGTTGACGCCGGCGTCAGTCGCCTGTGCCGACAGCACCACGGCGACCAGCAGCGTGAACGGATTGACGTGCTCGAGCTCGCCTTTCGGCTCCGGGTTGGCCTTGCGGAAACGGCTGAAGACCTCGTGCACCTCGGGCGGTGTCCAGGGTTTCATGGCCTTGAGGGATTTCTTGCCGGGGGCCTTGGGCTTCGCGGCGGCCGCCTTCGCCTTTTTCTTCGGCACGGACGTTTTGCGCGGGGCCGGCTTGCGGGTGATTTTCGCCATGATCGGGATATACTGAGGGACGATGAGCACAGGCAATGAAATTGCGCGCGAACGATCGGGAAGCGAGGCTGAGCCTCAGATCTTTTCCGCGCGCCTGACGCCGCACCGCTCGCTGAACCGCACCGGCTTCCTCGCGGTGATGCTGTTCCTGAGCGCCGTCAGCTTCGTCACCGGCCTCGTCTTCCTGATGATGGGCGCGTGGCCGGTGTTCGGCTTCTTCGGCCTCGACGTGCTGGTGATCTGGTGGGCCTTCAAGGCCAATTTCCGCGCGGCGCGGGCCAGCGAAGAGATCGTGGTCACGCCCTCTGAATTACGCGTGCGGCGCGTCAGCCAGCACGGCCAAATCGTCGAATGGACCTTCAATCCGCTCTGGGTCCGGCTGGACATGGAAATCGACGAGGATTTTGGCATCGAGCACCTCTATCTGATCTCGCGAGGTCACCAGATCCAGATCGCCCGCTTCCTCGGACCGGATGAAAAAGCAAGTTTTTACAAGGGTTTGGTTGAGGCATTAAATGCCGCCAGGCGCGGTCCGACCTACAATCCGGTGACCTGATTTGCGGATCGGAAATCGGGTGGTTTCGCACCCTGCCCTCTCCTACATTTGTCGTCATGATGACACTCGCGATACATGACCAGCGCCTGGCCGGGCCGGGCTCCCAGAACGCCGCGATGCGCGACTATGATTCCGTGCGCCGGGCGATCGCCTTCATTTCGGAAAACTGGCGCGCGCAGCCGACCATCGAGGCGATGGCGGATGCGGCCGGCGTCACCCCGGACGAACTGCACCATTTGTTCCGCCGCTGGGCCTCGATCACGCCGAAGGCGTTTATGCAGGCGCTCACGCTCGATCACGCCAAGGGCTTGCTCAGGGATTCCGCGAGCATCCTCGATGCGGCGCTCGACTCGGGCCTGTCGGGTCCGGGGCGCTTGCACGATCTCTTCGTCACGCACGAAGCGATGTCGCCGGGCGAATGGAAGAACGGCGGCGCGGGGCTGATCTTGCGCTATGGCTTTCATCACTCGCCGTTCGGCACTGCGATCGTGATCGCGACCGATCGCGGATTGTCGGGACTTGCTTTCGCCGATCCCGGTGAGGAACAGGTGGCGCTTGCCGATATGACGCGGCGATGGCGGAACGCAACTTACGTCGAGGATCACGAAGGCACCGCAACGCTGGCGCAGCGCATCTTCGACACAAAGCTCTGGCGGCCGGACCAGCCGCTGCGCGTGGTGATGATCGGCACCGATTTCGAGGTCCGGGTGTGGGAGACGTTGCTGAAGATCCCGATGGGCCGCGCGGTGTCCTATTCGGACATCGCCTGCAACATCAACAGCCCGAAAGCCTCACGCGCCGTCGGCGCCGCCGTCGGCAAGAACCCCGTGTCCTTTGTCGTGCCCTGCCACCGCGCTCTCGGCAAGAGCGGTACGCTCACCGGCTACCACTGGGGCATCACCCGCAAGCAGGCGATGCTGGGCTGGGAGGCCGGGCAGCTGGGGATGCAGTAAGACTGTCATCGGCAAAGTTTCGTAGGGTGGGCAAAGGCGCGCACTTCGCGCGCCGTGCCCACCATCGTTCCGCAATCGCTGCATGGTGGGCACGCTACGCTTTGCCCACCCTACAATTCTGCGTGCTTAGCGCGGCCTAGCCGCCCCTCATCTTCAGCCCGCCAGATCCAGCTTCGAGGCCACCGTCGAATCCGCATTGAGGCGGTAGATGATCGGCACGCCGGTGGCGAGCTCGCGCTTCAAAATGCCTTCGGGCGAGAGCTTTTCCAGCACCATGATCAGCGCGCGCAGCGAATTGCCGTGGGCGGCGACCAATGTGCGCTTCCCGTTGAGCACGCCGGGCAGGATCTCCTGCACGTAATAGGGCAATGCGCGCGCGAGCGTGTCCTTCAGGCTTTCACCGCCGGGCGGTGGCACGTCGTAGGAGCGGCGCCAGATCAGCACCTGGTCCTCGCCCCATTTCTTGCGGGCGTCGTCCTTGTTGAGCCCCGAGAGATCGCCATAGTCGCGCTCGTTCAGCGCGAGGTTCTTCGTCGTCGGCAGGCCCTTCTGGTCGAGCTCGCCGAGAATGAGATCGAGCGTGTGCTGTGCGCGCGTCAACACCGAGGTGTAGGCGACGTCGAACACGAGGCCCTGCGCCTTCAGCTTGCGGCCGGCTTCCGAGGCTTCCTTCACGCCGAGCTCGGTGAGATCAGGGTCCTTCCAGCCCGTGAACAGGTTCTTCAGATTCCATTCGCTCTGACCGTGCCGCACCAGCACGAGAAGACGTTCGCTCATTGATTGCTTCCGTTTAGTTCAAATGTCAGACAGGCCGAGCACGTCGGCCATGGAGTAATGCCCCGGCTTCTTGCCGTGCGCCCAGAGCGCCGCCTTCAGCGCGCCGTGGGCGAACAGCATGCGATCCTCCGCGTGATGCGACAGCGTCAGGCGTTCGAACGGGCCGAGGAAGCTCACGCTGTGATCGCCGGCCGCGGTGCCGCCGCGCAACGACGCAAAGCCGATGTCGCCGGGCTTGCGCGCGCCGGTAATGCCGTCGCGGCCGCGATCTGCATGCTCGTCGAGCGCGATGCCGCGGCCGGTCGCCGCCGCCTGGCCCAGCATCAGCGCCGTGCCCGAGGGCGCATCGATCTTCATGCGGTGATGGGTTTCGACGATCTCGATGTCGAAGCTCTCGTCGAGCGCCTTGGCGACGCGCTTGACCACGGCGGCGAGCAGATTGACACCCAGGCTCATATTGCCGGACTGCACCACGACGGCGCGGTTGGTGACGCTCTTGATCACGGCGTTGTCGGAGCCCGACAGGCCGGTCGTTCCGACCACGTGCACGAGGCCGCGCTCGGCGGCGATCGCGACATTGGCCAGCGTCGCCGCCGGCACGGTGAAATCCAGAATGCCGTCGGCGTCCTTCGACAACGCCCAGAGATCGCCGGACAGTTTGATGCCATTGGCCGGCAGGCCTGCGAGCACGCCGGCATCCTTGCCGAGCAGCTCCGATCCCGGCGCCTCCAGCGCGCCTGCCAGCACCGCGCCTTTGGTCTCGGCAATCGCCCGCGTCAGCGCTCGGCCCATCCGGCCGCCGGCTCCAGCAACGATCAAGCGCATGTCGGACATGGTGCGATCCTCTCGCGGTTGTTGTAGCGGGGGGATGCAGTTCCGGCAACCAAGGGGGATTGGGGGCAGGCGGGCTTCCGCCCTCCCCTGGAGCGCGGTCGCTTGCGGCCATCCTTCGAGACGCCCGCCTACGGCGGGCCCTCAGGATGAGGTCGGAATCCGTGGCAACAAATTCGACGGGCGCCGATACTGCTTAGCCTCATCCTGAGGAGACCGCGGAGCGGTCGTCTCGAAGGACGAGGCGCGCGCGCAGACCCAGCCTCAGCCGTCCGACGGCTGCGGGCCGTCATAGCCCTCGATGATGATGAGGTCGGCGACGGAGTGCGGCTGGCGCACCTTGATGTTGGCCTGGTATTCCGGCGAGTTGTAGCAGGCGATCGCGGTCTCGTAGTCCGGGAATTCGATCACGACGTTGCGGGTGCGGCTGGCGCCTTCGACGGTGGTGAACTTGCCGGCGCGGACGACGAAGCGGCCACCCCATTTCTTGAAGATCGGACCATTGGCGACGGCATAGGGCTTGTAGCCCTCGTCACTGCTCACGTCGACACGTCCGATCCAGTAGCCTTTTGCCATTGTTCTTCTCCCTGTGTTGTTGGGCTTCTATTTGAGCATGATCTGATCGGAAAACCGCTGCACACTTTGCGCTAACGCGGCCCTTCGGGTCCAGATCATGCTCCGAGTGCCTCGGCGATCTCGCTCTGGATCGCCTCCGCGATCGCCTTGGGGTCCGTGGCTTCCACCACCGGCCGCCCGACGACGAGATAGTCCGCGCCGGCCGCAATCGCGCGGCCCGGCGTCATGATGCGTTTCTGATCGCCGCTCGCCGCGCCCGCCGGCCGGATGCCGGGGGTGACGAGGCTCATCTGGTGGCCGACGATCTTGCGCAAGGCTCCAACTTCCTCGGGCGACGACACCAGCCCGTCGATGCCGAGCACCTGCGCCTGCTGGGCGCGCGCTTCGACGAGCTCGGAGACGCCGAGCCGGAAGCCTGCCGCGTGCAGATCGTCCTCGTTGTAGGAGGTCAGAACAGTGACGGCGAGGATCTTCAGGTTCGAGCTGCCGCGACCTTCGACGGCACCTTTCATGGTCTGCGGATAAGCGTGCACGGTGAGGAAGGTCGCGCCGAGCCTGGTGATGCTGTCGACGCCCTGCGCCACGGTGTTGCCGATGTCGTGCAGCTTGAGATCGAGAAAGACCTTCTTGCCCTTGTCGGCGAGCTTGCCCACCAGCGGCAAGCCGCCGGCATAAGCCAGCCGATAGCCGATCTTGTAGAAGGTGACGCTGTCGCCGAGCCGGTTGACCATCGCTTCCGCGGCGTCAACGCCGGGCAGATCGAGCGCGACGATCAGGCGGTCTTTCGGGGCGATCTCGGCTGGCGTCATGTCACCTCACATCATGCGTTGGGAAAAATCGATCAACTGCCGCACCAGTTCCTTCAACGCGGCGATATCGCCCTCGTGCTTCAGCCTGTCCATATCGTCATAGGCCTGGTCGGCAAAGGCGAGCGTCAGCTGGCTGGCAATCACATTGGCGTGGCAGGAGGTCAGGATCAGACGCAACGCTTGCAGCGCGCGAGCCGCGCCAAGCCGGCTCTGCGAGGCGCCGGCGAGCGCGAAGACGCGGTTGCGGAACACCTCGCCGCGCGGCTCGTGCAGCTCATGCACGCGACTGACCCAGTCGATCGCGTTCTTCAGCAGCGGCGGCACCGAGGCATTGTATTCGGGCGAGACGATCAGCACGCCATGATGCGCGCCGATCATGCGCTTGAGATTGATCGCGTGCTTGGGCACACCGGACTTGGCCTGCAGGTCGCCGTCATAGATCGGCAGCGGAAAATCGGCGAGCGAGACGCGGGTGACGTCGACGCCGGCCTGGTCGAATGCATAGGCGGCGACCGCTGCCAGCTTCGCGTTGTGCGAGCCGGTGCGCAGGGAGCCGGGAATGATCAGAATTTTCGGTGCGGACATCCGCTTCCATGCGTTCGGCGAAACGAGCCCGCCACGCAAACAGCAATGCCGGCGGAATTAGTCCTTGCGATACACCCAGACGCGGGCCGGCGGAAGGTTCATCCAGATCCGTTCGGAGGCCTCTGTGGACACGCCGGGCAGCGATTTCGGAATCGGCGGCACCACCGCGTAGGTGAACTGGACGAAGGGCGCACCGGGCGCCAGGGCCGTGAAGGCGTCGCGGATCAGCCGCAGCCGCGTCAGCATCGGTTTTGTGACCAGCGGCAGGCCCGAGACGACCGCGGAGGCCGGCGCGCTCAGCACGTTCCACAGCGTGTCGCGCAGGCGATAGGCATCGCCCTGCACCACCTTGGCCTGCGGATAGCGGTCGCGCAGCAGGGCGCAGAAGCCCGGATTGTATTCGACGAGGACGAGACGCTTCTGGTCGACGCCGCGCTCGACCAGGGCCGAGGTGATGGCGCCGGTGCCGGGGCCGAGCTCAACCACCGGTGCGTCCGAATTGACGTCGACGTAATGGGCCATGGTCCGGGCCAGCAGCTTGCCCGACGGCATCACCGCACCCATGTGGAGGGGCTTTTCGATCCATGACCGGAGAAAACGCACCTCGTCATCGAGACGGGGCTTCTTCAACGCACGCGCGGACGATGGCAATGGCATGTCGGGACCGGCCGGGACCGCGTGACCGCGGCGTGTCAGAAAATGGTCATAAAGACGTATAGGCCGAAGGCGGCACGGTCAAGACGCGTCAACTCGCCCGATTACCGAAGAAATCCTTGACCTTGGTGAAGAAACCCTCGGATTCCGGCTGGGTGTTGCCGGAGGAGAGCTTGTCGAACTCGGCCAGCAATTCCTGCTGCTTTTTGGTGAGGTTCTGCGGGGTCTCGACCACGACCTGAACGTACATGTCGCCCATTTGGCGCGAGCGCAGCACCGGCATGCCTTTTGATGCGATGCGGAATCGGCGGCTGGACTGGGTCCCGGCTGGGACCTTCACCTTGGTCTTGCCCTTCTCGATGGTCGGCACCTCGAACTCGCCACCAAGCGCCGCCGTCACCATCGAGATCGGCACACGACAATGCAGATCGGCGCCGTCGCGCTGGAAGAACTGGTGCTGGGCCAGCGACAGGAAGATGTAGAGGTCGCCGGGCGGGCCGCCGCGGACCCCGGCCTCGCCCTCGCCGGCGAGCCTGATCCTGGTGCCGTCCTCGACTCCAGGGGGAATGTTGACCGACAGATTCCGCTCGCGGGTGACGCGCCCCTGACCCGAGCAGGACGGGCAGGCGTCCTCGATCATCTGGCCGCGCCCCTGGCAGCCCGGACAGGTCCGCTCCAGCGTGAAGAAGCCTTGCGACTGCCGTACGCGTCCGGCGCCGCCGCAGGTCGAGCAGGTCTTCGGCTTGGTGCCGGCCTTGGCCCCGATGCCCGAACAGGCTTCGCAAGTGACCGAGACCGGAATCTCGATCTGCGCGGTCTTGCCGCCAAAAGCTTCCTCGAGCGTGATTTCCATGTTGTAGCGCAGGTCGGCGCCGCGCTCGCGGCCGCCACGGCCGCCGCGCTGTCCGGCCATGCCGAACAAATCTTCGAAAATGTCGGAAAAGGAGGAGGCGAAGCCCGCGCCGAAACCGGCGCCGCCACCGCCGCCCTGCTCGAAGGCGGCATGGCCGTAACGGTCATAGGCGGCGCGCTTGTCCTTGTCTTTCAGGACCTCGTAGGCCTCGTTGATTTCCTTGAACTTGACTTCGCTGGTGTTGTCCCCGGGATTACGGTCGGGGTGAAACTTCATCGCCAGCTTGCGGAACGACGATTTCAGGACGGAATCGTCGGCATCGCGTTCGACTTCGAGGGTTTCGTAGTAGCAGCGCTTGGTGGACGTGGACATGATGAGCTCAGTCTATCCGATCGCGATTCAAGTCGGAGCGAAGCAACGTCGCCATGCAACGATATAGGCAGCCTTCCGCCTCGCGACAGAGGATTGCATGGCAGTGTTCAGAATAACGGCTGGGAATTGATCGATCGTAACGGGCCCAAATTTAAAGCCTTGGTCCGTCGAGCCCGACACGATGGCCTCCCCCGCGAGGGAGGAGGCCGTTGGCGCGTGTGGGGTCCAAGCCGTCCGCATCATCACCCTCGCGGGGTTCAGGCGGACTTCTTGTTGGTCTTGTCGTCGTCGACTTCGGTGAATTCCGCGTCGACGACGTCGTCCTTGGCCGCGTCCTTCTTGGCGTCGGCCTCGGCCTGCTGCTTGTACATGGCCTCGCCGAGCTTCATCGATGCCTGGGCCAGCGTTTGGGTCTTGGCCTTGATCGCTTCGGCATCGTCGCCCTTCAGCGCTTCCTTGAGGTCGCTGACGGCATCCTCGATGGCGCGGCGCTCAGTCTCGGCGACCTTCGAACCGTGCTCGGCCAGTGCCTTCTCGGTCGAATGCACAAGTCCGTCCGCGTCGTTCTTGGCAGTCACGGCCTCGCGGCGCTTCTTGTCCGCCTCAGCATTGGCCTCGGCGTCCTTGACCATCTTCTCGATGTCGGCTTCCGACAGACCGCCAGAGGCCTGGATGCGGATCTGCTGCTCCTTGGACGTGGCCTTGTCCTTGGCCGAGACGTTGACGATGCCGTTGGCGTCGATGTCGAAGGTCACCTCGATCTGCGGCATGCCGCGCGGGGCCGGCGGAATGCCCATCAGGTCGAACTGGCCGAGCATCTTGTTGTCGGCCGCCATTTCACGCTCGCCCTGGAAGACGCGGATGGTGACCGCGTTCTGGCTGTCCTCGGCGGTCGAGAACACCTGGCTCTTCTTGGTCGGGATCGTGGTGTTGCGGTCGATGATGCGGGTGAACACGCCGCCCAGCGTCTCGATGCCCAGCGACAGCGGGGTCACGTCGAGCAGCAGCACGTCCTTGACGTCGCCCTGAAGCACGCCGGCCTGGATCGCGGCGCCGATCGCCACGACTTCGTCCGGGTTGACGCCCTTGTGCGGCTCCTTGCCGAACAGTTGCTTCACGACTTCCTGGACCTTCGGCATGCGGGACATGCCGCCGACCAGCACCACTTCGCCGATCTCGGCGGCGGTGAGGCCGGCATCCTTCAGCGCCTTGCGGCAGGGCTCGACGGTCTTCTGGACGAGGTCATCGACCAGCGCCTCGAACTTGGCGCGGGTGAGCTTCATCGTCAGATGCTTCGGGCCGGTCTGGTCCGCGGTGATGAAGGGCAGGTTGATCTCGGTCTGCGTCGTCGACGACAGCTCGATCTTGGCCTTTTCAGCGGCTTCCTTCAGGCGCTGCAACGCGAGCTTGTCGTTGCGCAGGTTGATGCCCTGCTCCTTCTGGAATTCGTCGGCGAGATAGCCGACGAGGCGCATGTCGAAGTCTTCGCCGCCGAGGAAGGTGTCGCCGTTGGTCGACTTCACCTCGAACACGCCGTCGCCGATTTCGAGAATCGAGATATCGAACGTGCCGCCGCCGAGATCGTACACGGCGATCGTGCCGGCCTTGGTCTTGTCGAGGCCGTAGGCGAGCGCGGCCGCGGTCGGCTCGTTGATGATGCGCAGCACTTCAAGGCCGGCGATCTTGCCGGCGTCCTTGGTCGCCTGGCGCTGGGCGTCGTTGAAGTAGGCGGGCACGGTGATGACGGCCTGGTCGACCTTCTGGCCCAGATGGGCTTCCGCGGTCTCCTTCATCTTCTGCAAGATGAACGCCGAGACCTGCGAGGGCGAGTAGGTCTGGCCGTCGGCCTCGACCCAGGCGTCGCCGTTGGAAGCCTTCACGATCTTGTACGGAACGAGCTTCTTGTCCTTCTCGACCATCGGGTCGTCGTAGCGGCGGCCGATCAGGCGCTTCACTGCGAAGAACGTGCGCTCGGGATTGGTGACCGCCTGGCGCTTGGCCGGCTGGCCGACGAGGCGCTCACCGTCGTCCGTCACGGCGACGATCGAAGGCGTCGTGCGCATGCCTTCGGAATTCTCGATGACTTTGGCGTTCTTGCCATCCATTACGGCGACGCACGAATTCGTGGTACCGAGGTCGATCCCGATGACCTTTCCCATGGTCCTATATCCTTGTTTTTGCGGCAGGCTGGCTGGGCCCAGAAGGCACCCGAACCGAAACCCCCTAAGATCAAACATTCGCGATATTGCGATGGTTGGGGGTCATATAGGAGGGGGGGAGGTGCCTGCAAGGACCGAACGCAAGTTTCGGCCGTGAAAACATTGGGTTTTGGAAGAACATATCCGGGCTGCACCGCCCTTGCGGGTGAGGAAATATTAACAGGTCCCGCGATCGGCCCGCATCCGTCACAGCATCCCGCCCCGCCCTGTTGCGGCCAGACCAAAACCGCTAAAAGGCGGGCAGCCGGCCGGGCTCGTCATCAGGCCGCCTCGCGCGACAAAACGGCCGGCCGGCCACCATCGAACGGCCTCAATGTGAACCAATCAGAGTGCCCATGAAGCTGATCCGCCCCCTCGCCGCGCTCGTCCTCCTCGTCGCCTCTGCGCTTCCGGCTCTGGCTGCCGACGCCGTTTTCCCACCTGGCTTGCGCCTCGGCATGGTGCCATTGGTCGGCCTTAACACGGCCAAGACTTTTCCCGGCTTCGAGAGCGAGGACGGCAGCGTCAAGGTGCTGATCACAGAGCTGCCGCCGGCGGCCTATGGCGAGGTCGTGAGCGCCTTCAACTCCAATCCGGCCGGAGCCAACGGCGTCAAGCAGGACAAGATCGAGACGCCCGCGGGACTTGCCTATTTCACCACCGAGAGCGGCAAGGCCGGCGAGACCCCGGTGCGGCGCTATTCGATGATCGTGCCGGGCGCCGGCTTCTCCGGCTATGTCGCGGTGCAGATTCCCGAGAATGCGGTCAAGATCTACACCGACGAGGCGGTGCGGCAGATGTTTGCGAGCGTCGTCACCCGCAAGCAGGTCTCGGCCGACGAGCAGATCGCGCTGATGCCGTTCAAGATCACCGATCTCGCCGACTTCAAGGACGTTCGCACGCTGGCGCCGGGCTCGAGCATCATCCTGGCCGACGGCGACGAGAGCTCCGGCTATGAATCGAAGCCGTTCATCATCCTCGGCGTGATCGGCGCCACCCCGCAAGCCGCCGACGACCGCGCCCGCTTCGCCCAGGAGGCGGCGCTCCAGATCCCCGGCGTGCGCGAGTCGCGCGTCACCATGTCCGAGCCGATCCGCATCAGCGGCCAGCAGGGGTTCGAGACCCGGATCGACGGCGTCAGCGGCAAGGACAAGACGCCGGTGACCGTGGTGCAGTGGATCCGCTTCAGCAGCGGCGGCGCCTCGCTGCGCATCATCGCCAGCGCCCCGCGCGAGCAATGGCCGACTGCCTTCACCCGCTTCCGCGCGGTCCGCGACGGCATCCAGCCAAAGGGCTAGCAGCATCTGCGCATGAGATGCGCTCCCTCCCCCGCTTGCGGGGGGCTGGGGAGAGGGTGTCGCCGCAAGGGGACAATCCCCCAGAGGATAGAACCCTCACCCGCCGCGCTCTACGAGCGCAGCGACCTCTCCCGCAAGCGAGGGCTTTGCGTAAATCGCGAATCTGCGATTCTCTAAGAGACATCTGAAGAGGATCTG
>NZ_JBVVPM010000093.1:0-17396 GCF_055811255.1 Bradyrhizobium sp. MI1.11
CCTCGAGCGGCTAAATGCACTCACAGCCCTTGTGAACCTGATCTGGCGACGGCTTGCTTACATGAAACTGGCGGGCACCGGGGCGCGGCGGTGGCAAGGGCACAAAGTCAGCAAGGCTCGCCTGCAGCTCTAGCTCCCCAAACGGCGTGGTGAGGACGGGAAGCATATGCAGGCCGAGTTGGGCTCCGAGCGTCGCCAATGCCAGCAACGCTTGCGAATGAGGAGGCCCGAACAAGAGCACCCGGCCACCAAAGCGCTCGCCCGCGAGTCGCTCCAAAACACGGACCGCTTCCATGCCCTCGCCAGCAAACCCGAGCAGAAGCAGATCAGGAATGTCGGCGTTGATTACTCCGGTTACTTCGGCTGAATGAGCGCATTCACAGATGGCGAATCCGAGTTCTTGAAGCGCTTCACAAAGAAAAGATCGAATGTGTTTCTTCGAGTCAGCCACGCAGATGCGAGGCACGACTTTTCGTTGGCCAAACCTGATCGGTTTGAATGCGTTGTCTTTTTCCAAAGCCCGTTCCCCGCCCCAAAAGGTGTCACACGGCCTGTTCAATACCGCGAGAACGAAGTGGTTGCCGTCTCTGTTTTGAGATTGAACCGTTAGGCTTAATCGCCACAATGAAAGTCAATTTGGATGTGCCGTCTACCCCACTACTTCTAGTGATCTGCGTCTCTCCGGCCAATGTTTGGCCACCTCTCTGAACCAATTTAACATCTCGTTCAAACTTCCAGCGGTCTGAAGCGCCACGAGCATCCATCGCGGTCCCTTCCGCCTGAGGCCGCGCAAATCCGCTCGCAGCAGCAGCGCCAGCGCGGCTGGAAGCTTTACTCCTTCCATGCCCCGGCATTGGGGCTTAACCCAGTTTGGAGTTTGGCGATCTGGTCTTCGGTCTGTCCGTTGGACCAGGACGTCGGTAATCGCTGCGCTGACGGGGGCCTTGTCCTCGACGACGCCGTTGGCGAAAGACACGACTAGGCTTGCGCATGCTCGTTCCAACGATGATTCAAGCTCTCCGTGAGCCTTCTTGCGGATCATCGCACGGAAACCGGCTATGATTTCTCGAGCTTCCACCAGGAGAGGAATGCCTTGCTCAATTGCCGCAATAGTGACGGTCTCTGACTTTGATAGCGTATCGCGGCCATTGGTCATCAGCGCGCGATAGGTCTCGCGGACGGTACGCGCTGCAGGCTCTGAGCATTGGACATTTCGGCACGCCAACGGCGTGTCCCCATTCGGCAACGACTCGCACCGGGCTAAATCCCTGCGCCTTGAGGCAACCCCACAGGTCGGCGCCATTATAGTGACCAGCGGACCACTGAACATCGAGCCATGGCAGGCAACGTACGGAGCGTCTTAGGTGACTCGCGGCCTCTCGCCCCACCAAACTGTGGCGGTCCGTTCAATGTCCTCCTCGTGTCTATAATCAGGGCGAAGACATTCACGCCACTGATTGAATCCCTGCACGTACAGGCGGTGTTGACGCTCGCTTCGCCAGAGAGCTCTAGAACTGATGCCGTTAACGTGGTGCGTTGCAGCGAGCTATCTGCTTGCTGCGCTGCGTCTACGTTCCGCCATGGGTAGTACATCACCTTTCTACATACGAATCGGGGATGTGCCGGAACGTGCGTTATGAGTTTGCATTGTTTCTCTGTTTTGTGATTTGTAGCGAGGTCGATCATGCGCCCGCTTTCTGGAATGATAATGATTGCAGCGGTCTCAACTTGGACGGGGCTTCACGCGACCCCTGCTGTCGGGCAAACATTCGATGACAGATGGTCCGTCGTTCCAAAGGCTCACGCGGAGCCCGCTCCTGAAGTACTCGATCAGGCAAAGAAGGAGGAGCCGCAAGCGCAGTCTCCGAACGGACAAGAGCCTTTGAAAGATCGTTCAGGGGCTCAATCTTTCAATCGATTCATTTCCGGAAAAGCCTCTTACTATTCGTATTCCAAAGGCAAGACAGCGAGCGGTTCATCGTTTGATCGGAATCTACTAACCGCGGCGCACCGCCGTCTGCCGTTCGGCACGAGAGTCCGCGTCACTGATCTTGAGACGAATAAGTCGGTGGTCGTTCGTATCACCGACCGCGGACCATGGGTCCGTGGCCGCGTCCTCGACCTCTCGCTGGCGGCCGCGCGCAGCTTGGGGATTACAAATCGTGGCGTTGCTCAAGTCCGTGCTGAGGTGTTGTAGCAGACGTGCATTGCCGTGCGAAAGGACGCAACCGCCGCCCACGCGCCCCTACGTCAATAGTCCGGCTTTTGGCCTGAAACGAATTTGCCGTGTCTCTAAAGAACCCTGACGCTATCGCGGCCCTCGTATCGGCCCTTAGGCTCGTCCACGGAGACGAAGTCGCGCGAACCATGCTCCAGGAAGGTATGAGCCTCGCCACGCTGATCGACACGATGTTCACCGCGCCGATAGCACATCGCGATGCCGTTCGATACGTCGCGAGTGCCTTAGATGCCTTCGCCATTACACCAGAACTTGGCCCGGTCTGGCATCTTCGTTACCTGTATGATGATCAGCCCGGCTCATTTCGCATCGTCGATTTGGAGATAGCCACGCCGGCCGGTACGCTGTCTAGCAACGACCTTTGGCTTCGGCTGCCCGTCTAACTAGCTCCCAAGCTCTGCAAGGCCGAACCGTGCTTCTACGATTAGCCGGAACCCCCTGCCCTACGTGCCGGCCTTGTAGGTCTTGATCGTGCCGGCCCGGTATGTCACAGCATGAGAGGACGCCGCTGCAGCTCATCGATGCCCTTTCTCCGCAGGGCTGCGTCTTTACATGCCATGGCCTGAGCCCAGTTGGCCGCGATGATCTAACTGCTCCCCCGCCCGTTCACGTCGGCGAAATTGCGAGATCGGTGACGCCGAGCGAGGCCTGAAATCTTGATCGCACTTGCATCCTGCGTGCAGGATGGCAGCTCTCTTAAATCCGCGAGGGATCGACCTTCCGAGCACGAACGCGACGAAGAGCGACTGCAAGGACGATTTTAGAAGCTAGCAATTGAAACCGGCGTGTACAGAAAGTATTCGCAGTTGAGCGGCGCGAGGCGTGCGAAACGGACACTATGCCTGTCGAAGTCGCGAGAGCCCAGCAGGACGAAGAGGTTCACATCCTTGCGGGCGGATGCCCATAGTGGCATCACGTATTGCGATTTGGCCGAGTTACCGTAGTTCATTACCGTAGCTTATTTCTAGAACCGTCCAAGGCTTGCGAAAAATGAACATCTTCGCGAGGGTTTAGCGCCCACAGTTTGGAGGAGTGGATATCCTCTAACTTCCGAAGTTTGGGGATTATTGACAGAAGCACTCGAGAACGCTCCGCGAGCCTCCTCCTGGGCGCAACAAAGCGTCCGCCACGTCCA
This sequence comes from Bradyrhizobium sp. MI1.11, assembly GCF_055811255.1. Taxonomy (NCBI): domain Bacteria; kingdom Pseudomonadati; phylum Pseudomonadota; class Alphaproteobacteria; order Hyphomicrobiales; family Nitrobacteraceae; genus Bradyrhizobium; species Bradyrhizobium sp. MI1.11. Next base: position 3,375 of record NZ_JBVVPM010000093.1, read on the forward strand.
GGTTAAATGTGCTCCATGCCGCGAGTTCCTCGAAGTCGCCAATGTGGTGTGCCGCGCGACAAGTTCGTTGCTCGCTTGATGCTTGCATCTGGAGGGAACGTTGGATGTTGCACCCGCATTAAGAGGCGTCGGCACTCTTGCCGGCATACAAGAGGAGATTCCATCAATGAGAAAGATTTATCTAGGAGTGCCGATCAGCGCCGCATTGTTGGCTATCGGTGCATTCGCAAACGCTCAAGGAACTTCGACGGGTGGGTCGAGTGGTCACGATCTCAAACAATGCTGGGACGTGGCTAATAAGGTGGTTCGGGACGTAAGCGGCGCCACCGCAACTGGACCATCCGGAAATACCACGGTCGGCTCAACAACATCACCTGGGTCAAGCTCTGGCACTTCTTCCGCTGCTTCTTCCGGTACGAGCGCCAACGCCAATGCTTCCTCGCGCCCAGCAGGAATGCCCGACTGCTAGCGATCCGATCGCGCCGGTAAAAGTGCTGACCTGGTACTCCCCCGCTCAACGGGGGTTTTTTTCGCCGAGGCGGCTCCCCAGCCGCAAGACAGGGTAGACTTCGGTAAGAGGCGCTGACATTCACTAGCCGTGCCGCGTGGGAATTCCATCGTTGCACAAGACGTGATCCCGCGTACTCTGCGAGTGGGTTGGTGCACCAGAGCCAGTCCGGTCAGCGTAGCTACTTGTGAGAAGAGCGAGAGGAAGTGTGCGGCACCTGATATGTGGTGGCGAAGAAGCGCCGCATTGAACGGCGAAACTCCTCGGAGGCGGCTACTCAGTCCACAAATGTTAAAAAGCGGGAGGAACTCTACATGAAGAAGCAGTGGCGTTATTCTTGTTTCCCTGTTGTTATTGGTGTGACGCTCATGGCGTCAGGGGCGTTTGCGCAATCCGTGGACACGGCCCGGATTGAATCCGCCGGTCAGAACGATTGGCTGACCTATCATGGCTCATACAAGTCGTATCACTACAGCCCGCTAGCACAGATCAATCCCAGTAACGTAAGCAATCTGGGCGTTGCCTGGATCCATATTCCGGGACGTTCCACGCGAGGGCTGCAATCGATGCCTCTCGCGGCCGACGGGGTACTCTACTACACTGGGTCCTACAGCCGCACGTTTGCACTGAACGGCGCTACCGGTGAGGTGATCTGGTCTTACTTCCCCGAGTTGGACGAGGCCCTGATCGCGCGGCAGACCCACTCCCCCTATAATCGCGGTGCCGCCATCGGCGAAGGGAAGGTCTATGTCGGAACCATGGATGGCCGCCTCATCGCGCTCGACATGAAGACCGGAAAGGTCATGTGGGACACCAAGCTGATCGATTCCCAAAAGCTGACCGTTGGTTTCACCGGAGCGCCGCTTTACGCCAAGGGCACAGTGGTGATCGGCGCGCAAGGCGGCGAATGGCCGGGCCGGGGTCCGATCTTCGGTGTTGATGCAGCAACCGGCAAGAAGAAATGGGAATTCCTGACGGTTGCCGGCACCGACGACGCCATAAAGACCTGGGGCAATGACTCGTGGCGGACCGGCGGCGGCGGCGGCTGGATGCCTGGCACCTACGACGGCGAGACAAACACAATTCTGTGGGGGACTGCAAACCCGGCTCCGCTCTACGACTGGTCGGGAGCCGATTACAAGACGCAAGGGGCGCGTCCCGGAGACAATCTCTACACCACCTCAGTGCTTGCGCTCGATATCGACACCGGCAAGCTGAAGTCATATCATCAGGAGCTACCTCACGACGCCTGGGACTTTGATAGCGCGGTCGGCGAGTTTGTGATGCTCGATCGCGATGGCCAGAAGTACATCGTCCATCCGAACAAGAGCGGATATATCTTCGTTTACGACCGCAACCTCGCCGTCAAAAACGTATGGCGGATCACGCAGAACAGCAATTTCGTCAAGGATATCGATCCCAAGACGGGTGAGCTAATCGGTCGCCGCGACTTCTCCGCCGGGAAGGCTTCCGAACCATTGTGCCCTCACATATCTGGTGGGGTGAGCTGGAATTCCGGATCGTATAACCCGAAGACAGGCCTCTATTACAAGCTCGGCCAGGAATGGTGCATGACGCTCGAAGTTCAGAAGACGACTCCGATCGTTGCTCCTCAGGCCCAACTCAACATCGGAGCCGACTTCAAGATCGCTCCGCCGCCCGGCGGTGAGATCTATGGCCATCTGGATGCGCGCGATCCCATCACCGGCGCCAAGAAGTGGGAAGTGCGCTTCCCCGAGCCGCCGCTCGGAAGCGTATTGTCCACTGGAGGCAATCTGGTATTCGTCCCGGACTCGCGCGGCACGGTCCATGCTTACGATGCCGATTCCGGTGCCGAATTGTGGAGCCACGGCGACGGCACCGGCCACCAAGGCGGCATCATCAGCTACGCCGTCAATGGTAAGCAGTACATCGCGGTCGTCGCCGGCTTCGGCGGCATGGCGTCGGATGACTACGCGCCGACCTTCGGCGGCGTCTACAAGAGCATGCCTCGCGACGACGGCGCGCTCATCGTTTACAGTCTGAAATAATGCTCGTGACGCCGGGCGGGAGCGGCGTGACGCCGCTCCCTTTGTCAAAGCGGAGCTAACGAAGCTCGGCGCAAATTGGATCCCTGAGAGGTAGGGTTGGCCGGTATGCGATTGGCTTGGAAGATCATGACGTTGTCGACCTCGACACTGGCCGCGCTCCTTACGATTGCCAGCTTGCCCTCTCGCGCGCAGCAACCTACTCCGAGCGCTCCGGATAACCAACAACTCGATGTCGGGCAGTTGTTCGCGACGACCTGTGGTTGGTGTCACTCCGACGGCGGTCGCGCTGCCGGCAAGGGGCCGCAGCTCATGGATAGCAAGCGAGATGACGACTTCATCCGCAACCGCATCAAGAACGGCAAGGAAGGCGCGATGCCGGCTTTCGGCGTGACGTTCAGCGATGCGCAAATCGACGAAATCATGAAATACATCCGCGCCCTGAAGCCACATGAAGGCTAGGCGACATTGATCTACACAGGGGTTTCATGAAAACTTATTTAGCCCTCGTGGTCGGCGCCCTGCTGGAACTAACCAGTATTGCGCAGCCTCGTTCTCTCGACGCGATCCGCAACTCCGGTGTGCTTGGACTATGCGCCCACCCCAACTCGCTTCCTTTCGCCAACAAGGCCGGTGACCCTCCCGGATTTCAGATCGAGTTGGGCAACGCGTTCGCGCGCGAGCTTGGTGTCTCACTGAGGTCAGACTGGATCATCACTCAATACCAGATGCGGAGCGCGGGCTGCGACATCGTGCTCGACATCATCGCCGACCGCGAGGCGCAGGGCGAGACCAATCTGAGGATATCGAAGGCGTATTACCGCACAGGTGTTGCGCTGGCAGTTCCTCATGGAAGCAAACTCACCTCCTTCAAGAGTCTCGATGAGCACTCGAAAGTTGGTGTCCTGGTCGGATCTATGGCGGCCATGACCCTCGGTCGGCGCCACGTGCCCACGTCGACGTTTGGTTTCGAGGTCGACAGCCTAGAGGCTCTTGCCAATCATGAGATTGATGCGGCAGCGGTCACCCCGACGACCGCCAGCTATTTCAATGTGACGCATCCGGACAAGGCGGTACGCATTCTCGAACTCGACGAGAACGAGGCGAACCTTAACTGGAATGTTGCTGTTGGCATGGTGCGCCCGGATGACCAGTTGCGTGAAGCTATCGACGGAGCCCTGGACCGGCTGCGAACCGACGGTACGATCAATCGGATATACGAGCGCTACGGTGTCGTCCTACAAGCGCCAAGATAGCCCAGTATGCCGGCGGAACTCAGCAGGCGAGCTGTTTTAGGATTCATCGCGGCTGGGGCGATGATGACAATCGATTCGACATTCGGTGGAGAGGTGCGGAAAACTGGCCTGCAGCTCTACACGGTTCGTGACCTGCTGAAGGTCGATTTGAGGGGACCCTGAGGAGAGTTGCCATTCTCGGCTACAGCGAGGTGGAGTTTGCCGGCATTCTCGGCTCAGACGTCAGCCACACCCGTAAGCTCCTGCTAGGCCTGGGTCTCACTGCCCCATCACTGCATATCGACTACCCCAGTCTGCGGGACAATGCCCAACCATCGTTCGAGATCGCTCATTTGCTCGGCAGTCGGTTTGTCGTTTGTCCATGGTTGGATCCGTCGGTACGGAAGACCACCGATGATTGGAAGCGGATCTGCGATAATCTGAACACGATTGGTCAATTAGCGTCGCGGTCGAACTTGACCTCGCCTATCATAATCACGACTTCGAGTTTGCTGCCCTGCCCGGTGGCATCCAGCCGTATGATGTTTTGCTGAGGCGCACGGACGAGCGCTTGGTCAAGTTCGAGCTCGATGTTTATTGGGCAACCAAAGGAAATCTCGATTCTGCGCGCGTCTTGAGGGCAAATCCATTGCGGTTTCCACTGGTTCATCTCAAGGACATGGCAAAAGATGGTTCGACCACCGAACTAGGTCGCGGCACGATCGACTTTGCCAGCATACTCGAAGCTGCGCGCCAGAGCGGCGTGAGACATGTTCTCGTCGAACAGGATGTTTCAACTGATCCGCTGCGGAGCATAGAGACAAGCATCGCATTTCTTCGGAACCAGCCATATCTTTCGCGCGGGTTCATTCGGCCACGCACACCGTAATGCTTGTGATCAACCACACCTGATCGTGACTCCCCTGGAGCCCCTGGAGGAACTAGCATGTCGGTGCCGGCGGTCCCCTTGCCGGCCGAAGCGAGAGGCTAGACCCCAGTTTCCCCGACCCGGGAGCTGGGGCTTTTTTTGAACCCGTTTGGCTCATCTCATCCCTACGCGATCGACCTCGGGGCGGGTGCGCACAGCGAGATGCGCCCCATTCGCCAAGGATTGCCTTCTTCACGCTCAGCGCACTGCTCGACTTCTTGGCCCATCTTTCTCGTGCTACAATTTACGATGTCCGAACGACAGCACTGCTTGGCAAGCAGTTCGGATCGCCGATCAGCGTCTCGCAAAAATTGTCAATGCAACAGAGAGGTGATGATGAACAGACGCGCGTTTCTCACCACAACAGCAGCCGCGACAATGGCAGCAACCGTGAAAATGGCTTCGGCTGCGAGCGTAGCGCCATTCGGTCAAACGGGCGCTCCAACCAGGTCGACCGAGCCGTTGCCATTGGGGCCGCTATCGGGAAGTCGCTACCCGGATGCTCACCTGGAATCCATGAAGAAGAGCAAGGCCACGTTCGGGTCGGCTGACTTTCCGGCGTTCGCCGGAACGATGGCGGTAGAACGCGTCGCAACGGGATTTCGATGGGCCGAGGGGCCGGTCTACTTCCCGGCTGGCCGCTATGTCCTGTTCAGCGATATTCCAAACCGCATCATGCGCTTCTCGGAAGACGACGGTCACGTCAGCGTGTTCCGCCAGCCATCCATGAACTCGAACGGTAACACCATCGATCGCGAGGGCCGTTTGATCACCTGCGAGCATTCTGGCCGACGCGTTACCAGGACTGAATTGGACGGTTCGATCACAATCATTGCTGACAAGTACAATGGCAATAGGTTGAACTCGCCAAACGACGCGGTTGTCACGTCCGATGGTGCGATCTGGTTCACCGATCCGGCCTACGGCATCGGCGGCTTCTATGAGGGCATCAAGGCCGAGCCCGAGCAGGAAAAGCACAACGTTTACCGCGTCGATCCTAAATCACGGGACATCAAGGTGATCGCCGATGATTTCGTCGAGCCGAACGGGATTACCGTTCGCGCCCGACGAGAAGAAGCTCTATGTGATCGACACCGGTTTCACCGACGGGCCCGACAATCCCTCTCACATCCGGGTGTTCGACCTTGATGTCGCCGCTGGAAAGGCGTCGAACAGCAAGGTCTTTGCGGAAATGCCCAAGCCCAGCATTACCGACGGCTTACGCTGTGACACCGAGGGTCGTGTCTGGTGCTCCGTGGGTTGGGGCGATCCGACCGAGGACGGGGTGCGCTGCTATACGCCAGGGGGCGAACTGCTAGGTAAGATCCACATTCCGGAAACCGTCGCCAATCTTTGCTTCGGCGGCCAGCAACGAAATAGACTTTACATCTGCGGTTCGACCTCTCTGTACGCAGTCTACACAAGCGCGCAGGGCGCAATGAAGCCATGACGGTCCGACGATCAGCATGACTTGATCCGGTAAAAAGGCGGCCTTTCGGAATCTGACGCGGGCTGCGCCTCACGCGGCCCGCGTGAGTGGACCTGTCTGCGATGTCAGGTTCAGCGCGCTCTTCAACACGCCTCATTGGGCAGCCAGCGCCGCCACGGCATCCGCTATTCCCGCAGCATCTGCATAGGTAACCATGTGACCGGCATCCTCGACCAGATGTAGCACCGAGCTAGGCAACACCTCGTGCAGGCGGCGCGACTGGTCGGCCTCGATGAGCCGGTCACCCTTTCCATGCAGGATCCTAACGGGAGACCGGATGCCCTGATACTGAAGCTGCAACTGCGCGGCCGCTGGAATAAGGAACGCGCTCTCCTCGGCGGCCGCCCTCAACTGCTTGGGCCGGAGAGCCAACGAGATCGGAAATTCATTCTTGAATTTCGGCGGAATGGCACGCGGCGCGAACAGCGTGCGCATCAGCTTCGGCGTAATAGCCCACGATATGATCGGCGAGATAGTGTAGCGCATCAGATCCCCGAGCAGCGGCAGTGCCGGACCTGACATGAGCCAAAAATCCATCCGAAAGGTTGGAAAATAGTAGCCGGACACAAGCACGAGCCCACTCACGGCATAACCGCTTCGCAGCGCCAGCGCGATTGCCACCAGCGTTCCCCAGGAGTGGCCGAGCACCACGGGATTGCGCACTCCAAGCTGATCAAGAGCCTTCGCGAACAAGGAAGCTTGCGTTGTGGCCGTCCAGATGCGCGTGCGCGGACGGTCGCTGTAGCCAAATCCTGGCCGGTCGAAGCAAACGACGCGATAGTCTTGGGCCAGGCGGTCGACCAAACCGCTTAGGACGAGATCCTGAATCATGGTGCCGTTCCCGTGAAACAGGACCACGCAAGGGGCGGCGGTATCGCCCCGTTCAATATAGTGAAGGCGCACTCCGTCGCACTCGGTAAAGACGCCGATCGGGGGATTCTTTCGCTCAGCTGCCACCTGAAACGCGATGTTGCCGAGGATCAAAACGACAAGTCCTGCCAAAACGATCATCAGCACGGCTTCTGTTGTGGACATGGTGTCAACCTATATGCGCGATGGCGGGTACCTCGGATTGGGCGCACCGAGGCCGCTTAGGGCCGATGCTGATTCGGCTCCCTCGTTGTGAGCCGCGCGCCCCAGCCGAAAGCAAGCAACCGCGCGTGCGTGATCCGCGTTCGCTTCCATCCTTTGCCGCAGCGGATACGGCTTGCAGTTATCGTCCCGACAGAGCGGTGAGCTCTTGGGGCGGATTGATGCGCCAGACCGGATAAGCCGCCAGTTCTTTCGAATGCTGCCCGACCATATCGAGCCGTCTGTTTGTAAACTCCGTAATGACGCCAAAAAATTCAGTCGGTGACTTGATCGTCGCAAGTCTGAGGCCGAATTCAAAAGCAAATTGCGCGTTGGCCGCGGCTATCTCAAGAAGCTTCGCTTGATACGCCTGCATGTTTGCCGTCGCTAAAGCAACGCCTTTCGTTGGATCGCTATCCGTGATTCTCGGACTGAGGTCATCCGGTAAGGCATCCACCCGAGGCTCAATGAGAGGAACCTCGTGTTTAGAGTCATCATAAAGCCCAAGGGGCGGTTCAATCGAGACTGCCGCAACAGAGCGAAGTAAATCCTGTTTCGGGCTTCGAACAATGGCCTGCTTGTTCTGTTGGGGCCGCGCGGCCATTTTCGGATTGCGGGCGCGCTTCGGCGCTGTCGCCGGCTTGCGTTTGCTCATCTGACACTCCAAGAAAATGGGGGGCGACCACAACGGTCATTTCTGAAAGGACAACAGGCTTTGTGACGTGGCGTTCCAAGCCCTTGCATTGTTGGAGTCCCGCATGAACTGAGATCAATCGGACGTTCTGCGCTGTCGAGGATGATTTTAGGTAGCAACTCCAACCAACAAACGTCTAGCTGGCGATCTTCCAGACCTATGCTCAACGGCGTCAGGCTGAGAACGATCGGGCCTCCGCGCGTGGCGCTCTCCAAAGGACCGCTTTATCGCGGACGTTCTCATCACGGACGTCAAGCCGCCGGGAGACATCGACGGATGGCACATACCGAACGTTGCCGAGAGGATTATCCTAAAGTCCCGGTGATCTATGCGACCTATTTCTCGCCCGTCGCGCCCAGCGCTGTCGGCGACGCCAAGCGGTCCGGACGCTCGGCGACGTGCTCGAGGACAACCTGAGCGCCCTGTGAAGCCAGACTACCCACCGAGCGAATGCTCGAGGAAGAAGCGCAGCATTTCCCTCGTCGCATCCGGCCCGTGCGGATCAGTGTAGGACCCGGCGGGGCTACCTCCTGACCACGCGTGTCCGGCGCCATCGATGTTCCAGTGTTCGGAAATCGTCCGACCGGCCCCGTCGATCAGGACGGTGCGAGTATAGGCATGGCCGTGGGGTACGCGTCCGCGAAGTACCGTCGTCGTCGGCCTCGTTGCCCTGGCGGACTGCTCGATAATCTGGTCGCCATTCTTTGGATGCACCGTAGTGTCGCGATCGCCATGGAAAACGATGGTCGGCACGGATATTTTGCTATCCGCAATTGCCTTGAAGCCGCCTCCCTGCCGCATGGCTACGAACGCGGAGGGAAGATCGCTCGCGGCGCCGCACGCGAGGCCTGAATGAATTCCGACGGCCGCGTACAGGTCGCTATACGTTGCGCCCATGATCGCGGCGGCGGCCCCGCCGGCGGACAGCCCCCCGACGTATACGCGTTTCGGATCGATCGCATGGTCGCGCATGATCTCGCGGGTAATGCCGGCGATGATCGAGGGCTCGCCCCCGCTGCGGCGCTGGTCGCCGGTGCGAAACCAGTTCCAGCACTTCGACTGGTTGGCTCCGCTCGGCTGCTCAGGATAGACCACGAAGCAATTCTGCTCTTCCGCCAGAAAGTTCATCCGGGTGCCGGCCGCGAAATCGTCCGGCGACTGGGTGCAGCCGTGAAGCATTACGATCAGGGGAAGCTGTTGTCCCTGACATCGGCTTGGGATGAATAGCTTGTAGGTCCGGCTTCCCGCGGCGTTACTGAAGGTACCGGCGATAAATCGTGTGTTCTCGGGCACGATGTCCGATGGGGACAGAGGAACGCGCGTGATCGGACTTCGCAGGCCGAGCCCGGAAAAATCCCGCATGCCGTCGACCGGTATGGAGCGTCTGCGTCCCTGAGCAGAGCGGGTCGGCGCAATCTGCGGAGCTTCCCGCTCCTCGACAACTTCGGCGGTGGCGTCGACGGTGAGCGGATCGAGCCGCGGGAGCCGAGCCTGAGAGGCGCCGCGAGACTCCGGTCTTGGAGCGCTATCGCCCTGGAGCATGCGCTGCAGCAGCGCGGTGGCCTCGACCAATTGGCCGGCACGCGTGAGGCGGGTTGCTTCGCGGACTATGTCTTGATTCAGCATCGTTCACCTCGTTCTGTCGGCGAGAGCGGCCTTGACCGCGGGAGTGGCGTGAAGGGCACCCAGCACCGAGACCGACGCGATTGTGGCGCGAGCCAACTCGGGAGTGACGTCCTGGGCGATGGTGGCTAAGCCCAAAACATTGATCTGCAGCATCTCGCCGGTGCGCCGCGCCGCTTCGAGATCTTCGCGAGTGTAGTTGCGCAGCCCAAGGTCCAGGTTCTTCCGGGCCGTGGATTGTCTGACGACTTCTACGTGGCGCTCGAGCTGGTTCCGGATTGCTGTCCGGATGAAATCGGTCCGGTTCGAATAGAACCCTTCCTGCACCATAAGATCGACATGACCGAGGTCGACGTAGCCAAGGTTGATCGTGATCTTCTCAGTGTCGGGGGCTTTGGGTCGCAACTCGCGCACATTGTCGGCCATAGCGCTAAACACCTCAATCACCATCCCACTGGATGGCGTGTGGCTGATATTTAGATGTCCCTAGGGGACTTTCAAGGGATGAGCGGATATACCGCGCCCAAGGGCGCGAGATCTGAGAATGGGAGCGTCACCCGTTTGGACTTTGGCGTCCATCCGGCGAGCACGCCGCTTGCGCTCCCCGGCCACTGGGAATGCATCCAATGACCTTCGAACAATTCGCAGGCGCGCCGTCACGTCGAGAGCGGTCGCCGCATCGTCGCGCGCCAGGCAAATTCCTGGCGAAACTCATCACCGCAAGCCCAAGGGCCAGCTCGTTCAAGGGCTTCAAGCGGAAACAGGTTCGGCGTGCTCCCACGCCGGGCGCACACCAAAATCGAGAACACCGTCCGGAACCTGGGAATTGAAGTCGACGATGCACTCGCAATAGCAGGGCAGGTCGACGTCTGAATTGGCTGAGCAGAGCGGACCTGCTCTGCCCCTCATTACCCGCGACGGCGGACATCACGGCGGCTGAACCGCTCTTCGGCTTAGGGCCAGACTCGGTCCTGCAGGGCTTTCCTTGCTGCAGCCCGGTCTTCACTCAGAAGCTGTTGTTCGGTCCGATCAAGGAGCCGCGCCGCCCCGTCATTTTCGAGAGGCGAGGCCCCTTGATCTCACGCAGCGGATGCGAGTCGGCTTCCGTGGCCGAAAGACCCACGTTTCAGTTGCTGCCTCCGCCCGTTTGGGCGCGAAAGCCGGTTACGACGAACTACTCTCGGGTGGGCACTATTTTCCACTCGGCGCGTTCCCCGTTGTAGTCGCCGTGGCCCCCGCTTGCTGCGGCTGCGGCGGCGCTGCCTTAGGAGCCGACGTCAGCATACGAATCTTCCATTGCCCATTCTCACGAACATCAAGAGCAGTCCAAATAGCGTTTATTTCTAGGGCATCGCCTTTCTCACTCTTACCAGTAATGTGAGCTTCGCCAGCTGATAGAGCCATGTTTTCTGACAATGGCTGAACTTCGGTCACCTTCACCTCGAGGCGATCAAGTCCAGCTTTGAAACCGTCCTCGTAAAACTTGGTATTGTCGGGCTCAATTCCATTCTGAGAAACACGCAGGTAGTTCTTCGTATAGAGTGACGTAATCCCGGCAGCATCTTGTTTGTTGAAGTGCTGCTCGTATGCTGAAACTATCTTCCCAATTTCCTCCTTGAGATCTGCCGCAGTCGCAGGAACAGCCGACAGTAATAGTGAGAAACATACAGCTCCAAATGCGCGCATGATGTTAGCTCCCTGCTGTTGATGCCTCCCTAGAATAGAGGATGGAGACGAGGCTTACCTCCGTCCTCCTAAGCAACGTCGATCGCGCGGTCGCCCGGTTTCGAGGAACAGGTCCTGTCAGTAGTATTACGGTTGGTACACCTCGGGCGCACTAGCGCCGACCTGCCACTTTCTTGCTGATTCATCGGATGATCGCGAAGTGACGTTGGCTCCTGCTCCAATATAGCTCAACACCGCGATGTCGGCCATGGGTCAAAGACTGCCTCGGCCAAGCCGAATTGCGCTGTTCGGCTCGCCTTCGAAAGCTGCCCCCCCCAGTTTTCTGAGCGAAGGGCAGCCACGGGCCAACAGCGGAAGTCGCGATGTTAGCAAGCATATCGCACCACGCCCTTTGGCGTAGCTGCGCGTCACGTTGGAGAACTCCCCTTCGAAGGTTGCGGCCGTCGGCCAGCCGTTGATCCATTTCATTTCGGCGGACCGGTCAGCAACCGTCTGCCGTGCGCCGTTGACCACAAAGCTCGTCCCCCGCAGCGTCTGAAACTGGCGTTTATGGCGCTCTGCTCGCGGCGTCGCAATACTTGGCTGAAGCACCGACCGGCCAGTTTCTAATCAGATCCTGCTTCACGCCTGCTGGGACGAAACTGTGGCTCATCGTCACGCCGCGGGCAGATGATTGAAATCGCCTAACAACTGGTCGGGCGTTCGCAATAGGGCGATTCCCCATCAACCTGTTGATGACGTCCCTGGCGGCTGTCCTTTCCATCCAGAGGTCATGATCCGCGTCGGAGACGGCGACGCCGAAACGCATGCTTATTACCGCGCCAGAAGCATCACACGGAGTGATGGCACGTGCTGGGAGCGTGAAGGTCTCATGGAAGAGATTGTGCGCCAACTCACGGATGCGGCCGACGGCGTGTGTCCTCGGTGTGCGCAGCTGGTTGCTTCCCATAACCGACGGGCCGCGCCGTCAGGACACCGAAAAGGGAAAACCGAGGCAAAAACCTAGAGCTGGCTAGCTGACCGCGCTTCGGTACAAACCGCCGGTTCGCGCTGGCTGGCTTTCGGCAGGATCGCGGCAAGACAAACTTCAGGATGGCCAGCCTTCATGGAGACGCGGGACAACTACCTGCTCCGGCTGGCGAGCGTTTTAGACGATGTCGGGGCGGACCAGCAGGTGATAATTCGCGATCGGTACATCGAGTACGCGTTCGGCGGAAATGACGCGCTCGCTTTCTTGCAGAGGCCGAAGTCTTCGCCCGCGCTCATGGCTGCACCTTTCATTACAACCGCATTGAGCAACAGGGCGTGTTCACCAGGTCCTATCCCGCCGGAGGCAGGGCTTAAGCGTTTAGGAACGACCACGCAGTTTGATCTTCTTCTTTAGCTTGGAATAGCGAGCCTCGACCGAGGCCTGACTCCGGCCGAGGTATGCTGCAATGTCGCTGAATGACGCTCCGGTCGCGCGCATCTGAAAAAGTATTTTGTCGTCCTCTGCGGACCAAATCGCCGAACTTTTAGGAGCCCCGGATCGGACCATTTCCACCCTGCTGCCAATTTTTTCGATCAGACAAAAGCAGGACCGCGATCAGGCAAATTATGGCGGCTGGCATCCCAAAAACAACCGCTTACAGGTTGGGCAGTCGTACAGGCGCACGCCGGATCGGCAGTGTTATCACTGTGTCCCAGCAGGAGGGCCTCACCGCTAGGAGCGCTCCACGAAAAGGCCGCAGCGGCAAACCACTGCGGCCAGCCGGGTTAAAATGAAGACGTGAAATATTGATTCCAGCCCCGGCAAGACAAGCCTACAGCGACGGCTCAAGTTCGCAATGTCGTCGATGTCACACTTATGGAAAACTTAAACGTCAGTCTTGCTGACTGAGGGAGGGCTCGCCGGGGCTGGCAAAAGCGAGCCCTCAACCTCGTGTGCGAGGCCGCCCCCCGGCTGCCTCATCGCAAGACCGATAGTCTGCGCTAGAACGCGTCAGATTAATGTCCAAACTAATATGGAAATTTGACGATCCGGTTTTCCCGACTTCCCGACAACTGTCTTCATCAGGGCTGAAGGCCTAAGCCAAACATCAAAACGAGAGCCTTGTGACGGAGCGCGCCAGCGGTGCGCTGGTCAGCGCGCAATTCGCAAGCCGCGCAGTTATCCAACCATCGCGACGATATTTGAGCTCGCCTTCTGCTTATCGACACGGGCCGAAAGGTAGTAGTTGCGCGTTCCCATATTGATCAAAGAAAGTGTTAGCTCTCCATAGCCGAGTTCTGAATACAACTCCGTGTCGACTGCAAAGGATGCATAGGCGCCGACGTTATGCACAGATCCTGCGGCGCCGCATGCCGAGCAGACCATGCGCAACCCGACGCTCGACCACGGTTGATCCTGCGGGAGTGTCTCGAGCCGCACGTCAACCCTGCGATCGCAACGGCCGTTCAGGCATTGGATGTTGCAGGTCACGTGGCCCTCAGCCAGCCATTCAGCGGGGCTGCGGGGCGGATAATGACCGGCCCATTTCATAAATCGGCGAGTGCGCATGCCGCCATCAAAACGGCATCGTAAGTAGCGCGCAAAATATCGATTCCTAGTAGCTCCACGCCCGCGAGAGCTACTGAGTGTCGTGGGTGTGGAAAAGAGAAGGCCGCCCGTGCGGCGGCCTTCTTTCAATTCTTGTGTCTTCGGATCGCCGACGCCTCAGCGGATCATGGTCTTCCGCTCCGCTCCGTCTCGCCTGGGTACCACTTCGAACGCCGAAGCCAA
>NZ_JBVVPM010000094.1:0-15604 GCF_055811255.1 Bradyrhizobium sp. MI1.11
CCGCACAAAAAAATACCCCATATCGAGCCTCACTCCCGCTCGGCCAATTAAGCAAAGCCCTCGCAAGCGGGAGAGGTAAGAGGAGTTTGCGGGATCGCTTCCACACCACTTCCCCACTTGACACATCCATAACTCCACGGTTATGAATATACCCATAACTTACAGGTTATGGATTACATGCCCGCCGCCGCTCACGACCTTCTGTTCAGGACGCTCGCCGACCCCACCCGTCGGGCGATCTTCGAGCGATTGTGCCGCGAGGGCGAACAGACGGTCGGGGCCCTGACGGCACTGTCGGGCGTGTCCCAGCCGGCGGTCTCAAAACATCTCGGCGCGCTGAAGCAGGCTGGCCTCGTGCGCGACCGGCATCAAGGACGGCAGACGCATTACAGGGCCCAACCCGGCGCGCTCAATCCGCTGATCGACTGGACCAGCCAGATGGCCGGATTCTGGCAGAACCGGCTCGACGCGCTCGACGATCTCCTGAAGAGGATGGACCAATGAACGAATCCGCGACCGAAACCCGATCTGTCGTCGTCGAGCGCGAATTTGCCTTTCCGGCAGAGCGGATCTGGCGCGCGCTGACGCAGCCGCATCTGATCGAGGAATGGCTGATGAAGAACGACTTCAAGCCGAACGTGGGCCACCGCTTCAACCTTCGCGGCGAATGGGGCGGCGTGCTGGACTGCGAAGTCCTCACCATCGAGCCGCAGAAGACGCTCGCCTACACCTGGAATTTCTCGCACGAGGACGCGGCGTTCGATCTCAAGAGCGTCGTGACCTTCACGCTGACGCCGACGGGCGCAGGCACTCATCTGCGTGTCGAGCAAGCGGGCTTCAGCCCGGCGCAGAAGCAGGCATTTGGCGGCGCGCATGCCGGCTGGAAGCAGTTTCTCACCAAGCTGGACGAGCTGCTGGCCAAGGCAGACTAGCTCGGCCGCCGGCCTTCATTTCGATCATCTCAAGAGGAGGTTTCATTGACCGGAAATATGTGGACTCGACAGATCCATCGCTGGCTGTCGATTGCTTTCACGCTGGCCGTCATCGCCAACATCGTCGCCCTGACGATGCAAGTCCAGGCGACGTGGATCGGCTTGCTCGCCTTCGTCCCATTGATCCCGTTGCTTGCGACCGGGCTCTACATGTTCGCGCTGCCATATCTCGGCCGCGGCCGCGACGCCCGACAAGAGGCGTGAGCATGAAGAAGGCCGTGACCGCGAAAACCAGCAGCGCGATGAAGACGAATGGCGCTTCGCCATCCAGGATGATCGACGGCAGGATCAAGGAGCTCGGCGACTGGCGCGGCGACATGCTCGGGCGAATCCGCGGCCTGATCAAGGAGGCCGACCCTGATGTCGTCGAGGAATGGAAGTGGCGCGGCGTTCCGGTGTGGGAGCACGACGGCATCATCTGCACCGGCGAGACCTACAAGGCCGTGGTGAAGATGACCTTTGCCAAGGGCGCCGCGCTGGACGATCCCGCCGGCCTGTTCAACTCGAGCCTCGACGGCAACGTGCGCCGCGCGATCGATATTCGCGAAGGCGACAAGATCAACGAGAAGGCGTTGAAGGCGCTGATCCGCGCAGCCGTGGAGCTGAATGCGTCGAAAGCCAAGAAGAAGCCGGCGAAGAAGCGATCGACTTAGAGCACGATTGATTCACGTTGATCGCTTTAGCAGCCGCGGACTGGCTGCAACCTCTCCCGCTTGCGGGAGAGGTCGGCGCGTAGCGCCGGGTGAGGGCTCTATCCTCTGGGGGAATCCCGCTGCGGAGACACCCTCTCCCCACCCCTCCCCCGCAAGCGGGGGAGGGAGCGCAGCTCCCTGGCAGAAGCCACAAGGCTAATCTCGTCGCGCTCCGGAAGCTGCCCCGCCCTCACGCCACCGCCGAGATCGGCCGCGGGCTCACGACGTATTCGCGCAGCACCTTGTCGTTGGAATCGACCTCGATCAGTGCGACATCGTAGGTCCAGAGATCGGCGAGATGCTGGAGCACGCGCTTGGCGTCGGTCTCGTTGAGCTGCGCGCCCTTGATGACATGGTGATGCAGGATCAGCCGCCGGTCGCCGGAGAGATCGACGTCGACCACCTCGATATTCGCGTCGATGTAGCCGACATCGTGCTGCCGTGCCAGCTCGCGCCGGACGCGGCGGAAGCCGCGCTCGTCGTGAATGGCGTCGACCCGGATGCCGGCGCGCTCCTCGGGATCGTCATGCAGGTGGAACATGCGGAGATGCCGCATCAGCTTCGGACTCAGGAACTGGGCGATAAAACTCTCGTCGCGGTAATTGGCCCAGACGTCGCGCAGCACGCCCATCACGTCGTTCTTGCCGGCGATGTCCGGGAACCACTCGCGGTCCTCGTCTTCCGGCCGGGTGACGATGCGCTCGATGTCCTGCATCATGGCGAAGCCGAGCGCATAGGGATTGAAGCCGGAAAAGCGCTGGTCGTCGAATTCGGGCTGGAACACGACGTTGGTGTGCGACTGCAGGAATTCGAGAAAATTGCCGTCGCTGATGCGGCCCTGCTGATGCAGCTTGGTCATGATGCGATAGTGGACGTAGGTCGCGGTCCCCTCGTTCATCACCTTGGTCTGGCTCTGCGGATAGAAATATTGCGCGATGTGGCGGACGATGCGCAACAGCTCGCGCTGCCAGGGGGCCAGCCGCGGCGCGCTCTTCTCGAGGAAATACAGCAGGTTTTCCTGCGGCAGGCCGAGCAGCTTGCGGCGCCGTTCGACGCTGAGCGCGGACCGGGTCTTGCTCTTTCCCGCCGGCACGGTGCGCCAGAGGTCGTTGAAGACCTCCTCCTCATGCTGGCGGCGGCGCCCTGCCCGCTTCTCTTCGGCGCGGAGATCGAGCTTCTTCTTGCCGGGATAGCGGTCGATCCCATGCGACATCAGCGCATGCGCGGCATCGAGGGTGCGCTCGACCTCGACGCGGCCGTAGCGATCCTCGCATTGCATGACGTAGTTCTTGGCGAAATCCAGATAGTCCAGGATGCCGTCGGCGTCGGTCCACTGCTTGAACAGATAGTTGTTCTTGAAGAAGTGGTTGTGGCCGAAGGCGGCGTGCGCGATCACCAGGGTCTGCATCGTCGCCGTGTTCTCCTCCATCAGGTAGGAGATGCAGGGCGAGGAGTTGATCACGATCTCATAGGCAAGTCCCATCAGGCCCTTGCGGTATGAGGCCTCGTGATACGCGAAGTGCTTTCCGAATGACCAGTGCTTGTAGAACAGCGGCATGCCGACCGACGAATAGGCGTCCAGCATCTGCTCGGCGGTGATGACTTCGATCTGGTTCGGATAGACGTCGAGCCCGAGATCTTTCGTCGCCACCTCCTCGCAGGCATCCGTGATGCGCTGCAAGGTGTGAAAATCCCAATCGGCGCCTTCGAACAAGCGTTCTGTCATGGAGCGGCTTTCTCCTGGGCAGTGTCGCGGCGCTGAAACAGATCGTGGAACACCGGAAAAATCTCGCTGCGCTCGCTGACCTTGCGCATCGAGAGCGGTGCGCCGCTGTTGCGCAGGCGCTCGTAGAGAGTCCAGAGCGAGGAGTCGGACAGATCGAAAGCGCTGCCGCCGGACTCGCCGACCTCGAGATAGGCAAAGAACTGGCAGACCGGCAGGATCTTGTCGGTCAGCAGCATGCCCGCGAGCTCGCCGTCGGAATAGGAATTGTCGCCGTCGGAGGCTTGGGCGGCGTAGATATTCCAGTCCGACGGGCTGAAGCGTTCGCGCACGATCTCGTGCATCGCCTGCAGCGCGCTGGAGACCAGCGTGCCGCCGGAAGCCGGGCCGTAGAAGAAGGTCTGCTCGTCCACCTCCTCGGCGCGATCGGTGTGGCGGATGAAGACGATGTCGACATGCTTGTAGCGGCGCTTCAGGAACACGTAGAGCAGCATGTAGAAGCGCTTGGCGAGATCCTTCATGTGCTCGGACATCGAGCCCGACACGTCCATCAGGCAGAACATCACGGCCTGGGCAACGGGCTTGGGCACCGTCTCGAAGCGGCGGTAGCGGATATCGAGCGGATCGATGAAGGGAATGCGCTTGGACTTCGCCTTCAGTTTTTCGAGCTGGGCCATCAGCACCAGACGCTCGTCCTCGTCCGCGCAGGCGGCGATGGCGGCTTCCAGCTCTTCGATCTCCTCCTTGCTGGGACGCTTGAGCGCGATACGGCGCGCCAGTGCGCGCCGAACCGTCCGGCTCACCGAGATGTTGGATGGCGAGCCCGACGTGGTGTAGCCGGCGCGCTGGATGCCCTCGCTCTCGGTGTGCGCGATCTTGCGCTTGGCAAGGTCGGGCAATTCGAGATCGTCGAGAAAGAGATCGACGAATTCGTCGCGGCTGAGCACGAAACGGAAGGCGTCCTCGCTGTCGCCTTCGCCCGGTCCGGAATCCTTGGCGCTGCCCTGGCCCGAGCGCTGGAGGTAGTCGCCCTCGATGAACTTCTTGTTCCCGGGCAACACCATGTCGCGCGTTCCGCCGTCGCGGCGGAAACGCGGCTCATGCATGCCGTCGAGCGGAATGGTGACCTCGCCACCCTCCAGGACGTCCTTGATGTCGCGTTCCTGCGAGGTCTTCTTGACGGCGCCCTGCACCAGGGATTTGGCCCGACGCAAGAACCGCTGCCGGTTCTCGAGACTCTTGCCGCCAGGATTCAGGCGCCTGTCAATAATGTGAATCGGCACTTTTCCATCCGCCTCAACCGGCCTGCTTCACGCGCATGTACCATTCGACGAGCCGGCGAACCTGACGCTCGGTGTAGCCGCGCTCCACCATGCGTGCGACGAACTCGCCGTGCTTCTTCTCCGTCTCGCCGTCCTTCTTCGACCCGAAGGAGATGACCGGAAGCAGGTCCTCGACCTGGGAGAATATCCGCTTTTCGATCACATCGCGAATCTTCTCGTAGGAGATCCAGGTCGGATTCTTGCCGCCGTTCTGGGCGCGCGACCGTAACGAGAATTTGACCACCTCGTTGCGGAAATCCTTCGGATTGGCGATGCCCGCCGGCTTCTCGATCTTGGTCAGCTCCTGGTTCAAAAGCTCGCGATCCAACAGCTGGCCAGTGTCGGCGTCCTTGAAATCCTGGTCCTCGATCCAGGCATCGGCGTAGTCGACGTAGCGGTCGAACAGGTTCTGGCCGTAATCCGAGTAGGATTCGAGATAAGCCTTCTGGATCTCGTTGCCGATGAACTCGGCATAACGCGGTGCAAGGTCCGCCTTGATGAATTCGAGGTAGCGCTTCTCGACTTCCTCGGGCAGCTGCTCGCGCTTGATCGATTGCTCCAGCGCGTACATCAGATGCACGGCGTCGGCGGCGACTTCCTGCGGATCGTGGTTGAAGGTCGCAGCCAGGATCTTGAAGGCAAAGCGGGTGGAAACACCGTCCATGCCCTCGTCGACGCCGGCGGCATCGCGATATTCCTGGACGCTGCGCGCCTTCGGATCGGTCTCCTTCAGGCTCTCGCCGTCGTAGACCCTCATCTTGGCGTAGGTCGTGGAATTTTCGTGCTTGCGCAGGCGCGACATCACCGAGAACCGCGCCAGCGTTTCCAGCGTCGCGGGCGCGCAAGGCGCGGCCGCGAGCTCGGAGCCCTGGATCAGCTTCTCGTAGATCTTCTGCTCCTCCGTGATCCGCAGGCAGTACGGCACCTTGATCACGCAGATGCGGTCGATGAAGGCCTCGTTATTCTTGTTGGCCTTGAAGCTCGACCACTCGGCTTCGTTGGAGTGCGCGAGGATGACGCCGGTGAACGGAATCGCGCCGATGTTCTCGGTGCCGATGTAGTTGCCTTCCTGCGTCGCGGTGAGCAGCGGATGCAGCATCTTGATCGGGGCCTTGAACATCTCGACGAACTCGAGCACGCCCTGGTTGGCGCGGTTGAGGCCGCCGGAATAGCTGTAAGCGTCGGGATCGTTCTGCGCGTAGGTTTCGAGCTTGCGGATGTCGACCTTGCCGACCAGAGAGGAGATGTCCTGGTTGTTCTCGTCACCCGGCTCGGTCTTGGCGATGCCGATCTGGCGCAGCCGCGACGGCTGGATTTTTGCGACACGAAACTGGGAAATGTCGCCGCCGAAGGCTTCCAGCCGCTTGTAGCACCACGGGCTCATCAGGCCGGTGAGACGGCGGCGCGGAATGCCGTATTTCTCTTCCAGCATCGGGCCGAGCTGATCCGGATCGAACAGGCTGAGCGGACTTTCGAACACGGGCGAGAGCTCGTCGCCAGCCTTGAGCACGTAGATCGGATGCACTTCCATCAGCGACTTGAGCCGCTCGGCGAGCGAGGATTTGCCGCCGCCGACCGGACCGAGCAGATACAGGATCTGCTTGCGCTCTTCGAGGCCCTGCGCCGCGTGACGGAAGAAACCGACGATGCGCTCGATGGTTTCTTCCATGCCGTAGAAGCCGGCGAAGGCCGGATAGGTGCGGATCGTGCGGTTCAAAAAAATACGGCCAAGGCGTGGGTCCTTGGCCGTGTCAATCGTCTGGGGCTCACCGATCGCTGCTAGCAGTCGTTCGGCCGCGTTCGCGTATTTCATGGGATCGCTTCGACACGATTCCAGATATTCCGCCATCGACATGTCGTGTTGGCTTCTCGCCTCGAACGACTTAGCGAAAGCGTTGAATAGAGAATCGTTGTACATGATCCCTCTCCGCGTGAGTTCCGCTACACAATTGAACGAAAGCAGCGACCGGACCGTTCCTTAGCGCCACTCTCGAATCAGCGTGAGCACATGACGATCATTCGACACCCGGGCGCCTTCTCGGCGCAACGCACAACGTAGGCACAGGGTGAGTTACGAACAGGCACCTGCCTGATATTTGAGCGAATCTTTGTCTATATTGGCTCATTTCCAGAAAATGTCACTCGCTCGCAACATCCGGGCGTTACCGGGGATGCGTTCATCCGGCCTCGCATCATAGCGGTCTGCGAAAGGCGATCTTATGACGCTTGTGCGGCGAAGCCTTGCGTGCCGCGTTCATCTTCCTGCTGCAATGCGGTGCGCGGACCGCCGGCGGCGTGATAGTCGCGGCAAGCGCGCAGCAGTGTATCAAAATCGGTCGCCAGGCCCTCCGACCGGATGACAATGCGATCGTCCCTCACGGAGCGGGCCAAGCCGCGGATGCTGCAGAGCTGCCGCTGCAAGGCCGGCGTCGGCGTCAGCACGATCACCTTGCGCCCGCGGCGTTCTTCAGCCGAAATCTCCGCGATAGAGTCCCACAGCAGAAATTCATTGCCGATGCGGAGATCGCGGATGCCATAGGGGGTGACGATCACCACCGATCCCCGCTCGGCGGGGAGCATCCAGATCAGCCGACCGGTCATCACGGCGAACACCACCACGCCGGCAGAGCCGACCGTCGCGTCGTAATCGCCAAAAGCGCTCGACCAGCCCAAGGCGAGCGTTGCGCTGAGCAGCGTCATGGCGAAGCCCGCTACGACCAGCAGCCGCGTTTGGGTCGTACACGGACCGATTTCGAGATCGTGGGACGCATCGACGCATCCGGTCGACGTGACCGACTGGGGGCTGTCTGTGACAGCGAGCGCCAGACGGTCATGATGTGCTTGCATGCTTTCCCCCAGCATGGCCATTCGCGACCGAGCCACGATGCATCAGCCGGACCGGAATCCGCTGATGAGTACTCCGCGCAGCCGCTAGCGGCGAGGCGAGACAGCTGGCGTTACACAACAAGGGCCCGACCGATTCCTCACGGCCAACGACCTTTTTACGCAACTCGGCTCCCTTTACGCGGATCGCCATGATCGCGACGGAGTTACACTGGAGGATATGACGCCCATACCCTTGATTGGTTCCCTCAAGGAAGCATGTAAGCTAGAGGATAGCGCGTCAGGACCGGCGCGGAAACCCCTCGCCCGCAGGCTTGGAGATAAATTAGCATCATGAATCCCGTCAAAGAACTGGAAAAGCACGGACAAGCCGTCTGGCTGGACTTCCTGGCCCGCGGCTTCATCGCCAAGGGCGACCTGAAGCGGCTGATCGACACCGACGGCGTCAAGGGCGTCACCTCCAACCCCTCGATCTTCGAGAAAGCGATCGGCAGCTCGGACGAGTACGACGCGCCGATCGGCAAGGCGTTGAAGCGCGGCGATCGGTCGGTCGCCGACCTGTTCGAGGCCGTCGCGGTCGAGGACATCCAGAACGCCGCCGACGTGCTGCGCCCGGTCTACGACCGCCTCAAGGGTGGCGACGGCTATGTCAGCCTTGAAGTCTCGCCCTATCTGGCGATGGACACCGCCGGCACGGTCACCGAGGCGCGGCGGCTCTGGAAGGACGTCAACCGCAAGAACCTGATGGTGAAGGTGCCGGCAACGCCGGAGGGCCTGCCGGCGATCGAGACCCTGATCGGCGACGGCATCAGCATTAACATCACGCTGCTGTTCTCCAAGGCAGTCTACCTTCAGGTCGCCGAGGCCTATCTCGCGGGCCTGGAGACATACGTCGCCGGTGGCGGCGACCCCTCGCATGTCGCGAGCGTGGCCAGCTTCTTCGTCAGCCGCATCGACAGCATGGTCGACAAGCAGCTCGACGAGAAGATCGCTCGCGCCAACGATCCGTCCGAGAAGGAGCGGCTGGCCGCGCTGAAGGGCAAGGTCGCGATCGCCAATGCCAAGGTCGCCTATCAGGATTACAAGCGCCTGTTCTCAGGTCCCCGCTGGGACAAGCTCGCCGCCAAGGGCGCCAAGCCGCAGCGCATGCTGTGGGCGTCGACCGGCACCAAGAACAAGGATTACAGCGACGTCCTCTATGTCGAGGAGCTGATCGGCCCCGACACCATCAACACCGTGCCGCCGGCGACGCTCGACGCATTCCGTGACCACGGCAAGCCGCGCGACAGCCTTGAAGAAAACCTCGACGACGCCCGCCGCGTGCTGGAAGAGCTGGAGCGCTCCGGCGTCTCGCTCGATGCCATCACAGAGGAGCTCGTCAAGGACGGCGTCAAGCAGTTCGCCGACGCCGCCGACAAGCTCTATGGTGCGGTCGCCCACAAGCGCGCCACCGTGCTCGGGCCCGCGATCGACCGCCAGCTGCTCTCGCTCGGCGACGGTCTCGGCAAGGCCGTGGCCAAGAGCACCGAGGAATGGCGCGCGTCGGCCAAGATCCGCCGGCTGTGGCAGCGCGACAAATCGGTCTGGACCGGCACCGACGAGGACAAATGGCTCGGCTGGCTCGACAGCGCCGCCAAGGCCGACATCGCCGACTATGAGGATTATGCCAGCCGCGTGAAGGGCCAGAAATTCTCCGATGCCGTCGTGCTCGGCATGGGCGGATCAAGCCTCGGGCCGGAGGTGCTGGCCGAGACCTTTGGCAAGAAACCCGGGTTCCCGAAGCTGCACGTGCTGGATTCCACCGATCCGGCGCAGGTGCGGGCGATGGAGGCCAGGATCGACATCGCCAACACCGTGTTCATCGTCTCAAGCAAGTCCGGCGGCACCACCGAACCGAATGCGATGAAGGATTATTTCCACGAGCGCGTCACGCAGGCGGTCGGGCCGAAGGTCAAGACCGGCCATCGCTTCATTGCGGTCACCGATCCCGGATCGTCGCTGGAGAAGGCGGCGAAGACTCTGAGCTATGCGCGCATCTTCCACGGCGAGCCCTCCATCGGCGGACGCTATTCGGTGCTCTCGCCGTTTGGCCTGGTGCCGGCGGCAACCGCGGGCATCGATATCAAGACCTTCGTCAAGCATGCGCTTGCCATGGCCCGCTCCTGCGGACCGGACGTGCCGCCAGCCGAGAACCCTGGCGTGCAGCTTGGCCTTGCCATGGGCCATGCAGCGCTCGAAGGCCGCGACAAGGTGACGATCCTGTCGTCGAAGAGGATCGCCGATTTCGGCGCCTGGGCTGAGCAGCTCATCGCGGAATCGACCGGCAAGGATGGCAAGGGTCTGATCCCGATCGACGGCGAGCCGCTGGGCGAGCCTGCGGTCTACGGCAATGACCGGCTCTTCATCGACATCCGTATCGAGGGCGAAGCAGACGCCGCCCATGACTCGCAGCTTGCTGCGATCGAAGCGGCCGGTCATCCCGTCGTGCGCATCGTGATGAAGTCGATCGACCATCTCGGCCAGGAGTTCTTCCGCTTCGAGATGGCAACGGCGGTGGCGGGCAGCATCCTCGGCATCAACCCGTTCGACCAGCCGGACGTGGAAGCGGCCAAGATCAAGACCCGAGAGCTCACCGCGTCATTCGAAAAGACCGGCGCGCTGCCGGCCGAGCAGCCGGTGGTCAGCACCAATGAGGCCGATCTCTACACCGACGAGACCAACGCCGCGGCCCTGCGCGCCGCCGGCGCCAACGGCGACCTCACCTCATGGCTGAAGGCGCATCTGTCGCGCTCCAACCATGGCGATTATGTCGCCCTGCTCGGCTACATCGCCCGCGACAAGGCGACGATCGACGCACTCCAGACCATGCGGCTCGAAGTGCGCGAGAAGCGACATGTCGCAACCTGCGCCGAGTTCGGACCGCGTTTCCTGCACTCGACAGGACAGGCCTACAAGGGCGGCCCCGACAGCGGCGTGTTCCTCCAGATCACCGCCGACGATGCCAGGGACCTGCCGGTGCCGGGCCAGAAGGCCAGCTTCGGCGTCATCAAGGCTGCGCAGGCGCGCGGCGACTTCGACGTGCTCACCGAGCGCGGCCGGCGCGCGCTGCGGGTCCACCTGAAGGGCGGGCTCAAGAAGGGTCTCGCGGCGCTCAATGCCGCGCTCAACGACGCACTGAACTAAGGGAATTCCTCAAATGCAACTCGGCATGATCGGCCTCGGCCGGATGGGCGGCAACATCGTTCGCCGCCTGATGCGCCACGGCCATTCGACCGTGGTCTACGACAAGGACGCCAAGGCCGTCGCCGGCCTTGCCGCAGACGGCGCGGTCGGCTCGGCGACGCTCGAAGAGTTCATTGCGAAACTGGAGCGGCCGCGCGCGGCGTGGGTGATGCTGCCGGCCGGCCACATCACCGAGACCACGATCGACACGATCGCGGGCGCGATGCAGGAAGGCGACGTCATCATCGACGGCGGCAACACGTTCTGGCAGGACGACGTCCGCCGCGGCAAGGCGCTGAAGCAGCGCGGCATCCACTATGTCGACGTCGGCACCTCCGGCGGCGTCTGGGGCCTCGACCGCGGCTATTGCATGATGATCGGCGGCGAGAAACAGGTGGTCGATCGGCTCGATCCGATCTTCGCCGCGCTCGCGCCCGGCGCCGGCGACATTTCGCGCACGGAGGGACGTGAGGGCCGCGATCCCCGCATCGAGCAGGGCTACATCCATGCCGGCCCCGTCGGCGCCGGGCATTTCGTCAAGATGATCCACAACGGTATCGAATACGGCCTGATGCAGGCCTATGCCGAAGGTTTTGACATCCTCAAGAACGCCAACATCGAGGCCTTGCCGGCGGATCATCGTTACGATTTCGATCTCGCCGATATCGCCGAGGTGTGGCGGCGTGGCAGCGTGATCCCGTCCTGGCTGCTCGATCTCACCTCGACGGCGCTCGCCGACAGCCCGGCGTTGACGGAATATTCCGGTTTCGTCGACGATTCCGGCGAAGGACGCTGGACTGTGAACGCGGCGATCGACGAGGCCGTGCCGGCCGAAGTCCTGACCGCGGCGCTGTTCGCACGTTTCCGTTCCCGCAAGGAACACACCTTCGCCGAGAAAATTCTCTCAGCGATGCGAGCCGGCTTCGGCGGCCACAAGGAGCCGAAGCAGCCGGCTGCTTCGAAGCCGAAATAGCAATTAGCAGAGCGAAGGCCAATAGTTCGTGACAAAAGACCCGCAAGCCAAGCGCAAGCCGGAAAATTGCGCCTTCGTCATCTTTGGTGTCACCGGCGACCTCACCCATCGGCTGGTGATGCCATCGCTCTACAATCTGGCGGCCGAGCATCTGTTACCGGAAAAGTTCTGCGTGGTCGGCGTCGCCCGCCGGGGCCAGTCGGACGACGAGCTGCGCGACAGCCTGTTGAAGGGCTTGCGCCAGTTCGCGACCCGGCCGGTGGACGACGACATTGCCAAGAAGCTGCTGGAATGCGTGACCTTCGTCGAAGCCGACGCAAAGGATCCGCCATCCTTTGATCGCCTGCGCGAGCATCTGGATTCCCTGGAATGCGCGCAGGACACCGGCGGCAACCGGCTGTTCTACCTGGCGACCCCGCCGGCCGCGTTCGCG
Organism: Bradyrhizobium sp. MI1.11; assembly: GCF_055811255.1. Taxonomy (NCBI): domain Bacteria; kingdom Pseudomonadati; phylum Pseudomonadota; class Alphaproteobacteria; order Hyphomicrobiales; family Nitrobacteraceae; genus Bradyrhizobium; species Bradyrhizobium sp. MI1.11. Next base: position 12,202 of record NZ_JBVVPM010000094.1, read on the forward strand.
CCGACCGCGCGCGAGCTCGGCCGCACCGGCATGATGAAGGAGAACGGCGCGTGGCGGCGGCTGGTGATCGAAAAGCCGTTCGGCACCGACCTCGCCTCCGCGCGCGCGCTGAATGGCGAGCTGCTGAAGATCATGGACGAGCACCAGATCTACCGGATCGATCACTATCTCGGCAAGGAGACGGTGCAGAACATCCTGGTGCTGCGCTTTGCCAACGGCATGTTCGAGCCGATCTGGAATCGCAACCATATCGACCACATCCAGATCACGGTGGAGGAAAAGCTCGGCGTCGGCCATCGCGGCGGCTTCTACGATGCCACCGGCGCGCTGCGCGATATGGTGCCGAACCATCTGTTTCAGCTGATGTCGCTGGTCGCGATGGAGCCGCCGGCGCGTTTCGACGCCCATTCCGTGCGCTCCGAGAAAGCCGAGATTCTGACCTCGATTCAGCGCCCGAGCGAAGAAGAAGCGCTGAAGAGCTCGGTGCGCGCCCAATATCTGTCGGGGCGCATCGGCGACGATGAGATCCCGGACTATCGCAAGACCGAGGACGTCAAACCCGGCAGCACCACCGAGACCTATGTCGCGCTGAAACTGATGATCGACAATTGGCGCTGGGCCGGCGTGCCGTTCTATTTGCGGACCGGCAAGGCGCTCGGCCACAAGCGCACCGAGGTCGCGATCAAGTTCAAGCAGGCGCCGCTGTCGATGTTCTCAGGCACGGCTGTCGATCGCCTCTCCCAGAACTTCCTCACGATCGGCATCGCACCGACGGAGACCATCGAGCTCCAGTTCAACGCCAAGATCCCGGGGCCGAGCGTCACCATCGACGGCGTCGAGATGAAGTTTCGCTATGGCGACTATTTCCGGGCCGATCCCTCGACCGGCTACGAGACGCTGATCTATGACTGCATGATCGGCGACAACATCCTGTTCCAGCGCGCCGACGGCATCGAAGCCGGGTGGCAGGCGGTGCAGCCGTTCCTGGACGCCTGGAAGAACGCGGGCAGCAACGGCATCGAGACCTATCAAGCCGGCAGCGACGGCCCCGCCTGCGCCGATGAATTGCTCCGCCGCGACGGCCGAAGCTGGCGTAAGTTTTCGTGACGGCGATGGCCGGACAGCCGAAGCTGATCGTCGCGGCCGACGCCGAGGCTCTCGCCCGGGCCGCGGCCGAACGGGTGATGGCGCGAATCGCGGCCAATCCCGGGCGCATCGCGATCTGCCTGACCGGCGGCTCCAGCCCGAAGAAGCTCTACCAGCTGCTGGGCAGCGAGGCCTGGCGCGAAAAAATCCCGTGGGAGCGCGTGCACTGGTTCATCGGTGACGAGCGCTTCGTCCCCGAAAGCGATCCCCTCAACAACATGGCGGTCGCGCGCGCGACCTTTCTCGATCGCAACGCGCCCTCCGGCCATGTTCACCCGATCCCGACGACGGCTGACACCCCCGATCAGAGCGCCGAGGCCTATGCGCGCGAGCTGCAGGCTTTCTACGGCGCGGAAAGCCTGGATCCGGCACGGCCGCTGTTCGACATGGTTTTGATGGGCGCAGGCCCGGACGGCCACACCGCTTCGCTGTTCCCGGGTTATCCTGCGATCGAGGAGACGAGACGCTGGGTGGTCGGCGTCCCCAAGGCCAATGTTGCCCCCTTCGTGCCGCGGGTCTCGCTCACCCTGCCCGCGCTGGCGTCCTGCCGCGAAATGCTGTTCGAGATTGCGGGGCACGACAAGCAGCCGATCTTGACGCGCCTCCTCAATGGCGAGACTCTGCCGGCTGTACGCGCGCGCTCGAATGGCGAGACCGTCTGGCTGGTCGACCAAGCCGCGCTTCCGGGGGGAATTCGTGACGGGCGTTGAAGCACCTTGTGCATTGATCGTGATGGGCGTGTCGGGTTCGGGCAAGAGTACGGTTGCAAAAGCGCTGGGCGAGCGCCTCGGCTGGCGCTTCGAGGACGGAGACAGCTTTCATCCCGCCAGCAATGTCGAGAAGATGCGGGCCGGCCATCCCCTCACCGACGAGGACCGCTGGCCCTGGCTCAACGCCATTGCCGACGAGATCGCGCGGGTCTGTGACAAGGGCGAGCACGTGATCATCGCCTGCTCGGCGCTAAAGCATACTTATCGGGACGTGCTGCTGCGCGGACGCGACGACGTCCGCTTCATATTCCTGCGGGGCACGAAGGAGCTGATCGCCGCTCGCCTTGCGCAACGCAAGGGGCATTTCATGCCGCCCGGCCTGCTGACGAGCCAGTTCAACACGCTGGAGCCGCCCGAGGCTGGCGAGCACGTGATCACCGTCTCGATCGACGAATCCGTGGAAGCGATCGTGGACGGCGCGGTGCGACAGCTGAAACTGGGCGGCGCGAAACGCTGAGGCCAAACACCCAAGGGATTGTCATGACAAAAATCTCGCTCGTCGTCTCCGACGTCGACGGTACGCTGCTGACGAAGGACAAGACGCTGACCGACCGCGCGAGGTCCGCGGTGCAGCGTCTGCACCAGGCCGGCATCGGTTTCACGATTACGTCGAGCCGGCCCGCGATCGGCATGCGCTTCCTGATCGAACCGCTGGCGCTCTGGCTGCCGGTCGGCCCGTTCAATGGCTCCTCGATCGTCGATCCCGAGATGAATCCGGTCGAGCAGCATTTGATTCCGGCGAGCGCCGCCGAGCGGTCCCTGCAAATCCTCCGGGACTTCGGCGCCGACATCTGGCTGTTCACCACCGACAAATGGCTGATCGACAAGCCTGATGGCCAATACGTTGCTCACGAGCAGCACACCATCCGCTCCGATCCCACCATCGTCACGGACTTTTCACCGTATCTCGCGAGCGCCTGCAAGATCGTCGGCGCCAGCGCCGATGCAGCCGGCCTCGAAGCATGCGAGAAGGCGATGCAGCAGGCGCTCGGCAGCGAGGCCACTGCTGTGCGTTCGCAAACCTATTACCTCGACATCACCCCGCCCGGTTTCGACAAGGGCACATTCGTGCAAGCCATGGCCAAGCGCCTCGGCATTTCAACAGACGCGGTCGCCACCATCGGCGACATGCAGAACGACCTCGCGATGTTCCGCGTCAGCGGCACCTCGATCGCGATGGGCAATGCGGCCGACAACGTCAAGGACCAGGCCACCCACGTCACCGCGTCCAACGAGCAGGACGGTTTTGCGGAGGCGATGGAGATGATTTTGAAGCGGAACGGGAGCGGGTAGACGGGCCGGCTGGTTTCACCTCTCCCGCCTGCGGGAGAGGTCGCCGCGTAGCGGCGGGTGAGGGCTCTCTCCTCTCGGGGGCTCTCGCCGGCGGAGAGACCCCCACCCCAGCCCTCCCCCGCAAGCGAGGGCTTTGCGTAAATCGCGAATCTGCGATTCTCTAAGAGACATCTGAAGAGGATCTGGGGATGGCA
>NZ_JBVVPM010000095.1:0-14974 GCF_055811255.1 Bradyrhizobium sp. MI1.11
CCGAACGTCCTCTGGCGGCTGGCGATGTGATGCTCGCCCAGAAGATCGCGCTCGAAACCGACGAAGCCGCAGTGCTCACGCTTGCCCACCGGTTTTCTCTGAGACTGCCGTCTCTGCCCCGAGTAGTGCGGCGTGCTTACTAGGTCGCCCATGGGCGGGGCCGCCGACCGAGGGGACGGCGACCCCTCGCCGCGAATGCGCCGATACGCGAAACGAGGACGACTTCGCGACTGCATCCAGCATCTGCGCTGGGCCGGATCGGCGCAAGAACGTCCGTGCGTTAGTGTTACTTGGGCCGCGGCCTAACTACGTTTGGCCGCTTCGTGGATCGGCCTCGTGAGACGATTTCGTCAACAATTCGCAGCGTCCGAGCGAATTCAGACCGAAGATGTCGAGCGTGCGCCGCATCTTTTGGCTCCCAGAGAAAAGCAATCTTCACGAGAAAGCGGTTCAATCGCGATGTGACGAGAAGATTGTCAGAATGTTGCGAGCGCAGACGACTATAGCCCGCGTTGTCAGCAATGCATAGCGCATGGTCGATTCGAGATTGTCGGTGTCCTTATTCGCCCCGTACAGAAGAGCTGGCGAATGCATTTGAGGAAGCCGATCGCCTTGCTAAAGCTGCACGTCGTGCTCGCCATATTTGCTAGGCTCGACGTCTCGCCGCTTGCTCGTCAATACAGTCAAGCTTTGCTGCGCAGATCACTTGCCGCAGTCCACCACGAACACTTTGTACCCGCATGATGGCAGTCCCATCCAAAAAGGGGATCGTCAGGTTAATCGAATGTCCGTCTAAGGCAGCGCCGAACTGAGTGCAGGCGCGCGGAACCTTTGTACGCGTGGCAATTCGGCTATAACGGCGTGAACTCATCGATCGCGGGGCTGCGTCAACTAACCCGCTCAGTGTACGCGCATCGGTGGCGTAGCTTTACCGTCTGCCGAACCGTGCGGTTCGAGCTTAAAATCGAAAAGCCCCCCAGCGTCATCAGCAGCACACCTAACGAGGTTACCGTCCAGCTGCGCGGCTCGTCGCGCACCTCTTCATTGTGCGCGGCCATCGGGATAGCTGGAGGTGAGTCGGCTCGCGCGGCCGCGGCAAGCTTCTCCACGTCAACTTGGGGCGGCACGGAGTGCTCGGGCGTGAGCTGGGTGATAGGAAGATCCGCGACGGGTCGCGCCGGCATGGGGGCCGGCGTGCCCGCATCGAAAACAGAAGCGGCATCGGCCACCTTGAGTTCGCGTGCCGGCGGCGTCGGCTGAGCCCCCTCGGCCGCCGATGAGCTTGGCAACTCCGCGCGCGCATCGATCACGGGGCTCGCCCTTTGCTGCTCGGCCTCGTTCTCGACGGAGCTGGCGGCGCGGTTGGCCACACGACCATGAGCCGGTTGTCGCACCGTCACGGTGCCTTCGGCTAGGAACCAGCATTTGCGGTGGCCGTCCCGCCGATAGACCCAGTGCTGGCGTGGGCCATGCGAGTTGCCGGGCCGCGGCAAGCATTCCGGCTGCACCAATGAGGTTGCAGCGGGCTCGCGCGGAGCAATATTGAACAAGTTAGTAATAGGGTCGGAGCACGCTGGTGTCGCCGGAAGACCTCCGACAAGGACTAAACCGGCGAAGTAAAATCGCAAATGACGGGACATCGAAAACTCCCGGTGCTGCGCCCCCTACTCGGCACGAGCCTTCGCGGCGACATGGGCTCCGATGCGGCTTAAATCTGGCAACGTGATGGATTAATTGTGCTCCTGGCCATCCGAGTTAACAGGCCATCCAACACTCTTCGGTTGCAAAACGGGCAGCGCGTTCAATTAAGTCGAGCCACATGCGTTACGTGGGGCGTCGATCCCGCTCGCGATCCGCGACGCGGCCGCCCGGTTGATCACTCGCTGCGGTGTTTGCGCTCACCTTCGCAATGGCAATGTGGAAGCGCAACTGGTCGAGCGGTAGGTTGTGGATAATACGATGCCGGTGTGCGGGCCGGGGTGAGGATTCGCCTGGCACCAAATTAAATGCTCCGTCACGATATTACCGCCATCGCGCCTTTCTCCCGTTTACCTCCTCATTTAAATGTGGATTGTACGACGACTATATAACTGATGGCTTGTCTGCTCCTTCATTCTCGACTTGTCTGCCTGGGCCTTCCCCCAAGAGTTGGATCGAGCGATGAACACCGAGCATTTCAATTCGCTTTCCCTTGACGAACTTTGGATACTTCACCAACAGGTCGCCGCCACCCTCAGTCAGAAAATTTTGGTGCAAAAAGCACGGTTGGAGGAGCGGCTCCACAAAATTGGACTGGCCGAGAAAGCTGTACGGTTCGATCGTAAGCGCCGTCCATACCCGCCCGTTCGCCCCAAATATAGCAACCCAAAGAACCCGGCGGAGACATGGTCCGGCCGCGGCAGACTGCCTCGATGGCTGCGGCCGCAGCTTCGAGGTGGCCGGAAGTTGGACGATTTCCTAATCGACCAGGCTTCGGTTCAAAAGCGGCAGACAAATTGAGCGCCGCGATCACATTGGGAAGAAGGCCCACTGCAATGATTACGACGGATGTCCAAGATCAGGCCATAGCCGCGAAGATGACCGGATAATTGACTTCGAGAGGCAATCGGCCAGACTGCACGTCAATAGTGAGCAAAGCAGATTGCACCGCATCGCTGGTGCCGGACACATGATCCATCAGTCCGCGACCGCCGAGGTGATGGCAGCCGTCGACGAGGCCGCTGCATTCATGAATAGCGATCAGCCAAAGAATGCCGCCCCCGGGCGATCCATAGCAGACTAAGCAAAGCCGCGCGGCGACGGAGCTTACGGGCCACCGGCAGCCACTCTTCTGCAACTGGCCTCCCGTCCCCGCCAGGCAGCTTCGGAGACTCGATCGTGTTCAATCTCTACTCCATGAAGAGAAACGTGCACGCGACCCGTCGCCTGTTCGCCCCGCTCAACAGCAGCGTTGGCAACTTGCCCAGCATGCCCGGCATCTTCCCGGACTGCCCCGCCCCCTCGTCCGCAATGTGCCTGCGGCGGTGGCCCACAAAGGGAAGCGGGATTGGGTCAGCGACGATCTGGACGCACCTGGAGGGGCACGACTGTGTCCGGGTCGCGGTGACCGGAGCGCCGGCTTTGCAGCTTCACCACCTGCTCGAGTTCGAGAGCCTCTATGGCGAGCTCATCTGCCAAGCGTTCGAAAAGTGCGCGCTTTTGCGGGTCGCTCGATCGCCTGCTCATAAGGGCCAAATCCGCGGCATCGGCACGGAGTTTGTCCAATTTTTCCCTTAGGTCCGCCATGGTATCGGCCCCGTCCTAGACCCACCTCGCCATGCGTCACGGGATGCAGGTCAGCGGCGGAACACGCTATGGGTTCTTCGTTAATTGATTGTTAGGCCGATATTCGTGAGCCGAGATGTGTGAACCAGCGCCCGCTGGCCTTGCCGAACGCGTCTGCGGCTATCCGATCAATGCTTCAGTGCGCACACGTGGTCACGAGCAGCATGGTCCGGCTGCATTGCCAATCGGACCCCAACATTGGTTCATGGACTCCACGAGGAGTACCGACGGCCATAGTAGTACCAGCCGCCACCAGAACAGCGGCGGTCAGCGCGAGCATTCGACAGGTTGCCAAGTTCCACTTCATTGCGCTTCCCTCCAGTGGAAGCACGCATGCTAGGCTCAGGAATACCTCCCGCTTGTGAACTACTTCACACGGCCTTCCCTAACAGTCATCACAGTCGCGTACAGCAAGCACGCTGCGTCAACCGGCGGCCCTCGAGGCGCTAGGCCCCCGAGGCGCAGTCATACGTGATGCTGCAGTCCCCAGAAGGCGATCAGCAGAAGGGCTGCGGCCCCAATTTCCAGCAATAGGAGAATGGCTTCCAGCATGACGAATCAAGCCCCGCCCAAGGGAATCATACACATGGGTGAAACTTAGTCATCGTGGACTGGCCTGCCCCGGGCCCGATCTGATCAAAGAAAAACCCGCCGGCCTAGGTCCGCCGGGTTCTCAATTCCCATTCCTATCCCAGTGCTCGTCACCAGTCCGCGATAGGACCTGTTCTAGCGCTGGGCGATTGACGGTGTGTTACTTGCGCATCGCGCACCACCGGGCAAACCTGAGCCGCTGGAGCGCCTATACGGCACGGATCAGGCGCATTCCGACTTCAGGTGGTGCCCGGGAAGCTCCTGCCTCCTCAGGCCACCTGCCCTTCGTTGAGGATGGGACGGACCAGTCTGCTGCGTTTTTCAGGTAGGCCGCGGCGAGGCATCCAGCGCCAACTCGCGCTATGTGTTCGCCGCCAACGAGACACCACGTCGCAGTCAACGTCTTCGATAGATCACGCCTTCGGACTGTCCCATACTCCAGGCGATTCCGACCATGATTTGGATCAAACAGAGCGAGAGCTTCAATTGGTTGAACTCTCTTATGAGCAAGAGCAGCTGTAGCGATCGAGCTCGAGCTGGCATTGGCAGATTTAACTCGTAGCAAGTCGCCGTAGAAATTCATGCCGACTCCCAGGCAGTCAACTGAAATCTGTCCCATTCCAACTACTTGCCGTGGAGAGTCTAGAGGAGTGGATGTCCTCTGGCTTTCTATGATTGAACTTCAAACGCCTTAACGGCGGCGAGCTTCCCCAATCTGCCGGTTGAGCGGTCGACCAATTCGGACTCCTGATCAACATGGAGACTGCGGAGCGCTCGACATCACCGTGCCACCCTCGTCGCTGACCATGGGATCTCCTCATGAGCGATGTAGGGACAGAAACGACAGCCACAGCCGTCGGACGGAACACTTACCATGCTTCAAGAGGTATTTAGGTGCGACGAATTGCGAGGCTGTTCACATATACAGGCCAGACAGCATGCTATTGTCGGTGCGATAAGACCGAACTGCTTTGAATGGATATTCGAATGCGATGAAGTAGCCGAACCAAGGTTTGGCTCTGACATGCTGAAACTTTCGTACACACCAGGGTCCGGCCATGGAAATCAAGACTTGGCTGAGAAGGCTAGGGCTGGGACAGCATGAGTCCCTGTTCATCGCGAATGCCATCGATTGCGATGTGTTGCCGCAATTGACAGAAGGCGACTTCGAAAAGATCGGCATCCCACTTGGCGACCGCAAGCGCCTGATGAATGCGATCAGTGCGCTTCCCTCAAGCCCTCCCTCGGCTGATGCGAATACTGCAGTTGCGCAGTACGCGGAACGCCGCCACCTCACGGTGATGATCTGTGACTTAGTCGGTTCGACCGCTTTGACGGCACGGCTTGATCCGGAAGATATGGGCGCCGTCATAGATGCCTATCACGCTGCTTGTGCTCGCATCACGCGCTCCTATGACGGCTTTCTCGCCGACTTTCGCGGCGACGGCATCCTTGCGTATTTCGGCTATCCCATTGCGCACGAGGACGATCCCGAACGAACGGTGCGAGCTGCACTGGATATCATTGCTGCCGTCGCACGGCTCGAAACCCGCGCAGGAGAACCTCTCGCCGTGCGTATCGGCATCGCCACCGGCATGGTGGTAGTCGGCGACCTGGGTGGCGAGGGTAAGCTTCGGGAGCATTCCGTCGTTGGGGGCGCTCCTAATATCGCGGCTCGCGTGCAAGCCTTGGTAGAGCCGAATACAGTGGTCGTCGCTGATTCGACGCGCCGTCTCCTTGGCGATATCTTTAATCTTCGCGATCTTGGGGCCCACCAGCTCAAGGGCATCAGCGCGCCCGTCTGCGCGTGGGCCGTTCAGGGCCTCTCCGCTTCCGAGAGCCGCTTTGAAGCGGTGCGTCCGGCAGAGCGCGCCCATCTCATCGGCCGCGATTCCGAGTTGGAGTTCCTGTTGGAACGTCAGCGTTTGGCTCGCACCGGCGAAGGCCAGATTGTTCTCCTCTCCGGCGAGCCGGGTATCGGGAAATCGCGCCTAGCAGCCGCTCTGGCTGAGCGTGCAGCTAAGCATCAACCACAGATGCAATTTCGTTATCAGTGCTCGCCTTATCACGCCAACAGCGCACTTCATCCCGTGGTCGAGCAGTTGGAAAGGAGCGCCGGGTTTAAGGCGGACGATTCGGCCGAGATGCGGCTTGACAAGCTGGAGGCGCTGCTCGCGCTGAGAGCGACGCAAGTTCAGACGGTGGTACCCCTTTTTGCCGCGCTGCTATCGATTCCGTGCGAGGATCGTTATCCGAAACTGCAGCTAAGCCCCGCCCAGCAGCGTCGCCGAACGCTTGCCGCGCTCCTCGATCAATTCGAGAGCCGTTCGCGCAAACAGCCGATCTTCTTGCTCCTCGAAGATGTTCAGTGGGCCGACGACACCACCCTCGAATTGCTCGACCTCGTCGTAGAGCGAGCCCGACAGTTGCCTATTCTTGCGCTGGTTACCTTTCGACCAGAGTTCGAGCCTCCCTGGACTGGTCTTGCAAATGTCGGAAGCCTGATCCTCGGACGGCTCAACCCAGATGATGTCAAAGGTGTGGCCACGCAGGTGGCTAACGGTCGCGCGCTTCCGATCGACGTGATGAAGGAGATCGTCACAAAGACTGACGGAAACCCGCTCTTTGTGGAGGAACTCACAAAGGCTGTCATCGAAGCAGGCATCCTGGTTGAATATCAGGATCGCTATCAGCTCAGGGGGCCGTTACCGCCTTTCGCCATCCCGGAAACCCTCCATGACTCCCTGATGGCGCGGCTCGACCGCCTGCACTCGGTGAAGGAGATCGCCCAGATCGGCGCCACCATCGGTCGCGAATTTTCCTATTCCTTGATGCTGGCTGTGGTAGCTCGAGAGGACCCATGGTTGCAGCATTCCCTCGCCGAACTCGAGGAGGCCGGACTTATTTTCCGCCAAGGTGAGCTGCCGGATGCAATGTACAGCTTCAAGCACGCATTGGTCAGGGATGCGGCTTACCAAAGCCTGCTGAAGAGACGGCGACGGCAACTTCATGCTCAGATAGCGCGCGCCCTAGAGAACGGATTCAAGGATGCCGTCGTGAACGACCCTGAAATCCTTGCGCACCATTTCACCGAAGCCGGCATGCTCGAGCAAGCGACGGACTATTGGCTCAAGGCTGGAAAGCGCGCGCTCGGCCGCTCTTCCAATGCCGAGGCCGTAAAACATCTCACGCGAGGAATGGAGCTAACCCAGCAACTGCCGAGCTCGCCACAACGGGACCGCAAAGAATTAGATTTTTATCTGGCCCTTGGGCCTGCAGTTGCCGCGACTGAGGGTGATGCCGCGCCTGAAACGTCGCGGGTCTTCTCACGGGCTCGCGCGCTGCTTGGCGAAAGCGCCAGCCTAGAAGAACGGATGACGATCCTGTGGGGCAACTACCTAGCCCACTTCATGCGCGCGGAGTATGGCTCAGCGCTGGAGGACGCCCGGCACTGCCTCGCGTTGGCCACAGAGTATGAGCATCCCGGCGTGTCCGTCCTAGCCACACGGTTCATTGGGCAGTCGTTGCATTTCACGGGTGCCTTCGCCGATGCACGCCAACACCTCGATCGCGCCCTCGCACTATGCGCAACCAATCCAGCCACGATCTCGACCTATCGCCGCTTCGGAGTCGATGACGCGGTGAATAGCCTGGCGTGGCTCTCGACGACGCTATTGGTCCTTGGCTATCCTAAACAGTCTACAACAATCGTCGAGCGCACAGAGACTCTTGCCCGAACGAGAGAACAAAGCTTTACGACAGCCCTGGCTCTGGGGAACATAGCCGTTTTGGGCACAATCGGCGGCGACGCAAAGCGCGCCTTGGCTCACGCCGACGAGGCGATATCGCTCAGCATCGAGCATGAATTTGCGGCAATCGAACGAAGAGCACGTTTTTTCCGTGGAGCACTGTTAGCCCAAGCAGGAGACCTTCAAGTCGGGATTGAACTGATGCGCAACGCCTTGGCGGCAACTTACCGCAACTCTGAGCGATGCCGCCGCACTGTGTACTTGGGCCATCTCGCCTTCGCCCATGCCCAGCTCGGAGAACCTGAAGTCGGACTCCGTCTGCTGGACGAAGGCGTTCAGCTGGCCGAAGCAACAGGTGAGAGGTTCTTTGAGGCCGAGCTGTACCGTCTTAGGGGCAGCATCAACCTAATACTCGGGAGGCGTGACCAGGCAGAGGTCGAACTGAAGCGAGCAGTGGCCATTGCGCGGCAACAGCAAGCCCGCTGGTGGGAGTTGCGTGCCTCGATCTGCCTCGCGCGGCATTGGTGTAACGAAGGCAGATATTTCGAAGCTACGTCCCTCGCAAAACCAATATACTCTTGGTTTACCGACGGTCGGGATATGCCCGATCTGGAAGATGCCAGGAATCTCGTGGACGAATTAAGCTCAATTTCAGCACCGAAAGAGAAGCCAGATCACGGCAAATGCTAGCCAACGCCGCCCAACATCATGGCCGGCGCAAATTGATTAGCGCCCGATCAACGCCTGCCCTTCGACTGCTTTCGAGACTTCCGACCCGTTCGTTTAAGCTTGCTAAGGGCGCTCTCGACATCCTTGATCGCCTTTTTGAGCTGATCCTCACGCTTCCCGAGAATGGTTTTGAGTTCTCTCCGCTGCTTGGCGGTCAATGTAGTAAAATCGATCACTTTCGTAAATGCGATGAAGGCCATTGCTAACCTCACGATGATGGTGGTCGTCAGGCGGTGATCACTACGTGCAAGGCAACAAACTACAATATTCTCCAATACGACCTTTAGTCAAACGGCATTTCCACAATACTCAATTGGCTTTCTGTCCACGGAGCATCCGTCGAGCGTAGAATAGATCGTCGCGTCGCACCTCGCGAGCATAAAGTCGCTATGTCACCTCCCCTTTTTCTTCTTGAGCTGCGTCGTTCGCGGCGGGCGCTTCGTTGGGGCAGGTCGGGCGGACTTTGCAGCCGGAGATTCGTGCTGTGGCGTTGATCGTAGCAACAAGCCACGCAGCGTGGCAAACTGGTGCTGATCCAGCTGATTGGCGAAGCTGTCGAAATTAGCAGCGTCACTGCCAAGCTGGCTCAGCCAAACAAACGCATTGTCCAAGGTCCGCAGCTCAGGCGTCTGATATGACAGCAGATCGCGGTAATAATTGGCCGAGTCGTCGCAAAACAGATCACGCGCGATTCCGTTTACCAGCCGCCGCACTCCATACTTTATACCCGTGATGGCCGCTCCTGATATGCCGTGGCTCAGAAACGCTCCGAACGTGAAGTTGTGTATTCCTCTAAGGAACGGAGCGGCGCCGCGGTGCCGCTCCGTGAATTCAAAGGTGTCACCCAAATAGGGATAGCGTGCGAGTGACTCGCTTTCCTCGCCCGATGGAGGCGTGAAGCGGTCGCGCCAAAGGGCTATTTGTTCAAAAAATAGGGCGAGCTCGGGACGCGCTGAGAGATCCGGTTCGACACCGCTCGCAAAAATCATGAAGTCGAATTCGAATCTGCGATTCCTGCTTCGAACCCTTGCAGTACCGCAAGCTTCGTCGATGGAAGTCCATGCGCAGTCGGGGTGCCAGGCGAAATTCTCAAACTCGCGGCATCGCCAATAAGCGTCTTGTGTGGGGGGGACCGGAAGCTCGTCAAGAATGTGGCGCATGAACCGCCAGCGGTCCAGGTCCGTCAGCTCACCGAAGTGGCCCAACATACCGGCAAAATTCATCCAAGTGAGTGGGTTGACCCGCGGCATCTCCGAACGGCGGAAGCAAAGGTCTACTCGCGCCGCGCCCGCCTCAAGCGCGAGAGCTGCGTTGTCAAAGGCCGATGCCCCGGCACCAAGGACGCCAATGCGTTTTCCCGTAAGCTTGCGAAAATCGATATCATCGGCCGAATGTGCATAAAGATCTTCCGACAAATCAGCGACCAGAAACTTAGGAGCGGCCCACCTGCCACTTCCCTCAAAGCCTGTCGCAAGAATGATCTTTCTTGCATATACCCGCTCAATCCCTTCGGAACGACGAAGATGGGCAAGGAAGATACCATCCGCCGGTTCAATCAAGATTAGTTCGACCTCGTTCTCAACCGGGAGATCCAGAACGTCTCGGTACCAATCCAGATAAGAACGCCATACCTCCTGAGGGAGGGTATCTATGCGACCCCATGCTCGCCGCCCAAATTTTTCCTCGTACCAGGCCCGTACCGTTAGACTCGGGACGCCGAAATCAATTCCAGTCACCTCCTTCGGCGTGCGCAACCGTTCCATCCGAGCGAAACTGCGCCAAGGTCCTTCGAAACCGCGTGGGCGGCGATCGATGATCCTGAAGTTTGTTATGCGCTCAAGCCTCAAACCGAACGCGATTCCCAGTCCGCTCTGTCCAGCGCCGACAATCAGCACGTCCAGAACCGGTACTCCGTCTACAAATCGCGGGACTGTCCACTCCCGAGCCGGATAGTCCAAATAAGTCAGCTCGCGTCGAACGCGCTTCGTGAGTTGGGACACGCTCATGGGACGTTCCTGCCGATGCGCTCTTGTAGACGTGATGTTTGCATGCTTGCAGTTCGGCTTAGTTCTGTCCCTTTATAACAGGTCCGAGTGCAGAAAATCGACCGCCCGACTGCCATTGGGTTTTGCACGCACCGATTTTGGCCCGCTACACAGCGGACTACTTCTTCTGCGGTCACTCAATGCTGGTCCACGTGACATCGAGCCATCATTTGCCTCCGATCGTGAGACACGCAACATCGACATTCACCGCGCGTATCCGTGACGATCCGATCGTTAACGGACCGAAAGACTCAGGCTAGCTCGCCAGCAGGTAGCCCCCGAGCGGCGAGCTTAGTTGCGGTCCTGACGAGGTCCCTGCCCGCCAATCGACATAGTGCCGAATTACACGGGTCCATTCATAGCTCGTCACCGTAGCTTTTTGCGCGAGCTCCGCCCGGATCGTCAAAACTTGCAATGAGTTCAACGTTTTGGCTAGCGTTGAGCTCCGGGAACGGAAATCATCGGCGCCGGTCAGGATGTCCAAGATGGGCCCAGAAGCCGAAGTGCATGGAAATAAGACCGCCTCCGATCAGCCTTGAGTGAGACGTGGAATATTCCTGCATAGGCTCGAGCAGAATTCATCTGCTAAGCGCGACATCCTTGAAAGAGGCGACTAGCGCCCTCTCCAGCTTTCCCCTGATGCCGCAGAGAATCTCGTACGCCGCCGCGCGTGGCATTGTCGGTTTGTACGGCCGGTGTTCGATCAGCGCCGCAAAGATATCCGAAATGGTCAGAATGCGCACGATGTCGGTGATGTTCTCGGCGCAGAGGCCGTCAGGATAGCCGCTGCCATCGAGATATTCGTGATGATGCCGGACCGCATCGAGGACTTCGGGTGAGATGTCCACGTGCCCTTTCAGCACATCGTAACCCACCGCCGGGTGAGTTTCGACCAACGTTCGCTCCTCGTCGTCGAGGCGTCCTGGCTTGTCCAGGATCGCCAAGGGCACCCTCGCCTTTCCTATGTCGTGGAACATGGCAGCAGTGGAGAGCCGTTCAAGGTCACTTTTACGGAAACCGAGGCTGAGGCCGAAATCGACCGCGACGCCGGTCACGAGCAGGCAGTGCTGGAACGTTCCCTCGTGATGGCGCCGCACCGTGGCCAGCCATTCGGATAGCCCATGCTCGGAAATCCGGTTGGTGATCTTGCGTCCGGCCTCTTTGGGACCGGCGACGTCGACCCGCTCCCCGAGGGTGATGGAGGTGAACATCGACGCAATCGCGGTTGCTGCGGCCTCAACCGCATTGTCAGGCTGCGAGATGCCGCTCGTCGACCCAGTCTCTTCGCCGGCTGGATCGGCCAAAGCGGCCAGGAGCTTGGCCGGCTCGATCTTGCCAGACAACACCAACGTTGCGCCGAGCGCATAAGCTTGCGAGATGCAAACGTGCGAGGTTTGCTCGACGAGGAAGATGCGCTTCTTTGCTATGGCGAACCGGGCAGCTCTCTTTTTCAGCGCGGCAATGTTTGCGACCGCCCGCAGGTCGGCACGGACGACGACCGCGGCAGCAGCGTGCGGAAGCTTTGCTTCTACATCGAGCCGCTCGCCGGCAACGGTGAACTGCCCTCCAAAAAGCGAGCAGAGCCCGAAGAGCTTCTCGGAAGTGTCGGCCAATACGTGCACGAGCATGACTGGTGCCTTCGTTCGTGGGGTGCCCGGCTGAATGGGCCTCGTCGGTGGTCCAAGGTCATTGGCTCACTTGGATAACACCGCTCGCTCAAGTTGGTTTGTGCGCGCCTCTGTCGCTCGCTGTCGTTTGGGCCTTCTTGCCATTTGCTTGGACAAAGTGGACGCCAGCCGTGGTTCCGTCGATCCAGACCAGCTCGCAACGTCGATAGGCCAGTCCCGTCGACGACAGCAGCATGAAGAACTCCTTGGCCGAGAGAACATCGAGCGACCCTTCGACTTCGATCTTGGCGCCGGTGTTCGAGATATCGAGCAAGACGCAGCTTCGCCGCCAAGTGCCGTCGGAGCCCATCAAGTTCACGGGCTGTCTGTTGTCCATGCGCACCCGAGGCGCCTTGCGACCGTCGAATTTCATTGGTTTCCTGCCGGTCTTGCAGTGCGACCGTGGGCGCCCGCGGAGATTTCTCCCCAACGAACGGACCATTGGCTGGTCGAGAGATGAAGCGTTTCAAACAGCAACTGAGCTCGTGCGCATTCGCCTAGTGAAAGCCCCGCGCCGCGAGTGTTGAGGACCGCCAGCGTGGTCTGCCAATTCAAGCGCGATGCCCGGCACGCCATAACCGGGCCTTCGTAACCGGGCTCTGCCATAACCTGCTCGATGGCCTCAATCGGTGCTGCCGACAGCACCGACAAGGCCGTGAACAGGTTGGCTGTCTCACGCCGGATCGCGAACCGATTGACAGTCGAGTCGCTCAGCTTTCCGCTCCGATTGAGCGATATGATCTCCGGCCTCGCAGCGGCGTACTCAGTGTCGTAAGGTCGCTTCGCTGTCGCTAATACTTGCGAGGACGCGTCTGCGTTGGAAGCCTTAATCGCCGGCCGTGGCGATGCCGACAGCAGCTCCCGAACCACCATGTCCGGGGTGTCTGGCCTCAGTGTCAGCGCTTTCGTGATCTCGTCGTCCTCCACAGCCCTACGGATCAAGTTGGCATAGGCCGCGCCCGAGAATTCAGCGCCCGGATTGCCGATGATGGCCAGACAAGTCTTGCTGCTGCCGCGCTGCAATATTGCCTCAGTCACTGGGCTTTCGATTCTGCGCCGGCCAGCAATGGCGAGACGGTGATCCTCGCTGCCGGACGTCGCGATCGCCACGAGATCGGCCGGCGACAGGGCGGGAGATTTCATAAGGATCGGGACTGCGACCGCCGGATCGTTGCACGAGGCGAGACGTCGCAGGGTCTTCATCGGAGCAGTACCCAGCTCGGCGAGCGTCGTGCTGAGCTCGGCGAGCGTCCCCGGCGCAATCCACGGTGCTAAGCGAATTAGAACGTCGTCAAGCAGGCCGACCTGCGGCTCTTGCAATCGGTTATTACCGTCGACGAGCAGCTCGGTGGTGCGCCAGAGCATGCGCGCACAACGTTCGGATGAGCTCCTCGCGATGGTGGCATCCAACTCAGTAATGAGATCGGCCGCAGAAACTGCCCTCATTGGCTGGCCCCAAATTCATTTTAATATCGCCACGTCAAATCAAACGTATTACGCGCGGAAGTTGTTAAGATTCCTTTATATGCCAAATCGTTACATACGAGAGGCTGTTGTTATTCAACTGAACGGCGGTCATGACAAAACAAAGCCCGGCCGGAGATCGAGTCCCGGCCGGGCCTTGTTGAAGACTGAGCTGTTGGAGAAGGACGGCCCAGTGTCAATACAATGGACAGGCTCGCCCGCGCCTACCTTGATCTACGTCAAGGCACCCCTATCAGAAGGCGCGCTCGATTCCACCGCATGAAGAAGCCAGACCTGGCATTGTGCGCCACGGTCCAACGCAAGGAGCAAGCCATGATAAATCTGAAAGTTCTTGGCGCGTTCGTTATTGCGGCATCCGCCCTGTCCAGCTCTGCTGCACTGGCCCAGGCGGCTCTCTCCAATCCGGACGAATGCCAAGCTGAATTCGCCAACTGCACGGGTCTTGGAACCGGGACTACCCCCGTCTATCGATATCGGCGAACGGCGCATCGCCATCCGGTGGCGGCGGCTGCAACCGTCGGCGGCTGGAGCAATTCCTACGCCATGTCCGGCGGGACGGGGTACGGCGGCGGGATGGGGTACGGCCAGAACGGCTGGTACGGCAACTGGAGTTCGTATGCTACCCGCAACGGCATCACCTGCAGGCCCGGCACCAATTTCAAGGGTGCGGACGGTCTCCAGCATCTCTGCCAATAGGTGATCCGCTAGAGGCTAAATCAGGCGGGCCCAAGTGGCCGTGTGACTCTTGGCCCCAAACCCGACACGCATCCTGTCGGGTTTGGCGTCCTAGGGCAAAGCGGACGCTATTGAGTACACATGTTAAGCCGCAGCCTGCTCATCCCCGCCTATGGCCGCGTTCAGCGCAGCGACCGCCGCGCGAACCTCCTTGCCCGCCATCCTTGCCGCATATTGGCCTGCAAAGCCGAGATATTCGCCTATCTCGCTTAAGGTGCTGTCGGACGACGACGCCATGTCGAGTACCGCTCACACCTTGTGGCGCAGCTGGCCGCGCAAGGTCTCGGTATCCAGCGCGCGAGCCAACTCCCCTTGGGCATCCGGCATCTCAGCATCCCAGCTCCCGGTGTCGGCCTTGTCGCTTGCCCGATGCCGAACCTCGCCGAACCGTTCTTCGGGGCCAACCCAGGCATGGCCGTCCCAGATCTTAACGAGCTTGTTGCCAATCCAGCGCGCCCGTTTGTTTTCGACCGCCCAAATCAGTTGCTTCGCGCTGACGTCCACCATCTCGCGGTCCATATTCGGAAGTACAGGCTGCTCGCCGCTCTCGCCTTCATCATCCCGCACCTCATTGAACTGGCGGTTGACGTGATCCAGCGGGCATGGCGCGGCCTTGTCGCTGATCGTGGTCTTAACCGGTTTGCCGCGG
>NZ_JBVVPM010000096.1:0-14479 GCF_055811255.1 Bradyrhizobium sp. MI1.11
AGCTGCACCCAACAGGCCGCACATATGGATGCAAGCGATCCGATCAAACCTCACAAAGCTCTTGTGCCACGGGGGCCAATGGTATGGACCCCGCCCTTGCCGCGGTGGAATCTCAAGCGTCAACTGCAGCGAAGGAGGATGTTATGCAGGTCGTTCGGATAGGTCTAGATCTGGCGAAGTATGTCTTCGAAGTTCACGGCGTCGACAACCACGGGAAAGTCGTTGTGCGAAAGAGGTTACGTCGCGATGCGGTGGCCGGCTTTTTCGCCAATTTACCGGCCTGCCTGGTCGGCATGGAGGCTTCCAACGGGGCACACTATTGGGCTCGCGTGCTCACGGAGCTTGGCCATCAGGTCCGACTAATCAGCCCTCAGTTCGTGACACCATACGTCAAGTCGAACAAAAACGACCAGAACGATGCGGAAGCCATCTGCGAAGCGGTCGGTCGTCCGTCCATGCGCTTCGTGCCACCGAAATCAACCGATCAGCTGGCGGTACAGGCCGTCCACCGCATTCGCCGGCGCCTGGTCGCCGATCGAGTCAGGCTCGTCAATCAGATTCGCGGTCTTCTGTCCGAGCATGGGATTGTCATTGCCCGTGACATCGGGCAGCTGCGGCGTGGCCTCGCGGTCATCGTAGGAAACATCAATGACGACCTCAGCGAGATGCTCCGAGCGCTCATGAGGGAACTGCAAGAGGAGTTGTCCGAGCTTGATACCCGCATTGCAGCCTATGACCGGCGGATAAGGGAAATCTTCCGTACGAGTGAGCAGTGCCAGCGGCTCGGCAAAATCGAAGGCGTCGGACCTGTGACAGCAACAGCCTTGGTCGCCGCCGTGGGCGATAGAAGCTGTTTCAAGAACGGCCGACAGTTCGCGGCTTGGCTTGGTCTAGTACCCAAGCAGCGATCCAGTGGAGGGCGGGCCCGCTTGTTCGGCATCAGCAAACGGGGCGATCGATACCTGCGGACGCTGATGATTCACGGAGCTCGCGCCGCTTTAAGCCGTGCTAATGGCAAGCAGGATCCGCGAAGCCTCTGGCTCGGCAAGATGCGGCAACGGCGCCATCCCAATGTCGCGGCCGTGGCTCTTGCCAACAAGAACGCGCGGATCGTGTGGGCTATGCTCACAGGCGGCGCGGCTTATGAGCCGGCGCTTTCGGTGAAGGCGGCCTGAAGCGAAGCGGCAATCAAGGAAAGGAGGTCTCACCGGCAATTGCAACAAATGGCAGGAGATGGCGAAACGGTCACCCCGTCGCTTCCCGAACCTGATGTGTGGACCGGCACGGCTTGCGCCGATGTCTCGGGGCCGTTGAGGTGGAAGCGGGCGAAAACCATCGAGGCTCGCGGCGGAGACGTTGTCCAGCCGCATCAAGAAGCCGGATATACGTCAGCAGTTGTGGCCGTCGATCCTGATCAAGCCAGTCGTTGCAATCGGGCGGGGTCCATATACGTCCACATATGGGTCGCGGCCGGCATGATCGAGGCCAACAAGGGCTTTCGACGATTGAAGGCGCATAAGCAATTGTCGGTTCTGCGTGCAGCCCTTCAAGCTCACCACGATCGCATGACGATCAAGCCCGTTGCCCACGTCTCGAGGGCCGCGTAACATTCATCCCGGCAACGTCGGCCCGACGTAGTTCAACACCGATCGGGACATCCCCCTTCGAGCGTCCCCCAGGCTCAGAACACCAGCCCCAACGCCAGCCAGGCCGTAAGAGACACGCAGAGGCCAATTCCCAGGTAAGGCAATACTGTGCACATCGGCTCCCTCCCTGGTTCCGACGCCATGGAATGCTGCAAGACTCCTCGTGGCACAACCTGTTTGGATAACACACGCGTAACAAACTTCGCCGAGGGCCACGCGCAGGCCCGGCATTTCACCCAAAACCCGACAGATGCTTGGGTTTGCGCTATCGACCATTCTGCGGCCGGTTTTCCTCGCGGTGAAGCCACGACATTGCATCGGCCCAGAAATCAGCCTCTTGTAGCGCAAGTCCCGTCAGTGTGACGGTGCCCCGGTACGCCACCTGCCCGGTCATGGCATCGACCACAGTCCACCCGAGCGCGTCACGGCGGATCATATACCGCATAGGTGCATCTAGAAGGCTCATCGGCCACCATTTTGCCGACATGCAGCGGCCTCGCAACTACCAAAAGAAGTCGCTGGGCGCGCGTACCGCACCAAGTTAGCCTCGTCCGATGACCGTTCGGGAAACACACAAGATGGACTGGAAGAAGGAACTAGAGGCGCTGCTTCAACAATCCGCGGCAATTGTCAAACGCGCAAGAACATTAGCGCCTATTCCAAAGCCGACAGCGCCCATCGCGCCGATTGCAAACGCTCCCCAACGGGCTTCCACGCCCGATCCTCCCCGGCCGTTGAGCTGGGACAGCTCCGAGCGAGAGCACATCAGCAAGCGAGTTGCGAATTTTAAAGTGCATCAAGAGCGCGTGCAGCCAGAGCGCGAGGAATATTGTTGCCGCACGATGCAGCGGACACGCGATCTCGCGAGAGGCCAAGGCTTAGAGGAGCAGACCTAAGTGCACGCAAAATGCGCGTAACTTTGCTAATTCCGCCATCAGTCCCCGGCGGCCGTCGCCGCGAGCTTGTCGACAAGGTGCGAAGTGACTGTAAGGTGTCGGTCAGGCGGGCCTGCTCCACGCTTCGGGTGATCGCGCTCTTTACGTCTACAAGTCGAAGCGCGGCGACCAGGCCGCTCAAACACCGGATCAAGGACATCCGCGCGACGCGGGTGAGATACGGCTATCGGCGCATTCATGTGCTGCTGCAACGGGAGGGCTGGGCCGTTAACGTCAAACGGGTCTATCGCCTGTACCGGGAATTGAGCCTGCAATTACGCAACAAAACGCCCAAGCGCCGCGTCAAGGCCAAGCTGCGAGAAGATCGAACCGATGCCAAACAGATCAACGAGACCTGGGCCATGGACTTCGTTCACGACCAGCTGGCCACCGGCCGCAAACTCCGCGTGCTGACGATTGTCGACCTCTTCAGCCGCTTCTCGCCGGCGGTCGATCCGCGGTTCAGCTATCGAGGCGAGGACGTTGTGCTGACTCTGGAGCGCATCTGCAAAACCGTCGGTTACCCGTACCTGTTGCGCAGATTGAAGATCGAGCGGCCCGACAATGCGGGGGCAATGGACATCACCTACATTCCGATGCGGCGTGGCTTCGTCTATCTCTCGGCGGTCGTCGATGTGTTCAGCCGACGGGTCCTGGCCCATCGCGTCTCGATCACAATGGAGGCGGCCTTCTGCGTCGAAGCGGTCCAGGAGGCGTTGGCGAAGCACGGCAGGCCCGAGATTTTCAACACGTACCAGGGCAGCCAGTTCACCAGCCTCGAGTTCACCGATGTGCTGCTGGACGCGAAGATCGCCATCAGCATGGACGGCAAGGGCGCCTGGCGCGAAAACGTGTTTGTCGAGCGGCTCTGGCGCACGGTCAAATACGAAGAAGTTTATCTCCGCGCCTACGACAGCGTGTCCGAGGCGCGAGCGTCAATTGCCAAGTATCTGGCCTTCTACAATCAGGGACGCCCTCACTCGAGCCTTGACGGGCGCACGCCCGACGAGGCTTACTTCGGCACGAAAGCTATGGTGATGGCCGCATGACCCTCGCCGACGATTTTGTCGTCGCTCTGGTCGGGCTACGCCCTCCCGACGCAACGACAAAATCGTAAAGCCCCGCGTTCAGCATAACCCGGCAGGAATCCACTTAAATCCAGCGGGGCGCTGTCCAATCAACCGGGGCCAGCTCTAAACGGAGCGGCCCTTTTCCAACTTAGCCTCTGGTCCCAAACCGGGGTGCATTTCAGAAGCATGCCTAGAGATCAAAACGAGAGCAGGAATGAGCATCACCGAGACTGACACATCGCCTGTACTGATCGGATGGGACCAAATCGGCGAAGATATGAGGTGCATCGCGGAAACTGCTAGACCTTTGATGACGAATGGCCGTGGCCATTCCTGTCGGCCGGTAAATAGGCAGGCGTCGCGCATATCGCATCGAGCTATGGCGGAAAAGATGAGCTCGGGCGCGCGGCGGTAGGTGGTGTCGGCCGGAGCGGATCGTTGCGACAGGCTGCATCGCGAGCATGCGGTGCGTGCAATTCGGGCAGGCGCAAACGGTTCGACCGGGCCGGTCGAGGCACCGCGAGAGCGCAAGCGTCGATATGGCGCTACGATCAAGGACGCGATGAGCGCGTTGTGGGAGGCGTCGGATGGTGTGCGGCAAGCGGCTCAAGGGCCAAGTTTCGTCAAGTCCTGCAGCTACGCGAATCATGAGGCTCGCTCCTTTTGTGTCTCGATCGACGGCAGCAGCCCACCGTGGATCTTTGCCTCAAAGCTCCGCAGCCGCTGATAGATCGAGATCAGTTCGACGATCGTGCTCCAGGAGTTGACGAGATACTGAAACGAGGTTCGCACTTGCGTGAACGCGTTGAGGATCTGGTTCATCGACCCGAGGGTGATCTTGCCCGCGATGATTGTGGGCGCAAGGAGCAGATAAGGAAAGATGACGTCAGTCTGCAGATAGACGATTCGGCCGATATTGAAGTACATGAAGTTCAGATAGAGCCTAAAGTAATTCCTGCGAATGTCGCTAAACAGCACGCTCAATGTCGGCGCATTGGCACGCGCCGTATCATCCTCGCCGAGCACGAGCTCCTTGCGATAGGCCGCTTCGACCCGCTGATTGAAAAATTCAATTCCGGGCAGGCGGATGCCGATAAGCGCGAGAACGCCGGTGCCCAGGATCGACCAGATGACAGCGGCGAACACCAGCGGATAGGGAATCGAGCCGAACAGAGGCAGGTCAGTGACGTTGCTGGACAGCCTCACCAGAACGGGCAGAAAGGCCAAGAGCGTCAGCATCGCACTGATGAGATTAACGCCTAGACTCTCCATGGTGCTGGCAAAGCGCATGGTGTCTTCCTGAATCCGCTGGGAGGCTCCTTCGATCGTGCGCAGCCGTGGCCAGTTCGCGACGTAAAAACCGTTCATCGCCGTGCGCCAGCGGAAGATGTAGTGGCTGACGAAAAATCGCGTCATCACGCCGACCACGACGGCCACAAGCGCAATCCCGGCAAAGGTCGACAACTCGCTGTAGAACTGCGCGACTGTTACCGCCGCCGACTTCGAAAGCGCAGCCTGGATCAGGTCGTAAAACGGTCCGTACCAGCTGTTGATCGCGACCGAGACCTGGACCTGAAAGTAAGAGGTGAACAGGATCAGCGCTGAACCAAGAATGGACCACGTCGCCCAGGGATGCGGGGCAAATAACATCCATGCAACGGCGAACACCGTAACGGTCAGCGCAAAATATAGATCGAACCACAGCGCCGAGGCCGACCAGAACGTCGCAAGCCCAATCGGCTTGTCCGAGGATTGAAAGAGATTGCCGGCAAAACCATACCAAACCGCCATCGCGAATGCGGCCCAAAGAATTGACGACGCAAAGAACAACTTTGGTCGCGGGAAGAATGAAACAAACATGCTCGCTGTCCTTTATCGACTTAGAACTTCAGCTCAGAAGATGAACTCACCGGGTCCATTGGCCACCTCGCTCCTCACAAGAGACTACTCACGCGCACACCCAAGCGCTCGCGCGAGGGTCATCGAGCATCCAATATCTGGCGGCAAGCGTAGGAACGGTCGGCAAGCGTTATCGGCGGTCTGGGCATGGCGGTGTGGTAGGAAGCCTCGGGTGGAGAACGGCTCGCTGAACCAATAAACAAGATCCCTTCGGGCCGCATCCTTCATGCGGGAGGGCGGAGGTTGTGATTGGGATGCTCTGTCGACCGCGGGACACAGCCGCCTCTGCGACGAACGGGGCAGCATCTGCAGGGCATCGGTTCAATCGAATAGACTTTCATCTGATCTCTCGGGCCGGTGGGTGCAACACGAGCATGGTCGTAACGGGGTCTTTAGTGGCGGCACGGGACAAGAGCAAGAGTTTTGCAAACCGCTTCACCCTTCTCACTTGCGGTGTGGTTTGCCACATCTGACTTGCCGTGCGCTTACTCCACTGAAATCAGCGGCCCGCTGCTCGCTCTCTCTTACGCAGTCTACGCTCGCACGCGAAGGTGCACGGCAACGCTCTTGGAGATGATCTGCGACGCCGCAACCTGACGCAGCGTTCGGTTCACGCGTCTCTTTCGGCGCAAATGTTGCGATGCAGTTACAGCAGTTCGCGTCGACGTTGTTAACACGCACGCGGCTCGGGGCACTCAAGGCATGAGAGTAGAAATGAAGAACTTCTTGCTTACGACCGTGAGCATTGTGGCGCTTGGCGCAATTGCGTCCGCATCCGGTGCAGACCTGGCTGCGCAGCCCGTCCAACCTCTCTACTCTAAAGCTCCGCAGCCTGTCGCGGCTGCAATTTACGACTGGATCGGCCTCTACGTCGTGTGAACGACGGCTTAGGCTCAAGCTCCAATTGCTGGGACTACTATCTCTGAGGGCTGTCATGATGCGACCGAAATGCTGTCCTTCGCGGTCATCGACTGCGCATGTGTGCTGATGTCGTCAAGCAGCTATGGTGGGTTCAACGTGGCGTGTTGAGGTATCCGCGGCCACTACGACCAACAATGCGACGCTGAGGATTGCCCATTCCAGGATCCGCAGCTCGGAAAAGCGGTCACATCCGCTCAGGACACTTAGTGAGGGGCACCACGTTGTCCATGTGGACCGGAGCTGAGCGTGTGCTTTGCCGCTTCACGACCTGTTCAAGCACAAGAGCCTCTATTGCGAGCTCATCTGCCAAGCGTCGGAAGAGTTCGTGCTTTTGCGGGTCGCTTGCTCTGCTGCTCATAACGGCCAAATCCGCAGCATCGGCGCGGAGCTTGTTCAATTTTTCCATGAGGTCGTTCATCTTGTCGCCAGATCCCAAATCCACCTCACCCCCCGGCGCTCCACTCTCATCTGTTGATTCCAAGCCTCTGCATCTTAACAACGACCGCGCGAATTGCTGTAATCGCCTCGCAACAGTCGCGCCGAGAGAAATGTTCGAACCGAACGTCGCGTTAGGTTGCGTCCTTGCAGATCAGCCCAGCGCTTCATACTGTCTCACACCAGAGATGGACATGCATGAGGAGCGGCGCATCCAGATCGAGCAGGAGCTTCGCGGGGCCGTCATGGCCGATTTTATCGAGCTGCACTACGCGGCCGTGGTTTCGCTCAAACACGATGCATCATCCGGTTCGAAGCGCGGCGCGCTGGAAAACAGGATTTGGAGGCATGTTCCGCCGGAGGTGCTTATTGCGACGGCAGAAGAAGCCGGATCATCGCGCTCGGAGGTCCGCTTTTTCGCCGCGCCCGTTTGGATGCCAGTTGGACGGCACGACCGTAGCGCTCGCGCGGGCGGCACTGGTCATGGTTGCGGCGCGGGTGATTGTAGTTTGCCGGCCAGGCATTGGGTCGCTCGGGCTGGTTCATGTTTTCGTGGGTCACGGTCCTTTCCGAGATCGCGCAGCGCCTCACGATGATGTCCGGGCCGGGCGCCTCAACGTTTGCAGGGGGAGGGCCGAGGCGCGACCAGCCGAATGAACGAGGTCGCCTCAACAGCTCGGCCCATGCGAGAATGGCGTTGCTGGTGAGCTCGCTGCCGTTGTCGCTGACCACCACGCTGGGCTTGCCACGCTCAATCATCAGCCGGTCTAGTTCCCGCGGGGCTGCGGGTAATCCTTAGGGCGGAGACATTGGCTAGAAGGCATGCCAAAGCACCTACCTGGGTTGGCAGGTTGCTAACTATCCTGCCGTGCGTAGACTTCTTGAGCGACGATTTAGCGGAACAAGATCACCTTGCAATCTCAAACCGTGCTTTCGGCTGCTTGCAGAAGGCTCATCCTTCGATGAATCTACATCCATCCAGCTCACGTCCTATCGGTCCTGCGTCCTCAATTTACAGCTCTGCGCTCGAAAGCGGCATCATGAACGCTGAGTCGGGCATCACCTCGGCGCATGCGAGCATTCGGGCAAGAACCGTCTGGACGATTGTCCTCGGCTTTGCCGCCGATCCACTGATGCGTTGGAGTTGGCCGGACCCTGGCCAATATGTTGGCAGCATGACTCAGTTCATCGAGGCTTGTGGCGGACGGGCATTCGAGCATGGCACAGCATACGTCACGGGAGAGAGCCGCGCCGCCGCGGCCCTGTGGTTGCCTCCCGGCGTCCAGCAAGATGAGGATGCACTGGACACCATCATGGCGGTGTCCCTGCGCCCGGAAATCAGCGAACATATGGCACACGTGCGCCAGGGAATGGCCGAACATCATCCGTCCGAGCCACATTGGTATTTGCCCCTCATCGCCGTCGATCCGAACTGGGTCGGACGAGGGCTTGGCACATTGCTGATGAAGTACGCTCTTCAAAGATGTGATGAGCAGGGCGTCGCAGCCTACCTTGAAAGTTCGAATCCTGAGAACATTCCGCTTTACCAACGACACGGATTCAAGATTATTGGAGAGATACAGCACGGCTGCTCGCCGCCACTCACGCCGATGTTGCGAAAGGCGAATTGAGCGGAATTCTGAGCCGATTCGCATGCTTCGGCTCCGAGAGCGTCCTTGCACGCTCCGAGCTGAGGCGCATTGCCTCATCCAGAATGTTCTGGGCAAGTTCTCGGTGGTGATAGGGGCGGTGCCATCAAAGTGGTTCAGCGGCGTATGGCGGGAAAGATCAGCATGGGCGCGCGCCGGGAGGCGCTGCCGACCGCAGCGAACGACATACATCGAGCAAAATAAGCGTTTCCGTGCCCGCTCGCAGCGCGGTACTTCCGACGGAGGCGCAAGCCATCCTGATGCGAGTCAGCTGTAGGCTGGGATAAAATATTGGCTGGAGTGGCGAAAAAGCTTGAATCGGACGCAGCGCAAGATTGTACCAAGCAGATATTCGAGCATTTGGTCTACCGGCTGCTATCGCTAGTGGCGGGAGTGCGAATCAAGACCTCCAGCGAAGTAGTCGTCCTAATGACAATGGCCATTCTTGTTATCACTATGATCTTCTTCGTCGGCTTTGGAGTGGGTTATGGCGCTCGCAGTTGGCGGTCCCGCAAGCGACGTGAGCGCGCCCGGCGATATGGCGTTTTCCGTCACTCCGGCGGTGGTGCCCCGCCGCCCTTTCGAGTTCCTCCAGCCCCTCGTTTCTAGGGATTGGAATTATCCCGCCTGAGGAGGAATTGGATGGACAAGTGGTGTCTGACGGGACCCGTGAAGTGCAGAGTTGAATGCGGGGCGAACACCTTCGCTCAATTGCCGAGGAGGCACTTCGCGCTGTTCGACATATAGAACTGTTATGAGCCCCACGCGGTCCGCGAACGGAAAAGAACCCAGGCCGGTGCGATCCCGCGTCAGGGGCCCACAGACGTAGGAGCGACGGGAGCTGGCGCGGAGCCTTCCGCATAGCGCAGCGCCAGATCCCGGCGCGGGTGGCAGGTCACGAACTCGGACGGGGTTCTCCATCCGAGCGGCGAGTGGGGTCGCGTATCGTTGTAGTCGGCCCCGCCAGCATCCAAGCGTAACGCGGGCTTGGGCCAATGACGTGAACAGCGTCTCGTTCAAAAACTTATCCGCAGCCGACCGTTGATGGGGAAGACGGCCCCGCTCCCTCGGCGCCGGCGCTATGCTGGCGATGTCTGTACCTAACAGGAGCAATCATCATGGAAGCCGTGACAATTGGCTTGGATATCGCGAAGCACGTATTTCACGTTCATGCGGTTGACACTCAAGGTCAAGTGACCAGCCGCCAACGCCTCCGGCGCGACTTCTTCTCGTCGCTGTCGCCCTGCCTGGTTGGGAAGGTCACGCTCGATAGAGGCGACCCGGAAGACGACGAGTCACCGGTCGAAGAATTCCCATGGCGAGGAGCGTCATCAACTGAGTGCTGGTGGTGAATCGATTACGGGTTCGAGGAGGTCGAATGGATTCCGTTCGTCGAGGGAGGGCCACACCTGAGAACGGTCCGCAAGCTGATCCTGCCGTGAGCCGACCGATGGGACCCACGCGAGTCATCTCAATAAAGGGGCGAAAGAGAAGTTAGGACTTTTACGCTTTCAATCCGAGCCTTCCGGGTTTCCGAGGTCAATCAATTCGGCCAAAACGTGATCTAGACTACCCGCGTCCCGATCCAGCTCGATCAAGAAGGCACCGTAGAACTCGTTGTGATGGATTCGTCCAAAGCGCCGGTCGTCATAGATCTCTCTTTCCGCAGGTCGCGCTAGGCGCAAGCGCATGATGCCGTAATCGTCGCACAGAAGGGCCCCGCCAGACTTCAGGGCCGAGAGTTTCGTGCGCAATTCCTCACCTTTTAAGATCGCTTCGGCTGCCGCGTGGGTTTTTGAAGCAAATGCAAAGACGGGACGCCGGTCGACCTCAACCGCGAAAACGGAAAGGGAGGGGAATTCTCTCATTTCTTGATCTTCAGACCGATCTCAACGAGCCGTCGAATTGCTTCGGACAACTGAGCTGCTGCCGGTTTGATGGACACCGAGTTAAGCTAATCCCACCTTGCGTTCGAGCTCAACGGGGCCGGCCTCGCAACTACCAAAAGGGGGCGCTGGACGCGCGGACCGCACCAAGTTAGCCATCGTCCGATGGCCGTTCGGGGAGACACACAAACACAAGATGAGCTGGAAGAAGGAACTAGAGGCGCTGCTTCAACAATCCGCGGCAATGTCGAACGCGCAGGAACATTAGCGCCTATTCCAAAGCCGACAGCGCCCATCGCGCCGATTGCAAACGCTCCCCAACGGGCTTCCACGCCCGATCCTCCCCGGCCGTTGAGCTGGGACAGCTCCGAGCGAGAGCACATCAGCAAGCGAGTTGCGAATTTTAAAGTGCATCAAGAGCGCGTGCAGCCAGAGCGCGAGGAATATTGTTGCCGCACGATGCAGCGGACACGCGATCTCGCGAGAGGCCAAGGCTTAGAGGAGCAGACCTAAGTGCACGCAAAATGCGCGTAACTTTGCTAACTCCGCCATCAGTCCCCGGCGGCCGTCGCCTAAACGCTTCGCGGTGGACCATTGCCCTTGGCCGGGGGGCTGGCCGGACGCGTGCGCTGACCGCGGGCCTCTGGTGCGGATGTCGGATGAGGAACAAGAAGGCCAATTAACAATTGCGACACAGTTCTCACCCAGCAATATCAGCGCAGCTCAGTTCGGCATACTGCCTGCTTTGTTCCACGCTACCATCCCCGACGTTGGTGGCAACTGGGGAGCGATCTTGGAGAAAGACGGCCATGGCCGCTCCCACATTTCTGCTGAACATAGCAGATCAGCCACGCGCCGCGCCCATGGTGGCCTGGCGCGAAGGCATTCACGGACTGTTCAATGCGGCTGTGGACTTGACGCGTCGCTTCGGACAACGGAATCGTTGCGCGCCTGCCTAGAGCCGCACCAGCAGCAGACACCGGCGCCCGCAGATCTCCTGCGGCAAAACGCGAAGTGTTTCTCCAGCCGCCGCAGCAGTATCTGGTGTCGGACGGACCGCAGCTCGGGAGGAATGAGTCAAGGATATGTGCTGCAACCGGCACCCGGACGGCAGCGGCTCACGGGGACTAAAGAAGGCTCGCGGTCGTGCATCCCGCCGCGCGGAACGGCTGAAGCCGATGGGCAGGAACGCCAAGCGCGACAAGGTCGGACGCCAGACGCGCCAGGTCGGAGCGATCCAGCAAAGCATTATGAACCGTAGTGCGGATATCGCACGCGACGCCGCTTTCGAGCAGACGCACGAGGCTGGCCTTGGCGTTGATGCCGCTCCCAATGACGCCAGTGATCCACTCGTAATCATCGAACGCAGCCTTGACGTCGAAGCCGATCCAGTCGACGAGCGGCAGTACAGCGGACAGCTGTGTGGGACAGGGCCCGGCGGTGTGCAGTCCGACGCGAAAGCCGAGTTCGCCTCGCACGGCACGCATTGCGTCCGGCAGCGCAACCTGGAGAGTGGGTTCGCCGCCAGAGAACACCACGCCGTCGAGCAGCCCACGACGGCTATCGAGAAAAGATAGCACTCCCTGCCACGCGATTTCCGACTCTCCCCTCGGGGAAATCAGATGCGGGTTGTGGCAATAGCCGCACGACCAAGAGCAGCCCTGGCAGAAAACCGTTGCCACGAGCTCGCCCGGCCAGTCGCAGGTGGACAGCCGGGCGACCCCGCCGATTCGCAGCTCAGCCGAGCGCGGCGCGCGTTTCAGCGAAGAACCTGCGCTCATTGTGCTCGCCTTTCTTGCCGCAATTGAACGACGACACCGGCCGGTGATAACCCATCACGCGAGTCCAGACCTCACAGGGCTGGCGCTCGTCGTCGCTGAGCGTCCCCGCAGGATCGGTGCTCGTCGTATGGGCATTAGACTCGTTCATCTGTGGTCTCCTTTCAGTTCGCGGCGGCACGCCGCTTGAGTGCGAGCTTTTCGGCGTCGCATTTGGGACAGAAGACATGCTCGCCTTCGAGATAGCCGTGCGTCGGACAGATCGAGAATGTCGGCGTGACGGTGACGTAGGGTAGGCGGAAATTTGAGAGCGCCCGCCGCACGAGCTTCTTGCACGCTGCGCCTGAGGACAGGCGTGAGCCCATGTAGAGATGGAGCACCGTACCGCCGGTGTATTTGCGTTGCAGCTCGTCTTGCCGCTCAAGCGCCTCGAATGGATCATCGGTGAGGCCGACCGGAAGTTGGCTCGAATTGGTGTAATAGGGGAGATCGCCGGTGCCCGCCTGCAAGATTCCGGGGTAGCGCTTGCGGTCTTCCTTCGCGAAGCGGTAGGTCGTGCCCTCCGCGGGCGTGGCTTCGAGGTTGAACATGGTGGCGGTTTCGGTCTGGAACGCCGAGATGCGCGCACGCACATGATCAAGCAGCCGTACCGCAAAGGCATGGCCCCAAGGTGTGCTGATGTTCTCGCAATCGGCGGTGAGGTTGCGGATCATCTCGTTGACACCATTGACGCCTAGCGTGGAGAAATGGTTGCGTAGCGTGCCGAGATAGCGCTTGCTGTAGGGAAAAAGTCCGTGGTCCATGTAGCGTTGCACGACCGTGCGCTTGATTTCCAAGCTGTTGTGGCCGATTTCCAGCAGCGCATCGAGGCGATCGAATAGGCCCGCTTCGTCGCCGCGATGCAGATAGCCGAGGCGAGCGCAATTGATGGTAACCACACCGATAGAGCCGGTCTGCTCAGCGCTGCCGAACAGGCCGTTGCCGCGCTTGAGCAACTCGGTAAGATCGAGCTGCAGCCGACAGCACATCGAGCGGACCATGTTCGGCTTAAGCTCGGAATTGATGAAGTTCTGGAAGTAGGGCAGGCCGTATTTCGCCGTCATCTCGAACAGGCGATCTGCGTTCTCGCTCTCCCACGGAAAATCCGCGGCGACGTTGTAGGTCGGGATTGGAAACGTGAATACACGGCCCTTGGCATCGCCGTTCGTCATCACCTCCATATAGGCGCGGTTGATCATGTCCATTTCGGACTGCAGGTCGCCATAGGTGAAATCCATCTCCTCTCCGTCGATCACCGGCACCTGTTCGCGCAGGTCCTCCGGGCAGGTCCAGTCGAAGGTGAGATTGGTGAAAGGCGTCTGCGTGCCCCAGCGCGAAGGGACATTGAGGTTGTAGATGAGCTCCTGGATCGATTGCAGTACATCGCCGTAGCTCAAGCGGTCCCTCCGGATGAACGGCGCCATATAGGTGTCGAACGAACTGAAGGCTTGCGCGCCCACCCACTCGTTCTGCAACGTGCCGAGGAAATTGACGATCTGCCCGACCGCACTCGACAGATGCTTCGGCGGGCCGGCCTCGACCTTGCCGGGCACCCCGTTCAAGCCCTCGGTTAAGAGCGTGCGCAGCGACCAGCCGGCACAATACCCGGTGAGCATGTCGAGGTCATGGATATGGAGGTCGCCGTCACGATGGGCGCGGCCGATCTCCGGCGGGTAGATGTGCGACAGCCAGTAGTTGGCGACGACCTTGCCAGAGAGGTTTAGGATGAGTCCGCCCAGCGAATAACCCTGGTTGGCGTTGGCATTTACGCGCCAATCGCTACGTTCGAGATACTCGTTGATGGAAGCGGCGACATCAACCGTCGTCGTGTGGTCCTGGCGCACCTGTCCGCGTTTCTCGCGATAGACGATATAGGCGCGCGCAGTGGCGAAATAGTCCGCCGCGATCAGCACCTGCTCGACGATATCCTGTACCTCCTCAACTTTGGGAGTTGCGCCGACGAAGCGGTGCGCGATGACCTTGATAGTCTCTTCCATGAGCCGGCCGGCCGCCTCGTCGTCGAACTCGCCGCTCGCCCGCCCCGCGCGCGCGATCGCAGAACGGATCTTGCTGGCATCGAAGACAAGCGTGCCGCCCTCGCGTTTGACGATCGAGCGCGGCAATGCGGCTTGCAACGAATTGCTTTGACCCTGGCTGTTCTCTAATTCCGGGCGTGAGGTCAAGCTCTCCTTGAACATCCTTGCCGGGTCCATGGTTCTCT
>NZ_JBVVPM010000097.1:0-14361 GCF_055811255.1 Bradyrhizobium sp. MI1.11
CCGATCTGCGCCTTACAACGTTCATCGCAACCTCCAAACTCCTGGTGTTGCGACGACCGTTTGAATCCGCCCAATACATCTCTATCAAGTACACCGAGCGCTTGGCTGAAGCTGGCGTCGAGCCTCCCGTTGGTAGTGTCGGAGATTCCTATGACAACGCTCTCACCGAAACCATCAACGGCCTCTACAAGGCCGAGGTGATCCATCGGCGCGGGCCATGGCTCAGCTTCGAGGCCGTCGAGTTCGCGACCCTGGAATGGTGGACTGGTTCAACAACCGACGGCTCCTGGAGCCCATCGGCAACATCCCGCCAGCCGAAGCCGAGCAACGCTGGAACAACCGGCCATGGCGGCATAACTTAAACCAAATAGCCTCCGGCAAACCCGGGGCGGTTCACAGGACCTCAAAGCCGTCGCGTAAGTTAGAAATTTCCGCGGCGACGTAAGAGCGTGTGGGTCTGAAATCGGTGGAAACGGTGGTCATGTGGTGATGCTTTCGCTGCGGCTTTCCAAGGCCGTTGCCGGTGGCAGACCGGCAGCCAGCGCTTCGGCGCGTCCGTTCACATAAATTGCTGTTTATCCAAGAAATTGCTGGGTAATCGAATGGCCCAATCCGGTTGCTCGTTTGTGGCAGCTTTTCACGCGCGCAACCTATTGATCTCGCGCCGTGGTTGAGGTTCAGTGCGCCCTGTTGTTTTTGGGCCGGGGGGCTTTTCAAATGCGTAGATTTGGCGTCGTGGCGCTTTGCGTCATGCTGGGCGGCTGCGTATCTACTGGCGAGACCGTTTCTTTTCGAGCGTCAAATCCGCAGCAGCAGGCGCTTATGCGAGATGGGCAGCCTGCCCTGGTGTCTCGACAAAAGAACTCACTCGTTCTCGTTCGACCGGCTTCGCGCCAGCTCCAGGCGAACGGGAGACCTGTGTTCATCGTCGGCATCAACAATCTAAGCAAGCAGCCGGTCGACTTCCGCGTTGCGCAAGTCGAGGCTGTCCAGCACGCCGCTGGCTCTGACTTCGAAATGAAAATCGTAACCTACGACATGTTAGTTCAAGAGGAGCGAAATCGGCAGGTCGCAGCCGCCCTCCTCACAGGCTTGGCAGCAGGCGCCAATGCCTACAGCGCATCGCACGCGGGACATGGGAGCTACACCACTCCGAGCGGGCGCACCGGCACCTTCTACAGCCCGACCGCTGCAGTAATCGCGCAAAACAACGCAGCAGTGCAGAACGAGACCATGATTGCTGCAACGGTGGAAACTGGGCAGCGCAACATGGCCGTACTCGAGCAGTCGGTCATCAAAGACAACACGCTAATGCCAGGTGAATGGTACGGAGGTCAACTTCATGTGGCGCCGCCAACCGATCAGGCCGGCGCACAGAAGAGCTACACCATAGTCATCACAGTAGGTACGGAACGACATGTCGTCGACGTGGCGCAAGGGCCGCCAGGGGTTTGACCGCATCGCTGGAAACATCCTTTCCTAGAATGGAGGATCAACTAACATGGCCGATGCTCAGGTCACGTGTATCAACAAGCAGCCTAGAGATAATCCCCATGAGGGCATCACTCACCTTGGCGGGTCTAACTGGAAATGGCCTAGATTGCAGGTGATTCAATCCATCGAGTCAGGCTCAAACACCTTTTTCACGATGGTCGATGGCAAGCGGGCTGACATCGGCGTCGTCGATGGTCCCAATGGCAAATACGTTCGAACGCATGCCGATGGCTACTATAACGACAACCTGCTGGCGCTCCGCGAGTGCCCGTAGCACTCAAACTTTTTGCGGAACCAGAACTTCAAAAACTTGCGGGAGCAACAATGAAGAACGCGATCGTAGCCACTATGGGATTACTGGTGGTTCTAGCTCTGACCCAAGATGCGAGTGCACGCGGCGGATCACACGGAGGCCGCGTCAGTTACGGCGGCGGACATCATACAAGCAGTCATGGGGGGAGCTTCGTTGGGAGCATCTCCGGCTCATCTCATCGTGGCGGCACCTACGTGAACTCCAAAACCGGCAATCGCTACGGCACCCATCAATAGGAGCGCGCTCCAAGATGGCAATGGCGCGGATTGTGCAGATTCGGTTGGGTAGATTCGCGATCCTTGCTGGTCGGACAGCTGTATTGGCCTCGCTCCTGTGGGCATGGTGGTCGCCTTCAGAGAGCCGGTATCGGGTCGGCCTCGGCCGAAGCCTTGCTGTCCCGAATGCTGGCCAAGATCGACACCCTCTGTGAGCAGCGGGACGAGTTGAAGAAGGCCGAGCCGCACCAAAACAAGAGCAGGGTCGGGGTCCGCAAACGGTGATGCCGCGATACTTCAGCGACGAACCTAAGCTGTCACCGTTCCTGAAAGTTTTGGACGAAGTCCAGGTGGTGCCGCACTCACGTCGAAGCATCATCGTCTCGATCGACCAGTACGCGGAAGCTGCGACCGGGAATCGGGAGTATTTGCTGAACAAGCCGCACTTAATTGGTGGTACTAGGAAAGCCAGGGACATTCCATGACCGCTTACGGCCGAATACAAGGGTAGACGGCGGTGGGGACACACCCCCTGTTAAAAAGAATCCCAGACGTTCTCGCGCCGAAAAGCAGTTGGTGTAATGCCAACGGATTTCTGAAATGCACGGTTCAGCTGAGATGCATCGCTAAAGCCGACGGCGGTCGCGACATCGGAAAGCGACAGATTGCGATCAGACAACAGTTCTCTCGCTCGCCCAACTCGCTTTGACAGCACGTGCTGGTACGGGGACAACCCTGCGGATTCTTTAAAGGCACGAATAAAGTGAAACTGGCTTAGCCCCACTAAAGCCGCCAAATCCGAAATCGTTATGTCACTTGAGATTTGAGAATCGATAAATTGTGTAATGCGCCTCAGCTGACGTGCAGTTAAGCCCCCCTTGACAGATTCCTTCTGAGAGCGCAGCGGATTAGCGGCATGCTGTAGTTCCCACAGGAGCAATAGGCCCAGCGTTTCGGCATAGGCTGGGTCATTGATACTTGAGCCATCCAAAACGCTTCGGAGCTTGAGGAGCGTTGCCCTGAGACTCTCGTTTTCAAAGTACAGAGATGGAGGAATCTCTGAAACGTCAGTTGCCTTCGAGGCTAATGCGAGATGGGAGAGATGAACCGCAACAACGGATGACGTCCGGCTTTTGAACCGATTCCAGCCCTCTACGAAAGATCCGGCCGGCACGAACGTTAATGTGTCTTGAATATCAAGTAGGGTCGAACGGATTCTTCCGTCAATGATCGTCTCACCATCGGCTCGGAGAAAGTCGTGCAACGCCAGATAAGCAGCGTCGGCCTTTACTCTGTACTCCAGCTCTGTTGGCCGGATCTGGACAAGCTCGGCAGTCAACCAGGACCAAGTGACGCGTTTAACGATGTAAGGATCACGCGCGTCAGGGCGCCGCTTCTCCCATTCAATTTCGCCGAACGGCTTCAAACTTTTGCTCCAAAGCGTTAGCGGTCCAATTGGAGTGTTTGGCCGTTTTCAATTTGCGAGGAATCGTCAATCGTCCAAAAGAACATACGCTCTTGGGGAAGATCGCGACCTCAACTTCAGTCGCAAGCTATTTCAGACGTTCAAACGCGGTGGAGTATTTGGCATATCGACTGGTAATTCGGGAACACCCAAAATTGCTGGAAATGCTACGAATTGCTTCGCACATGCTTCAACTGCGACGCGCGACTCCGACAACTTGCCCTTAGTTACAAATATTGCGCAAAGCGTCAGAGCAAGGCTGATTTGCGTTTGCGGCAGGGGAGCGTTTAGCTGCGTGCCAGTTTGTTCGCACATCTCTCATTTGGTCTCAAACATAGCTTCGCCCCGTCTCGAACACGAAGAAAGAATTGCATGGGTTCGACCCGTACAATCCGCGCGCTTGAATCGGCTTTGGGAGCCGAGCTTGATGCAAATCGTCCCGAACAAGTTACGGCCGCACGACGGAAGTCACGGGAGGCAATCCGGGCAGCACGATCATATTTTCTGAACGATAATGCCGTCGACGTACTGGATCGCCATCTGCTAGTAGGAGTGCAGAAGCGGCTCATTGCCGCCTCGACCTTTCAGCAAAGCCTCAATTGGATGCCGGCCAGCGCTCGATAGTGTCGGGACGCGTCGTTTGTGGCCGCTCTGAGCGACGACGCAAGAAGCTTGATGCGGGTTTCCCTCCCAGCCGCCAGATTCAGAGGACCATTGCCGTCGACCGGACTGCGATAGTGCAACGCCATGAATCGAAAAGCCTCCCGTTTCGGGAAGATTTTTGAATGTGATAGGCCGGCTCAGATTTCCGTTTGGCGCCGAGACTGCCGATCATCATCGCGCGCTGGTACACTCAGAATTGTGGGTCTTGGTACATTGGTACAGCCCGACGCTTGGGCTAGGCAGACAAGAAGGAAGGAAACGATGCGCATCCTAAAGACAATGCTCACAGCAGCCCTTGGGTAGTCGTAGCCGCGGCGGTCGCCGCCGCTCAGGATGAGAGCGCGAGCTATACCGATCGCACGATCAAGATCATCGTTCCGTTCGCCGCCGGAAGGACGACAGACGTCCTGGCCTGAATAGTCAGACAGGGACTGACCGCTGAGTGGGGGTAGCCAGTTATCACACAGAACCGCGGCGGGGCTGGTGCAACGCTCGGCGCTGACATGGTCGCAAAATCACTCCCGACGGCTACACCTTGTTGATGGGCGAGACACATCACGGCATCGCTCAGAGTTTCTTATACCGGGCCGCCTTATGACTTCGGACGCGACGTCTCGCCTATAACCGTCATCGCCGTGCTGCCAATGTGGTCGTGTCAACTCCAAGGTGCCAGCTAGGACCTTCGATCGAGTCATTGATCTAGCAAAACAGAAGCCTCGCAGCTTGAACTACGGCACCGCCGGAGCCGGCACCGCGCATCAACTCATCGTCGAGATATTCAAGTTGAAGACGGAAACCGATGTCGTTCACATGGTCCGTGCACCAGTCCTTGAACGTCGAGCGGAATCCGGGCGGCAAGGCGTCCTTGCCCTGCCCGGCTTGGGCTGGACACAGAGGGCTCACCCGGCCCCTGAGCCCCGGTCGCGCTATCTACCACCCCAGCCGGCGGCGCTGCTGCGGCCTCTGCTGCCACACGCAGGCTCTCCGATCTCAAGCCGCGGTTCATCTGCTGGCTTGGGAACGCCGCACCATCCTGCGCCACTCCGTTGCGCTCAGGACCGTATGGCGTCAATCGCGTGGGCGATCAGGATTGCGACCCTGACCGCGATGATGATGACTAGCAGCCAAGTGATCACGTCGTCTCCATCCATGCCATGGAGTGAACGCCCTCAATAGCGCACAGTCAAAAACAACCAGCCGAAAGGCTTAACTTCGGCGTTGAGCTGAGCATTCAACGCAACTCTTGCGTCCGGATTCGGTCCTATCGCCGGATGGGCCCGCCATCCAAGTTGTGTTGCCGTGATCTGAAAGCGCAATTCCGGCGTCGGATTAATTACCGGCCTGCAGCGAGTTTGCGGCTTCCAGACGCTTTTGCAACGTATTTATCTGGCTGGAAGCATATCCAACGGCAGCATCCTTTGTTTAATGCCTTCTTGTACTCGGCGATGTCCTTTTGGACAGGAGACGTTACAGATCCGACAGACCAACTGCCGGCTCATGTCGGAGTTTCGAGCCGTGGTACCATTTGAAAATAGTTGAAGCTTAAAGCATCCATCTGTACTCTAAGATCTTCTCTAGCGACCTATCTAGAATGCGACCGACATATCCGTGTCGCCGTCCGCCAATCTTTCCAGTTCAATCTGCGGTGTTTCACGGAAAGCGTGAACTGAACGTCACCTTCCTCTCCCAAACAGGATTGCGCTCTTCATCGACGGAGCCAATCTCTATGCGACCACCAAGACGCTCGGCTTCGATATAGATTACAAATGCCTGCGGAGCGAATTTCAGAGCCGCGGTACGCTTCTGCGCGCGTTCTACTACACTCACTATCCAGGACCAAGAGTTCTCCTCGATCCGTCCGCTGATCGACTGGCTTGACTATAACGGCTTCACCGTCGTCACCAAGCCGACCAAGGAGTACGTTGACACCGGCGGCCGGCGCAAGGTCAAGGGCAACATGGATATTGGGCTCGCGGTCAATGCCATGGAGCTCGCCGAGCACATCGACCAAATGGTGCTGTTCTCCGGTGACGGCGACTTCCGGTCGCTCGTGGAGGCGGTACAGCGCCGCGGCGTTCAAGTCACCGTCATCTCCACGATCGCGAGCCAGCCGCCGATGATCGCCGACGAGCTGCGCCGCCAGGCCGACGTGTTCACCGATCTCATCGAGCTCCAAGCCAAGATCGGCCGCGATCCCTCCGAACGCCCGCCCCCTCGCGAGCGCGAGCCGCGCTATCGCGCGCAGTAGCTCCGAGAACGTGAGACGGTCGCGGGGCCGAAGGGAAATGGTAGCGTTCTCGAGAATTGATCCCGAGCGAGAATGAGGATCCTTAGCGAATAAGCCCGGCATTTGCGCCGGGCTGATCGCAAGTAAGCTTTGCGTGCTCGCAATGGAGTGATTGGAGAAGAGTCTCCGCTGTCAGTCGGTTCGGATTGTAACGTTGGACGCCGGCTCGCGCGACTTTGCACGGGCGTGTTGCTGACCGGTCACGCTCCTAAGCTAAGCCTAACCCCGCAGGCATCGGCCTTGATGCCCCGGACCTGCTCGATCCGAAGCGGAGCGATCCGTCTGCAGACCCAAGTAGCATTCGAAAGCGATGTGAAGCCCAAAGCGAAAATAGTTCCCGCTCAGACGGACTTATCGGAGCGCCAGTCGGCGGCCGATCGCCAAAATTAATTCTATCTCATAATGATGATGACTCTGTCGCGATAATAAACAATAAATTGGGGAAAACAGAAGCAGGCAGTTTGCGATGGAAGCTATGCGCCGCTTTCGCGCGATGGCGTTGCTATGCCGACAGGCTGCCGCGCGTGATGCTGAGAGAAGCTGGAAGCTGTTCGCAGAGGCAGAGTACTGGGAGCATCTGGCGGCTACAGCTCTCGCTCGCTAAGCGCACGGAGTGGTAGCGATTACTCGATTGTCATGTGTTATCGGTGGTTCTTAATTCATGTTATTCCTTCGTCGGGTTGAGCCACTTACAGTCCCCAGCGTCGCGCGGCACAATGCATTGCGCGACGCCGTAGCGATTACTTACGCTCCGCGTCAGCCTCTTGCTCAAGCCGCAAAATATGTGCGCGCAGCGTGTCAAACCGCTCCTCGGCAACGTCGCTGAATAGCGGGTCGTTGTGACTCGTCGCGGCTGAAGCGATCTCAGTCCAATCGTGAGGCTCGAGAACCTTAACTGCCACTGGAAAAAAATCGCGATCTTCCATCCTCATGTGACGGCGCTCGTGCGCGATAAAATCCCGAATGATAAGATCCACATCTTCGCGCAGAATGCCACGTTTCGCGAGAACGCTGTCGACCGCCTGAGCGACGCGGCGTAAAAGTTGGGCCCCTTTCTGGTGTTCGCGAGCTAGATCGCCGACCTTCGCAGCAGCGGCTGGATCTCGTGCCCTCAGCTTGGCAAATACCAAGTCTTCCTGGGGATGATGATAAACTTCTGGATAGACTTCGAAGTAACTGATAACCGCGTGAATGACCTCGTAGTCAGCACGGTCGCCGCGGTCGAATACCTCGAGCTCCCGCTCGAGGATGGCCAGCAGCTTCTCAATGTTGAGATGCTCTTGGGATAAGCGCTCTATGATCATGGCAGAGCTCCATAAACGGATCTCAATATAGTCTATGGTCGAGTGTCAGCATTTGCGACAGATCAATCCGAGACAATGCGATTTTAAGATCGCGCAACTCGTGCGGACCATGCTCGCGATTGCCTAGCCGCAATTTAGACCCATATTCTGAATTGCAGATGCGTGTGAAACGGGAAAGCCGCGGTCTGCGATGGCGGATTGCGTCCCAAAACTGCCACGCCCCTCCCCGTACCGGCCTACAGCATGCCCTCACACGCATCGCTTCACGCCTTGCGGCGATGCCGCGTTGGATCGCGCGGGCGGTTTGTGAAAGCCAAGATGCAACTCGGCCGAGGCCAAGCACTCGTTTAGCGTTGCCACATGAGCAACCTCCTTTGTCGATTTTCTCTATTTGAACAGGGAAGAATAGGCCGCATGCAGCGGCTTCACGGCACTACGCCGGAAAAAGCTCGCCGGGATCGAACCGGCCTCTCTTGCGCGTCAGATCGGCCGCATCGTTGAGCCTGTACTAACGTAAAAGATCGGGGGACGTGCGAGCGTACATGCCTAGGCGTGTACGACGTCAGCTTCCGAGGCTAAGTCGGAAGTTGCCGCTCTTACGGTCATCGAAGGCTTGTGACCCGACTCGGATATCCGACAGAGGGTTCTGGCGGCTGGTGGTGGCCCATCGAACCAGTGCCGCCGCCGACCGGGCAGACAGCGCGCCTCGCTTGAGACAGCTTCGCTGCCGAACTATCGTTGCCCTTGAGAGAACCGAGACCTCGCTGCATCATGCCGCCAACTGCCCTTGCGTCGCGCAATCGTAGGAGCGGGCATCCGGGGAATGCCGGTTGTGATGCATCGGGTGGTGCCTCCCTCGTCTCTGCTCCAAAATGGGGAAGATCCCGATGATTGTTACCGCAACATACGATCCCTCTCTCGTTGCCCTGTCTATCCTGGTCGCTGGCTTCGCGTCTTACACCGCCCTGGATCTCGGCGAACGCGTGGCGCTGCCCCAAGGACCCACGCACCACATACCCACGCAGCGCGTACCCACGCACCCGATCTGGCTGGCGGCGGCCGCACTCACCATGGGAGGCGGCATATGGTCGATGCACTTCGTCGCCATGCTCGCCTTCGAGCTGCCGATGCCGGTGTCTTACGATGTCGGCTTGACTGTCTTTTCGCTCGTGCTGGCGATCCTGGGCACGAGCGGCAGCTTCTACGTCATCAGTAGCCCGGGCGCATGGCGCCCCCGCGTCGTGCTCAGCGGCGTCTTCATGGGGCTCGGCATCCTCGCCATGCACTACACGGGCATGGCCGCCATGCGTGGGCCCGTCCAATTGAGCTACGACCCCCTGTGGTTCGCGCTTTCCGTCATCGTCGCGATCGGCGCGGCGACGGCGGCGCTGTGGCTGGCGTTCGGAACCGGGGGCGCTGGGCAGAAGCTCGCCGCCGCCATCATCATGGGCGTCGCCATATCCGGCATGCACTACACCGGGATGCGGGCGGCCATTTGTAGCGCTCCCGCCACGATCGGGGACACCCACGTGGATGCGACCCTCGATCGGACCCCCTTGGCGGTGGGGATCGCCGGCTTCGTGCTCGTCGATCTGGCGGCCCTGTTCGCCTCCGTGGCCAAGCGCAAGCGCGCCGCGGAGGCCCTGCGTCAGACGCAGGCGGATCTTGCCCACGTCCAACGGGTCACCGCCATGGGAGAGCTGGCGGCCTCGATTACACATGAAGTCATGCAGCCGCTCGGGGCGGGAATGAACAATGCCGGGGCGGCCTTGCGCTGGCTGGATGGCCAGCCGCCAAATCTGGACAAGGCCCGGGAGGCGCTTGGTCGTACCGTCGAAAACGAAAAGCGTGCGGCCGACATCATCGGCCGCATCCGTGCCCTCATCAAGAAGGAGCCTCCGCGCAAAGATGCCTTGGAGGTCAACGACGCGGTCGTTGAGGTCATTGCCCTGACCCGTGGCGAAGCGATGAAAAACAATGTCTCGGTGCAGACGCAACTCGCGGAGGGCTTGCCGCCCATCCAAGGAGATCGAGTCCAACTGCAGCAAGTGCTTCTTAACTTGATCATCAACGCCGTCCAAGCGATGAGCGGTGTCAGCGAAGGGTCGCGCGGGTTGCTGATCGGCACTGGGAAAGATGCATCGGGCGGAGTGCTCGTCGCCGTGCAGGATTCTGGCCCGGGACTGAAACCGGAGAGTTTTGAACACCTGTTCGACTCATTCTACACCACCAAGCCCGGCGGCATGGGCATGGGGCTATCGATCTGCCGTTCGATTGTCGAAGCTCACGGGGGACGCATATGGGCCACCCCAAACGCCGGACCAGGCATCACCGTGCAATTCACTTTGCCGATTCAAGCCACGGCATCCGCGACCGACGGCGTGATCTTCAATACTATTCAGAAATTCTCCCCCGCCACCGGCAATAGATGATGAAGGTCGGGCACTCCGAGAAGTCTGGTTCTGTGCGTCGGCTCAAAGCAGTTGGACGTCGGCCGCCGCCGAGGTCTGCTTCTGGGCCCAGGGCCGACGTGCATCCTTGTCGGCCTTGACCCAGTGGCAGGGGCAAACCGGACGCGCATTTATAGTACGCGCTCTAAGCCGCAGCCCTCTGTCCGTCCCCCAGAGCGGCGTTCAGCGCAGCGACCGCCGCCCGAACCTCCTTCGCGGCCATGCGCGTCGCGGACTGCCCGCCAAATCCCAAAAACTCACCAATCTCCGCCAGTGTGCTGTTGGCGCGGCCGCGCAGCGTCGCAGGGATATCGATGTCGAGCGCCTTCACCTTCGAGAACATCGGGATGCTACCGGTCTTCAACCCGGAGGTCTGCAATGGGTGGTCCTTAGCTGAGCGCTTAGCGTACGTGGGCAGATTGCGAGTTGAATGACAGCGCCCACGTTCATCGCACTCCCGTGCCGTGGAGGAGCTGTTCACGGATCCAAACCTCACATCGGCCTATGACTTGCTAGATCACTCCGAT
This sequence comes from Bradyrhizobium sp. MI1.11, assembly GCF_055811255.1. Classification (NCBI taxonomy): domain Bacteria; kingdom Pseudomonadati; phylum Pseudomonadota; class Alphaproteobacteria; order Hyphomicrobiales; family Nitrobacteraceae; genus Bradyrhizobium; species Bradyrhizobium sp. MI1.11. Next base: position 10,719 of record NZ_JBVVPM010000097.1, read on the forward strand.
TCGAAAACGGCGTCAGCGTGGGAAAGCAAGAAAGACTTCGAAACGAAATGTCAGGTAGCACGTTGCCATTCTCCCCGTCACTGGCGCCATAGGGCCGGTTTAGAAGGAAGTCTCGATTGCCGAGAGCGCCTCGGGTGTTGGGGTATTTTTCGTCGGCGAGCTACTCCCGCCCGACTTTTGTTTCAGGCTCGTGTACGTGATGAACCGCATTAGGTCAGCGTCAGCCGCGGCGTAAATTGTGCAAGGTAATTTCCGGCGGGCAATTGAGGCGCACGGGAACGACGCTCGAGCCCGCACCAACGGAAGTATAGCCGGTCATATCTCTGTACTGCCAAGGCCCAGCCCCCATCCGCCTTGGCAGCACCGCCTCAAGCTTGATGGGAATGGATCCGGGGAGACAAATCTGACCGCCGTGGGTGTGTCCGCTCAGCATCAGATCAAAGTTGGCATGCGCAGCCTGACGATAGACCTCCGGTGTGTGAGACAACAAGATCGAGAACTCACCGCGGGGTATCGAGAGAGCGGCCTTTTCGATGTTGTCCACTCTGAAGAAATGTGCATCGTCGATTCCCGCCAGATAGATCCGCTGGTCCTTGCGAACGATTGTTTCGCATTCATTGAGCAGCACGCGAATGCCCATAGCTTCGAGCCCGGGGACCATTCGAATCGTATCGTGGTTGCCGAGCACCGCATAGATTGGCTGTTTCAGATGAGTTGCCACTCGCGCGACACCATCCAGTGCGGGCTGGAACGGCCCAACAGTCCGCCCCCGATAATCGCCAGTTAGGACACACACATCGTACTGCATGCTGCCAACCAGCTCGATGAGTCTGTTCATGGCAACTTCATTCATATCCACGTGAAGGTCGCTAACGTGGAGAATGGTGAAGCCCTCAAAGAGCGGCGGTAATGTCTTGAACCTCATTTCGTTTCGTTTGACGAGAATGCGTTCTGCATTCTGTCGTGCACGCCAGTAAAGCCCCGTTGCCTTCAGAACATTTCGAATGATCCACTCGGCCCAAGATGAGTTTTCAAGGTGAAAAAATGTGAGGCCCTGGCCAAATACCTGAGCTTCGTGATCTCTCTCAATCCCCAATCGCTGCCGGGCATGGAGCGGCCCGAGACGGATCTCGAGCTTGCGCAGAATGTCTTCGTCCACCAGCTAGTCCTTTTGAACGGCCTTCGGGTAGATATAGCGTATTCTCATGAGGCCAAGGTCAACCCGACAGTGGTTAATTCCCACGCATCCACTAAATATCGCGTTGGGTCATTTGGCTCGTGCACTGCAGCAAACTGCATCGCTATTCGATCACGTCGGCGCGGCCGAGCAGCGACAGCGACTTCAGGTTATGGATGAGGCACGACCGGGGGCCTTGAATGACCGGCGCAAGACGTCCCGCTGAAGGGCGCCCACAATGGTCAATGAAGATCGAACTACCGTCGGATGCAACTATAAGCTAACCTGAAGAAATGCAATTTCTGCATATTCTGCAATTATTGGTTTTAATGACGTTGGCGAACGGCACACCGATCGTTGCAAAGAAGATTTTTGGCCCACGTTTTTCCTTTCCGGTGGATGCCGGCATCGTATTGTTTGATGGGAGGCCGTTGTTTGGGCCATCGAAAACTATCCGCGGTATTTTGATTTCAGTCATCATCACGACAGCAAGCGCTCCGCTTATCGGTCTGGATCCGACGATCGGTGCAATCATAGCGGGCGCGGCTATGGCGGGCGATTTGTTCTCCAGCTTCCTGAAGCGCCGCCTAAAGTATCCGCCGAGCAGCCAGTCACTCGGGCTCGATCAGATTCCCGAATCCCTATTTCCGATGCTGGCATGCCGCGACGCTCTTTCATTGACGATCGCAGACATAGCGCTTGGCGTCGGGGTCTTTTTTATTGGCGCGCTAATTCTGTCTCGTTTTCTATTCCGAGCCAACCTGCGCGACGAACCATATTAGCCCGCCGTTAGCCCGAACGAAGCCGGTGCAGGGTGATTTCTGGCGGACAGTTGAGACGAACAGGAACGACGCTCGATCCAGCACCCACAGAGGTGTAGCCAGCCATGTCGTGATACTGCCAAGCTCCTGCCCCCATCCGTCGAGGCAAGTCTGCATCAAGTATGATCGGAATAGATCCTGGCAGACAGATCTGCCCACCGTGCGTATGCCCGCTCAGCAACAAATTAAAATCGGCATGAGCCGCCTGACGATAAATCTCCGGTGTGTGTGACAATAAAATAGAGAACTCGCCATACGGGATCTGCAACGCAGCTTTTTCGATATCGTCGGCCTTGAAGTAGTGGGCGTCATCGATCCCGGCTAGATAGATTTGCTGATCGCCGCGCACAATCGCCTCGCTCTCGTTGAACAGCATACGTATTCCCATGGCTTCCAGCCCCGGAACCATTTGGATGGTATCGTGGTCGCCCAGAACCCCATAAACGGGCTCCTTTAGATGAGCTCGCACTCGTGCGACGCCGTTCAAGGTTGCCTCGAACGGTCCAAAGTTCTTCCCCCGATAGTCGCCGGTTAGAACACATAGATCGTAGCGCATGTCGCCGACGAGTTCGATCAAGCGCTGCATGGCAGCTTCATTCATGTCCACATGCATGTCGCTAAGGTGGAGTATGGTGAAGCCGTCGAAAAGCGGTGGCAACGCCTTGAACGTAACATCATTGCGCTTGACGAATATGCTTCCTGTATTTCGGCGTCCGCGCCAGTAGAGACCGGTCAGCTTAAGTGCATTTCGAATGACAGAATGGACTGGATACCAGTTCCTTATGTGAAAAGAGAGGAGCCCCCGGCCGAAGATTTGTGCCTCGTGGTCCGTCTCGATACCCAATCGCTGTCTCGCATGGAGCGGTCCGAGACGCTCCTCCAGTTTGCGCAAGATCACTTCGTCCATGGAACAACTTCCTCCGAAATCGGCTCGACCTTCCATGGAGGTGCGGTTACCGGCGCACACGTTGCATTTACCTTGAGCATGCCTCGGTTGATATAGTCACCGAGTTGCAAAAGTCGGGGCTCTCCATTCCCCGGCAACAGACATCGCCAATTCATAAACCATCAGCTCCGGTCCGCGTTGGTTTACCAGATCCCCTAAGCTTTCTCGTCCGCGAGCATGCAATGGTGGCTGCAGATCGGGGACAAATCCCGACAGGGAGCGTCAGGGTCAGGCCGCATCCCGCTATCTCGGGAAGGCAATGCCTACAAAAACAACGCCACAAAGGCCAAAACGCAAGAAGTCAAAAGTGACCTCGTTGCCGTCCTCCGCGGCATCGATGCTATCGGTGGCCACGCAAAACCTGATTAATAAGTCGCAGTATCCGCCGTCTCGGGCACAGTTCTGCTCGGGCTTCTTGCTGCCAGGCATTTTTGACGAGCAGCATTCGCGTATGCGTGAATCCCCTTTTCAACCGCCTAGCGCACCTCGTCCATGGCAACTATGCTACAACCACCTTTCATATTTAGTCTTCAGCGACGCATTTCTTCCCCACTCTCATTCCTCAGAAAGTACCTCCGAAAGCAAAAATGGCCTCCACTACTAACAAGATCGGGCTCTTCATTGTCATTCGGCCTGCAATATTGACCCCCTAAGCCGGGGGATCGGCGTCCAAAATTGACCCCCTATAGGTTGGTCTGT
>NZ_JBVVPM010000098.1:0-14312 GCF_055811255.1 Bradyrhizobium sp. MI1.11
CGAAAGGCGTCCCGCGGCGGCATCGCGCCGAGCGGGCCGCTGCGATCGCCCATGTCGCGCAAAATCTCTACGGCCGCGGCGAGCGCACCCTCGGCGTGATGCCGCTCTACCACACCATGGGCGTCCGCTCGCTACTGGCGATGTCGCTGATCGGCGGCAGTTTCGTCTGCCTGCCGCGCTATGACAGCCGCCAGGCGCTGGCGCTGATCGAGCAGGAGGCGATCACCAATCTCTATCTGGTGCCGACGCTCTATCACGACCTCGTCCACCACGACGCCTTTGCCGGGACAGACGTCTCGAGCGTGCGCAAGCTCGGCTTTGCCGGCGCGTCGATGACCGATGGACTGCTGAAGAAGCTGAACGAGGCGTTCAAGCCGAACCTGTTCGTCAATCACTACGGCAGCTCCGAGATCTACACCTTTACGATCGACCAGAATGCGGCGGCAAAGCCGGGGTCGGCGGGCAAGGCGGGGCTGAACCAGCACATCAAGGTCGTGCGCATCGGCGCGCGATCGGTCGCGGAGCTTGCGGCCGTCGGCGAGGAGGGCGAGATCATCGCGACGCTTGCCGGCGATGAAGCCTTCGAAGGTTACTGGCGCCGTCCGGAAGCTGATGCCAAGACGCTGCGCGAAGGCTGGTATTTCACCGGCGATACCGGCTTCGTCGATCCCGACGGCGACCTGTTCGTCACCGGGCGGGTCGACGACATGATCATCACCGGTGGCGAGAACGTCTCGCCGGTCGAGATCGAGAGCTGTCTGTCGCTGCATCCGGCGGTCGACGAGGTCGCGGTGGTCGGAATCGCCGACGAGAAATGGGGCAAGGTCGTCGCGGCTTTCGTGAAACGCAACCGTCCGGTGTCGGATGTCGAGCTCGAGCAGTTCTGCCGCACCTCTGGCCTCGCCAATTTCAAGCGGCCGCGCCGCTACGTCTTCGTCGACGCGATTCCCAAATCGCCGGTCGGCAAGCTGCTGCGGCGACTGCTCGTTGCCGGAGAATACGAGGCCGAGCGCCTGCCGCCGTCGGACGCCGCCTGATCATCACGCACTCAACAGAAGGAAGCCAACATGCCGTCACCCTACACATTCGCCGATGCCCGGCTCGCCAAGCTCGACGGGTTCAAGGTCGAGATCGACGAGGCGCATGAGCGCGCCGACATCATCCTGGGCCGTCCGCCATACAACATCGTGGCAATGCCGCAGCGTGACCAGCTGCGGCTGACCTTCGAGACGCTCGACGAGGATCCGCGCGTCCGCATCATTGTGGTGCGCGGCGAGGGCGAGCATTTCTCCAGCGGCGGCAATATCGGCGGCTTCATGGAGGCGAGCCCCGAGCACGTCTCCAAGCTCGCCTGGAACATCGCAGCACCGGCGCGCTGCGCCAAGCCCGTCATCGTCGCCAACCGGGGCTATTGCTTCGGCGTCGGCTTCGAGCTGTCACTCGCCTGCGACTTCCGCATCGCGTCGGAGACCACGCAATACGCATTGCCGGAGCAGAAGCTCGGCCAGATCCCGGGTTCGGGCGGTTCGGCGCGGCTGCAGAAGATGGTCGGCATCACCCGCACCAAGGACATCGTGATGCGCTCCAAGCGCATCCCGGCCAAGCAGGCGTTCGATTGGGGCATCGCGACGGAATGCGTGCCGGACGCCGAGCTGGAGAAGGCGACCGACAAGCTGGTCGACGAGCTCCGCACGTTCTCGCCGCTGGCGCAGCGCACGGCGAAAAAACTCCTCAACGACACCGAGGATTCGACGCTCGCCATCGCCATCGAGCTCGAGGGCCATTGCTACAGCCGCCTGCGCCAGTCGGAGGACTTCAAGGAAGGCGTCGAGGCCTTCAACGCCAAGCGCCCGCCGAAATTCGCCGGCCGCTGATACGCGGGAAGAACTGCCGCGGTTCGCAATGGCGCGGACCGCGGCTCTATCAAAACGGGGGAGGTAAAACAACATGGCTGAGATGGATATGCCGGTCGCGGGTGCGCGAAGCTCGGCGGACAACAAGCAGATGGTCAATGCGATCATCGCCTCGGTGCTCGGATGGGCGCTCGACCTGTTTGATTTGTTCATTCTATTATATGTCGCGCCGGTCGTCGGCGCGCTGTTCTTTCCATCGAGCAATGCGGCGCTGTCGCTGGCCGCGGTCTATGGCTCGTTTGCCGTGACGCTGTTGATGCGGCCGCTCGGCTCGGCGGTGTTCGGTCACTATGCCGACGTGCACGGCCGCAAGCAGGCCATGCTGATCGCGATCGTCGGTGTCGGCATCAGCACGGCGGCCTTCGGCCTGCTGCCGACCATCGCGCAAGTCGGCGTGATCGCGCCGGTGATCTTCCTGATCCTGCGCCTGGTGCAGGGCATCTTCGTCGGCGGCGTCGTGGCGTCCACCCACACCATCGGCACCGAGTCTGTGCCGGCGCACTGGCGCGGCGCGATGTCGGGACTGGTCGGCGGCGGCGGCGCCGGCATCGGCGCACTGCTGGCGTCCTTCATCTTCCTGATTACGTCCTCGATCTTCCCGGGCGATGCCTTCGCCGTGTGGGGTTGGCGCTTCATGTTCTTCTCCGGCTTGCTGAGCTCGCTGCTCGGCTGGTTCATCTTCCGCAATCTCGAGGAGTCGCCCTATTTCAAGGAGCTCAAGCGTCAACAGGGCAACAAGCAGGCGAAGGTCTCGAAGGCACCGGTCAAGGACGTGTTCTCGGGCGAGTATCGCGGCGTGCTGCTGGTCAATTTGCTGATCACCTTCGGCGGCGGTGCCGGCTACTATCTGACCTCGGGCTATCTGCCGAGCTTCCTGAAAGTCATCAACGCGGTCCCGAACCAGACCTCGTCGCTGATCCTGATGGGTGCCAGCGTCTCGGCGTTCTTCTCCGCCGTGCTGGTCGGTGCGCTCAGCGACCGCATCGGCCGTAAGAAGACGTTCCTGATCATCGGCGTGTTGGCAGCGGTGCTGCTGCCGCTCTGTTATCTCAATCTGGCTGCTACCAAGGACACGACGCAGATCACGCTCTATGCCTTCGCCATCGCCTTCATCGGCAATGCCGGCTACGCACCGGTGCTGATCTTCCTAAACGAACGTTTCCCGACAGCGTTGCGCGCGAGCGGCACGGGCCTGTCCTGGAATATCGGCTTTGCGCTGGGCGGCATGATGCCGACTTTGGTCTCGCTGGTCAGCGGCAGCGCTGCGGAGATTCCCCTGTCGCTTGCCTACTTCGCGGCCGGCGTGTTTGTGATCTATCTCATCGGTGCGGTCGTGATCCCCGAGACCAAGGGCAACTTCCGCTGAGCAAGCTCGGCGCGTCCGATCGCAGGCCGCAATCTGCTCGACAGTGTTTGCGCGTTGCGGAATGGCATTATGTAGATAAACGACCACAACAATCTGTTTGCCGGGGGCAGCGGGGGGCTGTCGCCGCAGCGGACCAGGCCAGCTTCATGGTTATGAGGCGCGGAACGACTTTATCGAGATCAAGCACGCTATCGGAATTTCGGAGTGGTCTAGAAGCGGCGACCTCGTCGGACAACGCTACCTCAAGACCTTGTCAGTTCAGCCGCGCCTTGCACGGCCGACAACGGTTGGCCGGCGCTTCCTTCGATCTTGAGCTTGCGCTCCATAAAATCGAGAAACGCGCGCAGACGTCGCGACTCCTTGCGCTTGCCGAGAAATGTCGCACTGACCTGTAGTGACGGACTTTCCCAGTCAGTGAGCACGCGAACCAGTCGTTTGGCTCTTACATCGTTCTGACACATGATGTTCGGAAGAATGCCAAGTCCGACTCCACCGATTACGAGTTCGCGTGCCACGCCGATATGATTCACGGAGATCCGTCCGACAACGTCGATCACCTTGACACCAAGCCCGCTGCGGAAATTCCAGACGCCTTCGGCGCGCTGATGTTCGGTCACGATGCAATCGAAGCGCTCGAAATCGTCGACGCTGAGGGGAACGCCTCTTCTTTCCAGAAACGACGGGCTCGCATAAACGCCACGCGTAATGCTTGCCAGGTGGCGGATGCCGCCGTGCGTCTCGGGAAGAGTGCCCAATTGCACGGCCACATCGTAGGGTTCGACCGATACGTCGATCCACCGGCTGTTGGCGTCAATCACGAGGTGGATGTCGGGATAACTGACGGCGAATGCGGCGATTGCGCTGCTTAACCAGCCGGTGCCGAAATCCACGGGCATGCTGACCCGGAGCATTCCCCGCAGCTCGGTTTGCATTCGCGTTGTTCCGAGACCCGCTTCCTCTATCTCGGCGGCGATGCGTTCGCAGTGCTCGTAGAGAGCTTGGCCGATGTCGGTCACTGCAAGCTTGCGGCCTCCCTTTTTGAAGAGGACGGCTCCGAGCTGATCTTCCAGAAACATCAGCTTACGGCTGACTGTGGATTTTGGAATATCGAGCTTTCTCGACGCGCTGCTGATGCTGCGCGCATTGACGACCTCGAAGAACAGCAGGAGGGCGTTCAGGTCCAATTTTCTGGTCATAGCCTGCATTCCTCCCACCCCGGGGATCCCATTCCATTTCGTCCCATATTTGGAACGGCATGGGGTCGAAAATGCGCTATCGTCCCGACTTTGGCAAGCATAGGGTCAATTCAAGGTTCGGGCCGAGATCGGATTTGGTCTTTCCGGACCAGGGCGCAGCGAAGCCAAAAAGCAAAAAAAGACGCGGTCCACGCACCGATCCGGGAGGAGACAATGGCGCACCTTTCTAGGCGAAACTTACTCGCCGCTGCGGCCGCGAGCTCATTTGCGTTGCCATCATCCATCCGGCACGCGCTGGCAGCTGCGGATATTCGGGTGCGATGGGCATCGCTGCAACCGGGTTTTACGGTACTGCCGGTCCAGTACATTCTCGCCAACGACCTCGGCAGCAAGAACGGTCTCTCCTTTCCTGATCCGGCTCCGTATACGGCCGTGTCGACCTACTACAACGACTTCGTCGCTGGAAACTACGACGTCTGCATTGGGAGTTGGGATACCTTCGCTGCCCGCTACCAGGCCGGCGTGCCCATCAAGTACCTCTGTACGATCACCGACGCCAACATGATCGCTCTGTTGGCGCCCAAGGGCGGCGTCGACAACGTGTCTCAGCTCAAAGGCAAGACGATCGCGGCCCTGCAGTCGACCGGTACCTATCGCATGGTCAAAGCCCTCATCAACGAGGCGTTCGCATTCGACATCGAAAAAGAGGCGACGATCCAGAACGTCGACAATCCTGCCGCGTCGGTGACGCTGCTGATGGCCGATCGAGCTGACGCGGCCTTGTCGTGGGAGCCCAACATAACGACCGGTCTGATGAAGAAGCCTGACTTACGTGTGATCTTGAAGGCGGGCGACGTCTACAAACGGCTCTCTGGCGGGCTGGAGCTACCCTATTTTGGCGTGGCGATCCGGAAGGAATTAGCCGATGCCAGTCCTGGTATCGCAGCGAAGGTCAGCAAGGTCTTCGAAGATTGCCTCAGCGGCATCAACGCGAATACGACGAAGGCCGTCGATTTGTTCGGCAGCAAGACTGGCATTGCGCCAGATACGCTCAAGGAGGCCATGAGTTCGAAGCGGCTCGCTTTCAACTACCGGCCTATGAGCGATGACCTTTCGAGATCGTCGATACTTCTTGCGAGCGAGTTTCTAGCGCGCAACGGCCTGCTGACCAGGCCGGTCGATCAAAACTTCTTTGCCGCCTGACCAAACATGACGGAAAGACGGATGTCCATTGCGGTAGAAGCCGATCGAACCTCGCCTCCGGAGCGCTCAGTGGCTGCGGAACTCGTTAAGCCGCTGGCCGGAGTGGCCGCAGCGCGGAAGAATCCTGAGGGAAGACGCGATATTTTCGCGACGTGCGTTGTTGTCATTGTCCTTCTTGCCGCAATGGAAATCACCAGCCGCTTCGTGCCGGACTACATCATGCCGTCGCCCGTGACCGTCTGGAACGCGGCAAGGAAGCTGTTCTTTTCGGATCCCTACCACGTTGCCGTCACACTCGTCCGTCTCACCATTTCCGTCACGATTGCGATGGTTGCTGGGGTGTTGATCGGTCTCGCGATGGGAATGTTTTCTTCCGTTCGCCCATATCTGAAGGCCATTGTCGTTATCGATACCGGTATTCCCGCGCTGTCGTGGATGCTGATCGCGGTGTTCTGGTTCAAAAATCCGGAATCACGCATTTTCTTCATTCTTCTCGTCATCCTGCTGCCGTTCTACGCTCTCAATGTCTACGAAGGCGTACGCGCGTTACCGAAGGAGCTCGTCGACATGATCGAGAGCTTCCGCCCGTCGCGTTGGCAGGTGCTTCGCTATCTCATTCTCCCGCACATTGTGGCCTACATTTTCCTTACCACGAAATCGGTGATCGGCTACGCGATCCGGATGGTGATCTTCGCCGAACTCGTTGCATCCGCGGTTGGCATCGGCGCGCGAATGAATCTCGCCCAGTCGACATTTCGGATCGATCAGGTGCTGGCATGGACCTTCTTCCTCGTGATCCTGAACCTGCTGTTGCAGGCATTCGTGAACGGACTGGAAAAGATCTCTCTGAAATGGCGTACGGAGGCGACGGTAAGATGAGCGAAGAAGCTCTCATTGAGGTTCGCGACGTTACCAAGACGTTCGGGAACTATCTGGCGGTCGATAACCTTTCGATGAGTGTCCGCCGGGGCGAAATTGTCGTTCTTCTCGGGCAGACCGGTGCTGGAAAAAGCACGGTCCTGAATTTGATCATGGGTACGACGTGCCCGAACTCCGGTCAGATCCGGGTGGCCGGCTTCGATCCCTATGCGTCCTTCAAAGCGCTCAAGGGACGGCTTTCGGTCAGCTTCCAGACCGACAGGCTCTTGCCGTGGCGGACGGCAGTTGAGAACGTCGAATTGGGTCTTCTTATTCTGGGAAACTCCAGGTCACAGGCACGGGCGTGCGCCAGAGAGTGGCTTGCGCGGGTCCGTCTCGAGGCTGCCGACGACAAATATGTCCATGAACTTTCGGGAGGTATGCGGCAGCGCGTCTCGCTTGCCCGCGCGCTCGCCATCGACCCCGAAATCGTGTTCCTCGACGAGTCGTTCAGTCAGCTCGACCATGTGACGTCGAAAACGTTGCGCCGCGACTTTCTTCAGATAGCGCGCGAATTTCGAAAGACCTGCTTGCTGATTACGCACCGGATTGACGACGCACTCGAAATGGCCGACCGCGCGCTCGTGTTGAGCCCTCCAGCCAGGGTCGCGCTCGAGGTTCAGATCAGCGACGAAGCGAGGTGTGACCCACGCAAGACCGCCGAACTTCACGCGCAGATCGCATCGGCGATGGGTGGTGAATCACAGACCGAGCATTGAAATCATCGGAGACGAAGAGACATGAGCTACCAGGATGTCATCCTCAACCGCGAAAACGGCTGGGTCGAAATTGCGATCAACCGACCTGACAAGCTGAATTCGCTTCGCGAACAGACGGCCGACGAGATCCTCGCGACACTCAATGAAGTCGAGCACGACAGGAGCGTACGCGCAGTCATTTTGCTTGGCAGCGACGAGGCATTTTGCACGGGCATCGACACCAGCGAGTTCCAGATTGAGAAAAACGGGTATTTTGATTTTTACCGATTCCGGAAGAGGACCCGGAAGGTGAATCGGCTGTTCAAGGACATCGGTGGTTTCACCAAGCCGCTGATAGTCGCTATCGAAGGGTTCGCGTTGGGCGGCGGTCTCGAGCTCGCGCTCGTCGGAGACATCATAGTCGCCGGCGCGAACGCAAGATTCGGGCTGCCCGAGATCAAGCTCGGAATGATGCCCGGTGGTGGCGGCACCCAGACGCTCCCACGGTTAATAGGCAAGCCGCTTGCAAAGGAATTGATGTGGACCGGCAGGCGGATCACCGCCGCAGAGGCCGAGCGTTACCGTATCGTCAATCACGTCACCGAGCAGGGGAAGGCGCTGGAAAAGGCTCGCGAAATCGCGAAAAGCATCAGCGACAACGCGCCGATCCCGGTGATGATGACCAAGTCCGTGATCGACCGTGGCATCGACATGTCGCTTGCGGACGGCTTTGACGCCGAAGGTGACGCTTCCTTCCTGCTTTACTTCACCAAAGATCGCGACGAAGGGCTGAAGGCTTTTCGTGAAAAGCGATCGCCAGAATTCCGCGGAGAGTGACATGACTGCGAAGAAACGCGACATCGTAATCGCCGGCTATTCGGAGACGGCGATCGACTTCAAGACCGGACGCAGCGCGTTCGATCTTGGAGGCGAGGCGTTGGCCAAGCTTCTCGCCGCAACCGGCATTTCAAAGGATGTCATCGACGGCCTCTCCGTGACCACTCCACTGAGCGAATGTCCCAATCCGTTCTTCGCCGTCTACATGACTGAGGCATTGGGCCTTACGCCGACCTGGCTCAACTACGGCGGAACCGGCGGATGCTCGGCGACCGGGGGCGTTGCCCGCGCGGCATCCGCCATTCGCGACGGACATTGCGAGGTCGTCGTCGTTCTGTCCGCGGACGCTCCAAGCACAGCGTGGCGTGCAAACTACGGAGCCTACCGTTCCGAATTCCAGGATCCGCCCGGCGTCCAAGGCCCGCCGGCGACCTTCGGGCTTCTGATGAGCAGGTATGACCATCAGTTCGGAATCAAGGCGGAAGCGCTGGGAAAGATCGCGATTACGCAGCGAGAACATGCTCTCCACAACGAGAACGCCTACGCAAAGTTCAAGACGCCGATTACGATGGCAGACTATGAAAAATCGCGCGTCATTGCCGATCCGCTGCGTCTCCTCGACTGCGTCATGTTTTGCGACGGCGCGAACGCGTTTCTCGTAACGACAGAAGAAAGGGCTCGCAGCCTCGGGATCACCAAAATGGCATTTCCAACGGCCTATGCCGAGGTGACGAATTTCAACGGCAGTAAGCCGCTCTCGGAAATCACCGAGACCGGCTTCTCGGCGATAGCGCCGAAGGTCTTTAAGCAATCAGGCCTGACAGCGGAGGACATTCGCATGTTCCAGCCTTATGACGACTTCACCATCGCCGTCATGATGAAGTTCGAGGATTTCGGCTTCTGCAAGCGTGGGCAGGGCAGCGACTTTATCCTCGATACTGATCTCTCGCACAAGGGAACGCTGCCGCTCAACACCGGAGGAGGCCAGATCTCGGCCGGTCAGCCCGGACTTGCCAGCGGGGGGCTCAATCTGGCCGAGGCAGTTCGACAATTGTTTGGCGAAGGTGGTGGACGCCAGGTGGCAAATCCGAAGAACGCGCTGGTGACCGGCATTGGCGTGATTCCCTATGCGCGGAACTGGGGTACCAGCGCCGCTATGATTTTGGAGGCATAAAATGGCTGATGAAAAGACGGGACGTCCCGTCCCGAAGCCTTCAGTTTACGTTGACACCAAGCCGTTCTGGGATGGAGCCAAGGCAGGCAAACTGGTGCTGCAGTACTGCAAGGATACCGGCCAGTTTCAGCACTATCCGCGCCCGGTGAGCATCTTCACTGGCAGCCGGAATTTGGAATGGCGCGAGGTGGCCGGTAAGGGCACGATCTATGCCTGCACCGTGATCCGCGTTCCCGGCCCCGGTCTCGACGGCCGACTTCCCCTCTCGGTCGCAACCGTCCAGCTCGACGAAGGCGTGCGCATCCTTGGCAACGTCCTGAACAAGGACGCCGATGCGGTCAGAATCGGCCAACGCGTCGAAGTGGCGTGGGATCGGCTTTCTGACGACGTCCAGTATCCAGCCTTTAACGTCGTTTGAGGCATTCAATATGCGCCTGGAAACTATACTTAACGCGCAAGGCGTGCGTCACCCTGACAAGATTGCTTTGGTCTGCGGCGACGAACGGCTCACCTACCGGGATCTCGACCGTAGAATCCGGTGCGTCGCGAGCGGTCTTCGGTCGCAAGGCGTCGGTCCGGGCGATCGAATCGTCGTGTTTCTTCCCAACGGCATCGAGATCGTCGAACTATTCTATGCGGCATTCTCGGTAGGCGCGATCGTGATCCCGGTCACGACGCGGCTGACGCCGCATGAATTGCAGCACATCTGTTCCGACAGTCAGCCCTTGGCGATTGTTTTCGAAGGGGGCGACGCGTCCATCTCCGAAGTTCTGCAGGCAAATCCGGATGCGGTCTGGATCACCACGGGAAGGGGCGTGGAGGGCGCGGTCGAATATGCGGAGCTTAGAAACGCGGAACCCGGTCCGTTGCCGCGACTGTCGATCGAATCGGACGACGCAATCATAATGTACACTTCGGGGACGACCGGAAAACCGAAGGGAGCGATCTTAACGCACTCGAATGTTGTTGTTCAGCATTGTTTCATAAACGCCGTCGAATGGGGAATTTCGAGCGGAGACCGCTATCTTGTGACGACGCCGCTCGCTCATCGGACCGGCTTTGCCCGGCTCGCCAATTCGCTGGCGCTCGGCGGAACGCTCGTCGTCATGAAGAAGTTCGATTCGCGTGAAACCGTCGACACGATCGAGAAAGAACAGATCACCGTCGTCGGTATGGTCCCGACGGTATGCCGGATGCTACTTCCCGAGATCAAAGACGATCCTTCGCGCTGCGCATCGCTGAGGCGCATCGTCGTGACGGGCGAAGCGTTCCCGGTCGAACTAAAGAGACAATTTCTAGCACTGCTGCCGGACGTGCGGCTGGTGTCGTTTTTTGCCATGACTGAGGTCGGAGGAGTAACCTCGCTTTCACATGAAGAGCAGTTTGATCACGCCTCCTCGATCGGCCGACCGACCCCAGGCGTTGAGATTCAGATCGTCGATGATGCAGGTATCGAGGTCAAGACCGGTGAGCCGGGTGAACTACTGGTGCGCGTAGGGCAGCCGGGCCGGTATTCCGTGATGCGGGGTTACTACAATCGGCCCGACGAGACAGCAAACACCATCAAGGACGGGTGGATTCATACCGGCGACATCGCCAAGGCGGACGACGACGGCTATCTCTATATCGTCGATCGCAAGAAGGATATGGTGCTCAGCGGCGGCTTCAATATCTATACCAAGGAAGTCGAGCAGGCCCTGCTTCAAAATCCTGAGATCGCCGATGCCGCTGTCATCGGAGTGCCCGATGCCATCTTCGGAGAGGCGGTCGCGGCCTTTGTCGAGCGCTGTCCAGGCGCAAGCCCGACACCTTCGTCAGTTGTCGAACACGTGCGTAGCCTGGTCGCCGGATATAAGAAGCCCAAGTACGTAATCGTAGTCGACGCGCTACCGCGAAATTCTCTAGGTAAGGTCCTCAAACGATCTTTGCGGGATCAGGCAGCTGGCGTCGTCGCCAGCGTCGGGTCCCGGGAAAAAAGCGCCTAGAGCCTCAACCACGAAAAGTGTTATCTCCGAGACGCAGGAACAGGGGGATTTATGGGGGCGGGGCAGGAACTTGCTACTCGGCGCCGGGCTCGGCCCGTTGAACTAGCGGCAGCAATTCTTTATCGTAACTGACGCCATCCTAACGAGGCCTTCTTAATCTCCTTCAGATCGATACCGCCGCTGCCGATTCACAACAGACGCGATAATCCCAGTATCTGGAGCCGCCGATCTGGTCCGGAAGGGAGGTCGTCGCCGCGGCAACCATGCCACCGCTCGGTGCGAACGTCAGCGCCTTGAGCGTGATCAGTGACCGCAGAACCGCCTCCGAGTACGGTCCAGCCGCTTCGCTGCGGCTCGACCAATCGTGCGAGGGCCTGCTTGGAAATCCTTGCTTGGGAGAAGCGGGAGCTGTCGGCGCGAGTGGTCGTTGGATCTGCGACTTAGATTGCGCAGGCTTTCATTGGCTAGATCTATCTCAAACTTCCCCATGATGGATTGGACCGAGAGTTTAATTTTTTCAAATGGTTAGAAGGCGGCGTGTGCACCACGTGTGCACCGGGAGATCAAGAAAGATATATTTACGGCAAGCGTGGGCGATCACTCCTTGATTGAATGTGACGTCTGCAGAAGCTCAGGCGGCTTCGAGCCCCCTTGGCGCTTCCGATTTTCACAGCGGGTGAATCTACCTGCGAAGTTTCTGAGAGGAGCTGACTCTTAATTAGGCACTCGGTCAGGACTTTGGGGTGCTTACGTCAAGACGGCTGCAGGCATGATCTCATTTCCTCGCCAGCTGTCGTTCTCGTCGAGGAATGCCGCAATGAAATCGCAACGAATTTGAGCGAAACGAACGTGAACAGACGCGAGCGACGGGGTTCCCGGACGGAGTCAATCTTTCGTCGCGCCATAGACGTTCAATTTTGCGGACGAAGCTGTTTATTGTGCCGCCGCCGCTACGCTCCTGATCCCGACTGGCGGCACATCAAGTAAGCCCAGCAACGACGATCATCGTCGTCGTCAACTAGCGCCGAGTGTCCTGCGTGAACTCGCTATAGCAGCTTGTCCAATGTTATCGGCAGGTCGCGAATACGACGGCCTGTTGCATTGAAGATGGCGTTTGCTACCGCCGCGCCAACTCCTGTGATGCCGATCTCGCCGATGCCACGTGCGCCCATCGGTGCGTGCGGATCGGGTATGTCGGTCCAGATCACCTCGATCTCGGGTACGTCCATGTGCACCGGGATATGGTACTCGGCGAGGCTTGGATTCATGATGCGCCCGAGCCGCTCGTCGAACTGCGTCTCCTCCATCAACGCAAGGCCGATGCCCATGATGATGCCGCCGCGGAACTGGCTGGCTGCTGTCTTGGGATTGAGAATGCGACCGCAGTCAAACGAGCCGAGGAAGCGGCGCACCCGTATCTCCCCGGTTACCGCGTTGACAGCGACCTCGCAGAACATGGCGCCGTGGCTGTGCATCGACCAATGCTGCGACTCGAGCGGCGGCGGCGCGGTGCCCTCGACCACCAGTTCGTCCAGCTGCGCACGTGCCAGGATCGAGGCGTAGCTCTCGTGCCGGCCCGGCTCGTCTAGCTTGGCAAGACCGCCGTTGAAGCCACCCACTTCGTCCGCCGTCAGCCCGGCAAGTGGCGTATCGTTGCCCGCAAGCTTGAGCAGTTCTACCACCAGCTCGCGATGTGCGGCGATGACCGAGAAGCCGATCGAGGCGGTCTGTTGCGCGCCGGCCCCCCGTACCACCCCGGGCTGGAAACTGTCGCCATAGCAGAAATCAACCTTGTCGAGCGGCAATCCAAGGCGGTCGGCGATCACCTGCGTGTGGGCCGTCATGGTCCCCATGCCCATCTCGTGCGCGGCGATCTCGACTGTCACACCGCCGTCGCGTGACAGCGTCATGCGCGCTGCGCCGCCCGGCTCGCGGTAATAGGGGTAGGTCGCGGTGGCTACGCCCATGCCGATCTGCCACTCGCCCTCGCGGCGGCTGCCCGGCGCACCGCGCTGCGACCAACCGAACCGCTCGGCACCGTCGCGGTAGGCCTTTTTCGTATCGCGCTGCGATGGCGGCGCGCCGGTCAACGGATCCGTCTCTGGCTCGTTCTTCAGGCGCAGTTCGATTGGGTCCATGCCCATCTTCACCGCGAGTTCGTCGATCGCGCTTTCCAGCGCGAAGGTACCGACCGCTTCGCCGGGCGCGCGCATGAAGGTACTGGCCAGCATGTCGACATAGGCGACTTCGAGGTGGAACTTGAGGCTGCCGCAGGCATAGGCGCTCATCACCGGCAGGATGAACGGCTCTGCCATTGCTTTGTGCGGGCTGACCGCCACCGTCCCGGTATGGACCAGTGCGTCAAAGGTGCCGTCCGCCTGCGCGGCGATCGCGACGCGCTGCTCGGTCGAACCCCGGCCGCCGACGATGCGGTAGACGCCTTCGCGCGACAGCATCATCCGCACCGGATGCCCGGACAGCTTGGCCGCCGCCGCGGCGAGCATCTGATGCCACCACAGGCACTTGCCGCCAAAGCCGCCGCCGACGAACGGCGAGGTGACGCGAACCTGTTCTTCCGCGATCCCGAACGCATGGGCGAGGCTCCAGGCACTGTGCGCGACGAGCTGCGAGGCGTCGTGAACGTGCAGCGTATCCCCCTCCCACGCGACCGTGCAGGCGTGCAGTTCGATCGCGTTGTGGTTCTGGCGCGGGCTCGTGTAGCTGATGTCGACCTTGTACGGCGCGGCGGCCAGCGCCTTGTCCGTATCTCCGCGCTCCATCTTGAGCGGCCGGCCCCCGACCTGGCCGGTCTCCGTGCCTTTGGCCTTGGCTTCGGCAAAGGAGGTGACCGAAGCCTCGGTCTCATATTCGAAGCGGAGCAGCGATCTGGCGTGATCGGCCTGTTCCTGCGTCCGGGCGAGCACCACAGCGATTGGCTGCCCGCTGGCGGATTCAAACGGTCGTCGCAACACCAGTTACTTTCACTCATAACAGAAGATCGTCAAGCGCCTCCGCCGGCGTT
>NZ_JBVVPM010000099.1:0-14083 GCF_055811255.1 Bradyrhizobium sp. MI1.11
TTTTGGGTGTCGGGGGGGGGGGTGCGGCGGGTGGGCCCGCCAGGGGGGGGGGGCGCGCCCCCCCCGCTTTGGGGGGGTGGGTTTGGGGGGGGGGTAGCCCAGCAAATGGTCTATCCGTCTGGCATCATGCCGCGCGTACAAGTCGAGAGAGTCCCCGTGTGGGCCCCTCTCCCTGCCCCTCCCCCACAAGGGGGGAGGGAAGGAGAGAGACCGCCCGCCTCACTCAAGCGCACCGCCGCAGCCGTCCATCCCCAAACACAAAACGACCCGGAGGGGGGCATCCCGTCCGGGTCGTTGGAGGTCTTGGGAGGTTTAACGAAACCGTATGTGAGCTTTATAGGAGGGAAGTTTTTCCGCCTGATGTTGTGCTTTGTTTCAATTGTTTCGTCGGCGGTAACACTTCCGTGTCCGGGACAGGGCCAAAACAGATGTCCTATCCCATTGAAATATCTGAACTTCAGGCGGCGAAGCGCTCGACGCCACAGCCCTTAAGCAATTCGGCGAGTTGCTTGCGGGCGTAGAACATCCGGGTCTTCACCGTGCTCTGCGGGATGCCGATGATCTGTCCGACCTCCTCCACCGACTTCTCATGATAGTAGACCAGAGTGATGATTTCCCGATGCGCGGGTGACAGCTTCTGAACGCAGGCGCGCAGGATCGCGCTGGTGTCGCTGCGGTCGAGCGAGGTCTCCGGCGTGTCGCAACCATCGGCGATCTGGCGCACGTCTTCCTGGTCGATGTCCTCGAAGCGACGCTGGCGCATCGCGGTCAGCGCCTTGAAGCGGGCGATCGAGAGCAGCCAGGTCGAAACCTGCGAGCGGCCCTGGAATTGGCCGGCGGTCCGCCACACGTCCAGAAACACCTGGCTGACGAGGTCTTCCGCCGTGGTGGCGTCGCGCACGATCCGCAGGATGAAGCGGTAGACGCGCACATTGTGCCGGCAATAAAGGATGTGCATGGACGTCCGGTTGCCGTCGGCAATGCTTTCGAGAAGCATGTCGTCCGAGGTCGCCTGAGCGGCAATGATGCTCTGGCTGGCTTGGGCGTTGATGGCGATCACGTTCGGCATTGACTTGGCTCCCCGTAGCGCCGCAACCGAGCGGCGTTTCCTTCGACCAAAGTGTTAATGAGCCAACGTTTCGGGACGTCTGCACGAAAAGGGGAAAATGGTTTCGTGCGCCGCCAAATTGTTTCGTCGGATTAGTCGCGACGAAACATTCGGGGCAAAAAAGCGTGGAATTTCAATGTACGGAAAATACGGGGTGGGGATGAGGCGACAAGCGGAGGCGCCGGGAACGTATTTCGGGCTTTTGCGTTCGCGCTCCCGTGTCGTCCTGGACAAGGGAGCAAAGCGAGCGCCGATCCAGGACCCATTACCCCAGGGAGACGTTTTGCGACGACTGGCGATCACCAGCCGTGTGCCAAATTAGCCGTCGGGGTAATGGCTCCTGGCTTTCGCCAGGACGACAATGGGGCCGCTACGCCTTCTCGCCCGCCGGCGAGAACAGATAGCCGCCGCCGCGGATGGTGCGGATCACGGCGGGTTTTGCCGGATCGGGCTCGATCTTGCGGCGGATGCGCATGATGCGCAGATCGACGGCGCGGTCGAAGGCTTCGGCGTCGCGCGCGTTGGCCAATTCCAGCAGGCGCTCGCGCGACAGCACGCGCTTCGGATTGGCCGCGAACACTTTCAAGAGCCCGAACTCGGATGCTGTCAGCGGGTGCTCGTTGCCCTCGTCGTCGCGCAAGGCCTGCGCTTCGAGATCGAGCCACTTGGTCCCGAACCGCACCAATTGCTCCTTGTCCGATTTCGCAGCCGCCGTTTCCGCCACCGCTTTCGCCGGCGCGCTCCGGCGCAGCACCGAGCGGATGCGCGCCATCAGCTCACGCAGCTCGCACGGCTTGGCCACGTAATCGTCGGCGCCGAGCTCGAGGCCGACGACGCGGTCGATCGGGCTCGCCGTCGCCGTCAGCATGATCACCGGCACGTTGATGCGGCTCTTGAGGTCGCGGATGATCGAGAGCCCGTCTTCCTCCGGCATGTTGAGGTCGAGCACGACGAGGTCGGGCATGCTGCCGTCGATCGCCGTACGCAAGGACTTGCCGCCGTCGCACAGCGTCACGGTGAAGCCGTGCATCTTGAGGTAATCGCCGACCATCTCCCGGGCCGGGGCCTCGTCGTCGACGATCATGATGTGCTGGCTTTGGGTCATGGTCCTGAGATCACGGAATTTCGGTCGCGGGGAGGGTGATGGTGAAGGTCGAGCCCTTGCCGGGGCCCTCGCTCTCGGCGGTCACCTCGCCGCCGTGCATGTCGATAATACGCTTGACGATGGACAACCCAAGCCCGGTCGAGCTCTCACCGGCGGTCGGTTTTGCCGACAGCCGCTGGAACCGGCCGAACAGGCGGCCGAGATCCTCCGGCGACAGGCCTGCGCCCTCGTCGCTGACGCGGACGATGGTGTCGCCGCCTTCATGGCTGACGATGACGCCGATCTTGCCGCCGATCGGTGAGTATTTGATGGCGTTGCTGATCAAATTGTCGATCGCCTCGCGGATGCGGTCGGTGTCGCACATGGTGACGATGTTGACGGGCGCGGTGACGCTGATCGCCTGCTGCTTGTTGACGGCGAGCGGCTGGTTGGCCTCGGCGACCTCCTTGACCAGAGCCGCGACGTCGACGGGCTCGCGGCGGATGGTGATGTCGAAGGCATCGGCCATCGCGTCCGAGATCAGATGATCGACCATCGTGGTCAGGCGCTTGGTGGCATCGCGGATGTGATCGACCTGGGCCACCACGCCGCTTGACGACGCGCCGGTCGAGATCAGCTCCTTCAGCATCTCGGTGCGGCCCAGGATGACGCCGAGCGGATTCTTCAGATCATGGGCAACGGTGCCGAGGATCTCGTTCTTGAAGCCGTTGGCGCGCTGCAGCCGCAGCCATTGCGCCGAGAGGCGGCGGTTGGCCTGCATCAGCGCGCGGGTGCGCTGGGCGACGCGGTCTTCCAGCTGGGTGTTGGCGGCCTGGAGCTGCTGGTAGAGGATGACGTTGTCGAAGGCGATCGAGAGCCGGCTGGAGAAGATCTCGACCAGCGAGCGGTCGGTCTCGGACAGCTCGCGCTCGGCCTGCAGCAGCACCACGACCTCGCGTCCGCTTCCGGTGCGCAAATAGATCACGCTGCGGTGGTCGGCGAATTCGTTCTTGCGGCCCTGGAAAGCGGCTTCCACCATTGCGCGCAGATCGGGGTCGAGCGCCTTCGACGAGGTCGTGCCGATGAAGCGGCTGTAGCAGCCGCTGCCGGCGAGCACCGAGAGCTCGGGGTCGATGCCGCCATTGTCGCGCAAGACCAGGATGCCGGCGCAATCGACGTTGAGCAGCGAGGCGAGCTGGGTCAGCACGCCCTCGGCGAGCCGTTGCATCGACTTGAAGTCGTACAGCGTGGAAGCCGCGTCGATGATGATCTCGAGCCCGCGCCGGGTTTGCAGCATGCGCTCGAGCTGCTGGTAGGAGCGCAGCGCCGCGGTCAGCGATGTGAACAGCTTGTCGGCGGTGAGCTCGGTCTTGGCCTTGTAGTCGTTGATGTCGTACTGCACGATCACGCGCCGCTCGGGCGCCTGGCCGGGCTGTCCGGTGCGCAGGATGATGCGCACGGTCTCGTTCTTGAGCTCGTTGCGGATGTACTCGACCAGCTCGAGGCCGGCGACATCAGTCTCCATGATGACGTCGAGCAGCACGGCAGCGATGTCGTTATGCGCGGCCATCAGCTTGCGACCTTCGGCCGCGGAATGGGCGGAGAGGATCTCCAGGCCCTGGCCGTTGAGATTGTAGTCGGACAGCGCAAAGCGCGTGCCGTCATGCACGGCCGGATCGTCGTCGATGACGGCGATCTTCCATTTCCGGGCGTCAACATCCTCCGATGCGGTACCGGTGTCGTCGATCAGGTGGAGGACATCGTCCTGTTCGGCCATTGAGAAGTCCCGTCAGTCTCTGTGCTTTGCCCGCCGCCCCTGGCGACCCGGGGCATGATAATGCGAAATGTAGTGCCTTGTCCCAGCTTGGATTCCAGCATCATGCGACCGCCGAGCTGCTGGGTGACGAGGTTATAGACGATATGGAGGCCGAGTCCCGTGCCACCTTCATTGCGCCTGGTGGTAAAGAATGGGTCAAAGGCCTGGCGCTGCACGTCGGAGGTCATGCCGGCCCCGTCATCGGTGAAGATGATCTCGACGTCGTCGGCCCCGCGCGGCCGCGCCGAGATCGTGATCGTGCCGGCGCGGCCGTCGGCAAAGGCGTGGTTGGCGGCATTGAGGAACAAATTGGTCAGGATCTGGCCGTAGGAGCCGGGATAGCCATCGAGCAGCAGCCCCTCGGGCATGTCGACATGGAGCGTGATCGGCGACCGCTTCAGCACCGGCCGCAGGCTCGCGATGATCTGGTCGGTGGCTTCGCTGAGTGAGAACTGCCGCCGCTCGGCATGGGAGCGGTCGACCGCGACCTGCTTGAAAGACTGGATCAGTTCGCCGGCGCGCTGCAAATTGGCGACGAGCTGCTGCGAGGCGTCGCGTGAGGACTGCACGAATTCTTCCAGCTGCGAGCGGCGCAGGCCGCCTTCACCCTTGAGCTGGGCCTCGAAGATTTCGGTGCGCCGGGCAAAACTCGACGCAACGGTGAGGCTGATGCCGATCGGATTGTTGACCTCGTGCGCAACGCCGGCGACGAGGCCGCCGAGGGCTGCGAGCCTCTCGGCATCGATCAGATTCTGCTGCGCGGCGTTGAGCTCGAGCAGTGCACTCTCGGCTTTCTCCTTGGACGCGCGCAGCTCGTCCTCGGTCTGACGCTTCGCGATCGCGTTCTCGCGGAACACTTCCACCGCGCGCGCCATGGCGCCGACTTCGTCGCGCGCGCGCGTGCCCTGCACCTCGCGGCCGAGGTCGCCGAGCGTGATCGCGCGCATCGCCGCCATGATCTGCTGCAGCGGCAGCCGGATCGACAGCGCGATCAGCACGCCGGCGGTGAGGATGATGCCGAGGAAGATCACGGCGATGGAGAGAACACGGCGGGAGATGTCCGCTAGCGTGCGGTCGAACGTCTCCTGGGCCTTCTGCTCGCGCTGGCGCATCTTGGTGGAGAGATCGTCGATGGCGCCGATCGCCTCGGCCTGGTTGGCGTCGATGGTGTTGCGCAGCAGCTCGGTACGGTTCGTGAGCTGCTCGGAGAGCTTTGCAAAGCCTTCGCGCAGCGCGGCGGTCCGGGCCGCGAGTCGTCGCAGCGCCATGCGCTGGAGGTCGTTGTCGGCGAGATCGATCATCACGGGGATGGTCTTCTCGATCGTCTCGGTGTTGCGGCGGGCGTCGTCGGCCGCACCCGATGACAGCGACAGATAGTAGGAATTGGCCGCGACCAGCATCGCGGTGAAGGCCTCGCGCGACTTGCCCAGCGAAGGCCAGATCAGCGCGTCGCGATGGCCGGTGGCGCCTTCGATGATGGAGTAAAGGCCGGCCATGTCCCTGGCCGGTCCCTGCACCTGATCCTCATAGGTCCTGGCGATGGTGGCTTGCACGCCGCGCAGCTCGCCGAAGCCGTTGAGGAAGCGGTCGGTGGTGCGCTCCAGCTCCTCGACCGAGCCCGACAGCATCGGGTCCTTGGCGGCTCGGTTGCTCAGTGTCCCCAGCACCGCCTCGCGCAGCAGCAGGATCTCGGCGAACAAATCGGGGCTCGGCTGGTTGATGTAGCGGTGGATCAGATTGTGCAGCCGCCCGGTCTCGCTTTCGAGCAGCGCCAGGATCCGGTCGGATTCGCGCACCTGGCGCACGTCGTCCCAGGCCGAGCCGAGCACCTGCGAGCCGTTCCAGATCAGCCCGACCAGCACGATGACCACGGCGGAGTTCAGCGCCGCGATGGACAGGATGCGCCAGCGGATCGGCACGGCCCGGAGCATGCCGACCAGCCGCGCGCGCAGCCGCCCCATCGGGCCCGGCGACCTGTCTGCGTGCTCGCTGTGTCCAAGCCCGGGCAAGTGGCCTCACTCCACCTTGCGAATGCGTTCGATCAGCGCGGCCGCGGCCGGATCCTGCCCGGCCTTGGCGTAGATCGCGACCATCGCGTCTTCGAACGGCTTGCGGTCGATATCCCTGACGATGGTGACGTCCGCTGCTTCCGCCTTGCGCTGCGACTGCTCCTCGAGGTCGCGCCATTTCTCGCGCATGAACCGGCTGGAGCGCTGCGCGGCTTCCCTGAAGATGGTCTGGTCGTCGGCCGACAGGCTTTTCCAGGCCTTCAGCGAGATCACCAGCACTTCGGGGCTCATCGTGTGCTCGGTGAGGGCGAGATAACCGGCATGCTTGTAATGGTCCGTCGTCACGTAGGATGGCCAGTTGTTCTCGGCGCCGTCGATCAGGTGGTTGGCAAGCCCGGCAAGCACCTGCCCATAGGGCATCTCGACCGGCTCCGCGCCGAGCGCGCGGATCATCTGGCTCATCAACTCCGACTGCTGCACCCGGATCCGCAATCCCTTGAGGTCCGCGACGCTCCGCACAGGCCGGGCGCCGTTGTAGATCGACCGCGCGCCGGAATCATAGAAGGCGAGGCCAACGAAGCCATATGGCTCGAAGCTGCCGAGGATCTCGCTGCCGATCGGCCCGTCCAGCACCTTCTGCATGTGCTCGATGGACCGGAACAGGAACGGCATCGCCAGCACGTTCATCGCCGGGACGAAATTGCCGATCAGCGCCACATTGGTCCGGTTGAGGTCGATCGCACCGACCCGGGTCTGCTCGATGGTCTCCTTCTCCTCGCCGAGTTGGCGGGAGTGAAACACCTTGACCTCGTGCCGGCCGCCGCTGCGCTCGGCGATCAGGGCGCCCATGTAGCGCAGCGCCTGCACGGTCGGATAATCCTCGGTCTGGGTGTCGGCCGCGCGTAATTCGCGCGCAGCGGCTCCCGTCGCGCAGATGGCGATCAGAAGCGCGACGAAAACCACCCCGGTCCGCGAGCGTTCGGCACGGTTCAACACTGGCACACTCAACCCCTCAGTGGTGGAGTCTATGGCGGGAGGAAAAGGTTCAATGCAATCTAGCAGATGGTCGTGGGAAGGCCATCCCGCCCGGCGCAGCGGCGTGATTGTGCGGCGCGGCCGGGGCTCATTCCCGGTTGAAACCGCAAATGCCGCGCCTTAAGCAGGGACAGCCGCTTTCGTCGTGCGGCATGGAAAGAGCCATCGTGACTTCAGCATCGCGCCTTTTGCAGGTCGTCGCCGCCTTTGCGGTCCTCTCATTGGCCGCACCGGTGCGGGCCGCGACCGACATCGCGTGGTGGCACGCCATGTCCGGCGAGCTCGGCCGGCAGCTCGAGAAGCTCGCCTCCGACTTCAACGCCTCGCAGCCGGATTATCGCGTCGTGCCCTCTTACAAGGGCAGTTACACCGAGACGGTGACGGCCGCGATCTTCGCCTTCCGTTCGCGCAGCCAGCCCGCGATCGTCCAGGTCAACGAGGTCGCCACGGCCACCATGACCGCGGCCAAGGGCGCGATTTATCCCGTGTTCAGCCTGATGCGGGACATGAGCGAGCCGTTCTCGCTGAATGACTACCTTCCCGCCGTCTCCGGCTACTACACCGATGCGGCCGGCAATCTCTTGTCGTTCCCGTTCAATTCGTCGACGCCGATCCTCTATTACAACAAGACCATGTTCCGCGACGCAGGCCTCGATCCGGAGACGCCGCCGAAGACCTGGCCGGAGCTCGGTGCTGCTGCGAAACGCCTGCGCGATCGCGGCGCGGCGTGCGGCTTCACCACGTCCTGGCCGTCCTGGATCCATGTCGAGAATTTTTCGGCGTTTCACAATCTGCCGCTGGCGACGCGGACCAACGGCTTTGCCGCGCTCGATGCGGAGTTGACCATCAACAATCCGTCTCTGGTGCGTCATGTCGCCGAGCTCAGCGAGTGGCAGAAGACCAAAGTATTCGATTATAGCGGCCGCGGCCAGTCGGCCGAGCCGCGCTTCCAGAACGGCGAATGCGGCATCTTCATCGGCTCCTCGGCGACGCGCGCCGACATCAAGGCGAACTCGAAGTTCGAGATCGGCTACGGCATGATGCCGTATTGGCCCGACGTGAAGGGCGCGCCGCAGAACTCGATCATCGGCGGCGCCACCCTATGGGTGCTGCGCGACCGGCCGCGCGAGGAATACAAGGGCGTGGCACGATTCTTCGCCTATCTGTCGCAGCCCGGCGTGCAGGCCGCATGGCACCAGAACACGGGTTATCTGCCTGTGACCCGCGCCGCCTTCGAGCTGACGCGCGCGCAAGGGTTTTACGAGCGCAATCCCGGCTCGGCGATCTCGTTCGAGGAGATCACGCTGCATCCGCCGACGGAGAATTCGAAGGGCATCCGGCTCGGCTCCTTCGTGCTGATCCGCGGCGCGATCGAGGACGAGCTGGAGCAGGCCTTTGCCGGCCGCAAGAGCGCGCAAGCCGCGCTCGATGCCGCGGTCGAACGCGGCAACAAGATCCTGCGCCAGTTCGAGCGCGCCAGCCCGGATCGGTAGCGGGCGCTGAGCGCACGCCTCGTCCTTCGAGACGCCCGCTGGCGCGGTCTCCTCAGGATGAGGCTAAGCGGCTTCGCTGCCCGCCAAAATTGTTGTCGCGCACTCCGTCCTCATCCTGAGGAGCCCGCCAAAGCGGGCGTCTCGAAGGATGGGCCGCGGGGAAACTACTCTTGAAATGCATTAGGTTACGATGTCGATGTTACTCCCCCACTTCGCCGACGCCGAGAGCTTTCGCGCCTTTCGCGCCGACCCTCCGCGGTGGCTGCCGATCGCGCTCGACATCGCCCGCAGCCACGATCTCGATGTCAGCGCGCCGCACGTGTTTACCACCGGCACCAATCTCGTGGTCGGGCTCGGCGATCGCTTGATCCTCAAAATCTTCCCGCCGCTGCTCCGCGCGCAGTTCGTCTCCGAGCACGGCTCGCTGACCCAGCTTGCCGGCCGCCTCCATCTGCCGATCCCCGAGATCGTCGCCGAACGCGAGCGCGACGGCTGGCCTTATCTCGTCATCACGCGCCTTGCCGGCACGCTCGGCTCGGAGGTCTGGCCGTCGTTGCCGGAAGCGCAGAAGGAGCGCGTGCTGCGCCAGATCGGCGAGACCATCGCGTCCGTGCAGCGCGCGCCGCTCGGTCCGCTCGCGCAGATCCAGCCGCGCTGGGACGACTTCATGCGCGCCCAGATGCAGGGCTGCGAGGCGCGCCACACGCGTCTCGGTCTTGCGCCGAAATTCCTCGCCGGCCTTGACGATCTCCTGCGTGACGCGGCCGCGCTCATTCCGACGGATGCGCCGCCGGTGATCCTGATCGGCGAATATATTCCGGAGAATTTTCTGCTCGCCTGTCATGACGATCAATGGTCGCTCGCCGGACTGTTCGACTTCGGCGACGTGCTGGCGGGATGGCGCGACTACGATCTGCTCGGCCCCAGCGCCTTCATGGCCGCGGGCCGGCCGGGGAGGGTGCGCAGCCTGCTCGAAGGCTTTGGCTACGCCAAGCCCGACTTCGCGCTCAAGCGCCGCCTGATGGCGCTGATGCTGCTGCATCGCGCCAGCGACCTCAACAGCCACATCTGCATCGAGGGCTGGCAGGACAAGGCGAACGATCTGGTCGAGCTGCAGGAGCTGATCTGGGCAGAGTAATTCACCGCTGCCGACCTCATCAACACTGTCGTCCTGGACAAGCGCAGCGCTGATCCAGGACCCCTTACCCCAGGGCGGGGTTTTGCGAAGACTCGTGGTTGCCAGCTTCGCGCCGCAACTTCTCCCTGGGGTAATGGGTCCTGGCTTTCGCCAGGACGACGGCGGTTCAATAAGCCGCCCGCCAAACAAGCGAAGCTCAATTCAGCTTATTTTATGAGCAAATGCGCATCTTTGTATGCAACGTCCCAAATGATTGGCCCTTGATCGACGGTCCGGTCAATGGCTGTTTCATGTAGATATATCAGCGGCTTATGCCGGTTTAAACTCTCATTAAGCCTTGGCACGAACCTTGCGAATCCAGTTCCAACCAGAAAACATTGTGTTGGAGCCATTTCATGAAGCGCCGCGATTTCCTCAAGTCCGTTTCCGGATTGGCCGCAGGTGCGGCGCTTCCGGCCATGCCGTCCGTGATCTCGTCGGCCATGGCCGATGCGCGCTCGGAGACGCTGCTGATCGTCTCGGAAGGGGGCCCCAACAATCTCGACATCCACGGCGTCGGCACCAATGTGCCCGGCTATGAGGTGTCCTGGAATTGCTACGACCGCCTGCTCAGCCACGAGATGAAGACCGGCCCCGGCGGCGTGCCCTATTACGACCGCGACAAGTTCAAGGGCGAGCTCGCCGAGGACTTCAAGATCGACGACAAGTCGGTCACCTTCAAGCTGAAGAAGAACGCCAAATTCCACGACGGCGCGCCTGTCACCGCCAAGGACGTGAAGTGGTCGCTCGACCGCGCCGTCAGCGTCGGCGGCTTCCCCACCTTCCAGATGAGCGCGGGCTCGCTCACGAAACCCGAGCAGTTCGTCGTGATCGACGACTACACGGTGCGTGTCGACTTCCTGAAGAAGGACAAGCTGACGATCCCCGATCTCGCGGTGATCGTGCCCTGCATCATCAATTCCGAGCTGGTGAAGAAGAACGCCAGCGAGAAGGATCCCTGGGGTCTCGAATTCACCAAGCAGCAGACCGCGGGCTCCGGCGCCTACAAGGTGACGAAGTGGACCGCCGGCACCGAAGTGGTGATGGAGCGCAACGACGATTGGGTCGGCGGCCCCTTGCCGAAGATCAAGCGCGTGATCTGGCGCATGGTGCCGCAGGCCGGCAATCGCCGCGCGCTGCTGGAGCGCGGCGACGCCGACATTTCCTATGAGCTGCCGTTCAAGGACTTCCAGGAGATGAAGGCGAGCGGCAAGCTCAACGTGGTGTCGCTGCCGTTCTCCAACGGCATTCAGTATATCGGCATGAACGTGACCAAGCCGCCGTTCGACAATCCCAAAGTACGTCAGGCGGTCGCCTGCGCGATTCCCTATCAGAAGATCATGGACGCGGTGATGTTCGGGCTGGCGAACCCGATGTTCGGCGCCGCCAAGGACAAGCCGACCGAAGTCGCCTGGCCGCAGCCGCACAAATACAACACCGACATGGACAAGGCGAAGGCGCTGCTCGCTGAAGCCGGTTATCCCAATGGCTTCGAGACCACGATCTCGTTCGACCTCAACTTCGCGGGCGTCAATGAACCGCTCTGCGTGCTGGTGCAGGAGAGCCTGGCCCAGATTGGCATCAAGACCACCATCAACAAGGTGCCCGGCGCCAACTGGCGCACCGAATTGAACAAGAAGGAGATGCCGCTCTTCACCAACGTGTTCTCGGGCTGGCTCGATTACCCCGAATACTTCTTTTACTGGTGCTATCACGGCAATAATTCCGTCTTCAACACCATGAGCTACAAGTCGGCGGAGATGGACAAGCTGATCGATGGCGCACGCGCAGCCGCTGCGACCGGCGACACCGCGACCTACGACACCGACGTGAAGGGCTTCGTCGACCTCGCCTACAGCGACATCCCCCGCATCCCGCTGTACCAGCCCTTCGTCAACGTCGCGATGCAGAAGAACATCAGCGGCTACCAATACTGGTTCCACCGGAGGCTGGATTACCGCGCGATGGCGAAGGGGTGAGGGGGATGGCGGGCGCTGTCCTTCAGAGTGAGGTGAGCACGCTCTTCGGGCTCCCTCCCCCCTTGTGGGGTCCGAGGCGAGCGAAGCTCGCTCTCGAGGTTGGGGAGAGGGGTAGCCACAACCTCAGACCTCTCACGGAGCCACCCCCCTCCCTAGCCCTCCCCCACAAGGGGGGAGGGAACGCAGTGGAGCGAGCCGCGCGAGCGTGCTCACCAGCGCAGCCCAGGAGGAGCACCCCATGCTGACCATGATCGGCAAGCGCCTGATGTTCGCGATTCCCTCGTTGATCGGGGTCGTCATCGTCACCTTCCTGCTGACCCGCGCGCTGCCGGGTGATCCCGCCGCGTATTTCGCAGGCCCCGCCGCGACGAAGGAAGCCGTCGAGCAGATCCGCAAGAAGCTCGGCCTCGACAAGCCGCTGATTGAACAGTTCTTCCGTTACACCAACGATCTCGCCCATGGCGATTTCGGCAACTCGCTCACGACGGGCCAGCCGGTCGCGGCCGAGATCCGCAACCGCCTGCCGGCCTCCGCCGAGCTGACGCTGCTCGGCCTCATCGTCTCGATCGTGATTGCGATTCCGCTCGGCGTGCTGGCGGCGACGCGACCGGGATCGTGGGTCGATCATCTCTGTCGTGTGACGACGACCGCCGGCGTCTCGTTGCCGGTGTTCTTCACAGGTCTCGTGCTGGTCTATGTCTTCTATTTCCGGCTCGGCTGGTCACCCGCGCCGCTCGGCCGGCTCGATGTGTTCTACAGCGCGCCGCCGACGGTGACTGGCTTCTATCTGATCGACACCCTGATCGCGCGCGACTTCGAGGCGTTCCGTTCCGCATGCAGCCAGCTCATCCTGCCGGCGACGACGCTTGCGATCTTCTCGCTGGCGCCGATCGCGCGCATGACGCGCGCCTCGATGCTGGCGGTGCTGTCGTCGGAGTTCGTGCGCACCGCGCGCGCCAGCGGCCTGTCGCCGGCGACCGTCATCGTCACCTACGCCTTCCGCAACGCGATGCTCCCCGTCATCACCACGCTGAGCATGGTGTTCTCGTTCCTGCTCGGCGCCAACGTGCTGGTGGAGAAGGTGTTCGCCTGGCCCGGCATCGGCTCCTATGCGGTCGAAGCGCTGATCTCGTCGGACTTCGCGCCGGTGCAGGGTTTCGTACTGACCATGGCGGTCATGTACGTGCTGCTCAATCTCGTGATCGACATTCTTTATGGGGTGATCGATCCGCGCGTGCGCTTGGAAGGGTAGGGGGACACAATGAGCACCGTTGCGCCTGCTGTTGAACCTGTCGGTCCCGCGCGGACCTCGGGATTCGTCGCGCTCCTCGACCAGACCCGCTACGTGCTCGGCGAGAACAAGGTCACCGGTTTTGCCTTCGCACTGCTGATCGTGATCCTCCTTGCCGCGATCTTCGGTCCCTATGTGGTGCCGTATGACCCGCTGGCGTCCGACACCGCGGCGTCGCTGAAGCCGCCATCGGCCGCGCATTGGTTCGGCACCGACCAGTTGGGCCGCGATATCTTCAGTCGCGTCGTGGTGGCGACGCGGCTCGATACGTTCATCGCGGTCGCCTCCGTCGTCCTGGTGTTCCTGATGGGCGGGCTCGCCGGCATCGCGGCCGGCTATTTCGGCGGCTGGACCGATCGCATCGTCGGTCGCATCGCCGACACCATCATGGCGTTCCCGCTGTTCGTGCTCGCCATGGGCATCGTCGCAGCCCTCGGCAATACCGTGCAGAACATCATCCTGGCCACGGCAATCGTGAACTTTCCGCTCTATGCCCGCGTCGCGCGCGCCGAAGCCAATGTCCGCCGCAACGCCGGCTTCGTGCAGGCCGCGCGTTTGTCCGGCAACGGCGAATTCCGCATTCTCCTCGTGCATATCCTGCCAAACATCATGCCGATCATGATCGTGCAGATGTCGCTGACCATGGGCTATGCCATCCTCAATGCCGCCGGTCTCTCGTTCATCGGCCTCGGCGTCCGTCCGCCGACGGCGGAATGGGGCATCATGGTCGCCGAAGGTGCCGGCTTCATGGTGTCAGGCGAATGGTGGATCGCGCTATTCCCGGGCCTCGCTCTGATGATCGCCGTGTTCTGCTTCAACCTCCTCGGCGACGGCCTGCGCGACATCGTCGACCCCCAGCGGAGGACGTGATGGTGATTACGAATTCCGCTGTATCGCTCCCTCCCCCCTTGTGGGGGGGGGGGGGGGGGGGGGGGGGGGCCCCGCGCGGGGGGGGGGGGGGGGGGGGGGGGGGGGGGGGGGGGGGGGGGGGGGGCGGGGGGCGGGGGCGGGGGGGGGGGGGGGGGGGGGGGGGGGGGGGGGGGGGGGCGGGGGGGGGGGGCGGCGGCGGCGGGGGGGGGGGGGGGGGGGGG
>NZ_JBVVPM010000100.1:0-13832 GCF_055811255.1 Bradyrhizobium sp. MI1.11
CCTTAAAGCTAGACTTAAGGTCACACGCTTCGCGAATTACCAACCCTCACGCAAGACGGCCCCCATCGGAGGCGTACTGAAGGAAGGCGCCGCCGGAGGATTAGAATTTGAGCGGCTGGCGGACGTTCGAGGTGGCAAATTGAGGTATCGAACGGCATCGCGTCGCTCGACCCGTGCGGAGAACATCGCCTCTGTCACGGCGGCCAGGCTCATGCCGCCGATCAGCATGGCTCTTGCAGCTTCGTCGCCGTGAGTAAGCCGTAGAACCGTCACGACTATCGCAAATAGCGTCGGGCTCTTCAGAGCCATGGCAGGTTCGCATCGGCGAGACACTTCTCCGCCGCATCTCCGGCGGCTTGCGGCACCTGCGACACGTTAGGCCTGTGCTATCTCACGTGCATCTTCTCGACGATCGCATAGAGCAGCACGAAGATCGGCAAGAAGACGAAGAACCAAACGGCCTCCGGTTCGGCCCGAGAAAATTCACGATTCGGATCTGTTTCCGTACCAAACGGCACAGGTGGCACAGACGGCTTTGGACGCCTGCGTTTTACCGCTCGGCTTGGGGCCGCGACTTCAACCGCCGGTGGGCCTCCGTACGAAAGGGGCTTCCGTTAGACTGCCAGCGTCGAAGCGTCGAAGCCGCGACATTCCGCGGCGATGCCACCCTCTTCCGGGGGTGCGCATTTCAGTGTGTGACTCATCTTTCGGTCAGGCTTGCCAAGAAGCGGCCCCAGGAGGGGAGAGACCTGAAGCGGAAAAACTACCTTCCCTCGCCGCCGCAGGGTGATAGGCGAACTAAGCTCGAGACCATGGTGCTTCTGCGCTAGACCGTTACTCACTGCCCGCAACGGGCCAAAAGGTGAACCGGCGCGCCTTGTTTACTCGCCTTGCGCGCGTGCTGAGCCGCTAAGCCATCGACTCTCGCCGCCATGGCGCGTGAATACCGGCATGCGGCTTCAGAAGATCACCTTTGGTGAGATGCGCGAGATGGCCTAAGCGGCTCCTGATCTGCTGCCATTGCGGTCGCAACTCCCTGGCCGGACGATGTTCGCTTGTCTGGTATCGAGCCGCGCTGTGTGGCGCCGGGTGCGGCTACCGAGGGGCGGAGGTCGGACTTAGCAGCGGCAAGCGGCCTCAATTTGCAACCTCGAGCGCTCGTTAGGCAACGCGTATTTTGCCAGGGGGCAAGGAGCGCCAGCTTACGTATGCGCGATTACGGACTCGCGGCCCGACGCGTCCTTGTCCGGTAAGACGCGCCGGGCCTAACCATTCCCTGCTTTCCCCGTAAGGTTTGGCTGAGCCAGCATAGAGCGATTTTACAAGCGGCTGATACGTCTGCGTCTTTGTGCAGCGCTCCTCGCGCTTCGCAGCAAAAGGCCATACCCGCGGCCACACGTTTGACGGACGCGATATACCTCCCAAGCTCGGTCGCGATCTCGACCCTCCCTTGATCATTTTGATCAGCGTCTGTACCTCGCCCTCGGTCCCACTGCTTAGGTTCGTGGTTTCGCACGCGCCAAGCTCCGGTTCGCGGGAGAATAGCAATATCGTTCCGTTCTCGGAGCAAAATGCCCACTGCATGGATTTCGATTCCACCGAATTGTATTTGCAAATGAGACCAAGCTGGGGCAGAATTTTCTGCACCGGGGCTGGCTGCATATTTCACTTGGTCCTTTCGCGCCTGGTCAGGTTTGCTTCCCATGCATGCAGGCGATCACGAACTCCCGCTTTGCGCGACCTTGTCCCTCTCCTTTTTCGCCCGCACTCGAAAAACCACGTTCGGTAGCAAGCTACTGGCACTTTTCCAATTTCTGAGGGTTGCGAGGCGCGCCCTGCTGAGCCTGTGCAGCGCCTCCGACCAAAGCCAGAGCAATGGAAGCGGCCTAATCATTCTGCGCACTCCCTACCTGCCGTTGATCAAATCGCTACAAGATAATAGTGGCACCTGCCTCGGCATCGCTCTCAATCAACTCGAGCAGAAAGACCCTCGATCCGCCCCTTGGATTGTAGCATGGCAATGCTGGCGTGAGCCGGCGGGCTTTGGCGTATATTCTTTAAAAGCGAACTGAACCTCCACACCGCGCGCCTATACTGATCAGTATCCGGGATTTTTGCTAATCCTGTCCCGGGGCTGGACGGATATCAGGCCGCCGGGACAAGGTATTGTTTGCCCGGCGGCTTCATTTTCGTTTGGCGGCTCAGGGGAGCACCTGCCGGCGTGAACCGGCGGAGCTTCAGGGGAGGTTTCCCCACTTACGAGAGGCGGTAGCTCGCGCGCGTTCCGGGCTACTAGGGATCGATAATTTGCGAGATACCTAAGATGCCGCTTTGATGGCGGCATGCGCACTCGCCGATACACGAAATGGGCCGGCCATTATCCGCCCCGCAGCCCTACGGAATGGCTGACTGACGGCCATGTGACTTGCAACATCCAATGCCTGAACGGCCTCTGCCATCGTCGAGTCGACGTGTGGCTCGACACACTCCCGCCGTGGTCGAGGCTCGGCTTGCGCCTGGTCTGCTCAGCATGCGGCGCCACAGGATCTGTGCATATCGTCCCAAACTGGCATGACGGTCGCGGGCAAGTCAGGCCAAGCATGGGCGACAGTCTAACGCCGCCCGTCGTTCGACCTTCCACGCTCAGCGATAGTTATTAGGCATACACGACCCCGGCCGTCGGAGCTGGCAATGGCGTTGCTGCACAGTGAGGTCGAAAGCAACGCTGTGATGGTCGGAGGTGTTACGGCGGCGAACCTGCCGCAGGATCTTAAAAATTCGCGTCGATCGTCTGCTTCTTGAGAGGACATTCGCGCCTCCTATGATTGCTGAAATAAGTAAGTGTTAGTGGATTAGAAAATTAAGTAGCTCAATCACGAAATGTAGCCAAAAATCCCGTCTCAGTCGGCGGACTCTTTTACGCGCGGCTAGAATGAATGAAAAGAAGACTCCTGTTCAGTACGCCGCCTGATTTGGTATGCAGTCGAGCGCGGCTGGCTCGATCTGCACGAGAGCGGTACCTACGTGCGGCTGCTAACACTCGGGCAGGATCTTCTGAGAGCCGTAGGAACATAGCAATCACTGCCCGGCTTGCTGTCTCGCTAGCTCTCTCCGTCGAGCTGGCGGAGCGGCCCCGGCATCAACACTCAGGCCCCCAAGCCGGGGTCGTCTCTCGTTCGATGGAGGAGAGTCCTCATGCTCCCGGACAGTGCGCCAGCTTACGCTGAATTGCCAAAATGTCCCGGTGTCTTCCGACGGTCGCCTTTCATATGCCAAATGACATAGGCAACGGCTAAATCAAACTGGCGCCAAGGCAATGCTGCAAAAAAGCCGGCCCTAGACGATGATTCCCGAGGCCGGAAGTTCTACGCGTCCGCTCCGAGACATCGCCCGGAGCTGGAGGCGAACGCGCCCGGATTGCCGGTTATTCCCGATCCTCATGGACCTTAAGAGCCGGCGCACTGATGCATGTTAAGCCTTCTGCCGATTGTGAAATTGATCATATTGCGAGCCAGAGATGCTGCGGTACGATCATCGCACCGGGGCTGGCTGCATATTTCACCTAGTCGTTTTTCACCCGGAGTTTTTGACCGCGCGGGCCGCAGCAGCAGTCCCCCTGCTGCGGATTCGTGTTCACGGCTCTTAGTACCAACGAGTTCGGCGTCCTGTGCCATGGAGAAGATATTGTGTCCAAAGAGAAAAATTGCCTGATCGTTCGTGCTGCGGGAAGACAACTGGACCTTTTACGCGGCGAAGCCTCCCGCATCGCGAAAGGCAGTAACGTCGATTGGTGGATCGATCAGGCGGAGGTCGGCACTCGCTTCTGCTTCGAGGATACAAAAGCAAAAGAGTCCTTCGCTCTCGCTTGTGACAACTTCGGTATTCCCTGCCAAGACGGCTAGCCCGCAATCGAGCTGTAAGCCGGCGGCAGGGCCGCACAACCATCATAGAAGTCCGGCGCTAATGCGGCTCCCGTGCCCGGAGGTCCGCACCTGATCCCAAGGACGCGAACCGAGCCCGTCGGCGCCGCCGAGAGCGGACTCATGAAGGGGCGCACTGGCCAAGATGAGGGTCAAGCTGTTCCACTGAACTCGTTCGTACTCGCGCTGAGGCCGCGCAGTGAGATCAGATTGCGCTGTGTACAGCGCGCCTGAATGGGACGCGAGATCAGAACCAGCTGCGGTTATTTTGGAAACATGCCTGTTTGGTGCGGTCCCAGATAAAGTCCGCGCCGCCGCAGGGTGGACGGGGGCGAGAGGTCGCCGGGCATTCGTTCCGAACCTTGGCTCCCGTGCCCCAGCCGTCAACGACACATGCGCCACCGCTTGTCCTGTGACAGCCCTCGCCACAACCACCCGCTGCGTGTGCCCCACTATAAGCAGCAGCGAGAACCGTGGTCGCGAGGAGCATTCCTTGTAAGATTTTTATCACTGCCAGACTCCTGAAAGCGAATGATCCCGAGCGAAGGACAAGATAATAGCTCCTGCCGTGCCGCTTAGCTACGATCAGCGCGACGCGAGCGTCGGCACCGCGAACCGCTCAATGGCTGCGCTCCCCGGTTCGAAGCTGTTGATCCAGCATTTTACGACCTGTGGAAAAGGCGGTTAGGTCAGCGCAGCTGCAGTTTTCGAATCATCCACCTGTATGCGTACTGGAGGGACGTTCTGTTCCGGGTGCGCGTGTGAGCCACTTTTTCTCAGTCCTGCTATTGCTGACCAACTTGATGCTAACGCTATGTTTCGGCGTCGCAGCGTGGCGCGTTTCCGATGGCGGCGGCGCTCATAGCGGCGTTGAAATTGGAGCGTCCGCTTGGGTGCAGACATTGGCGAACGAGCCGCCTGCCCTTCTGCAGTAGCTTTAGCCGATCGCCTAGTGATCTCGCCATCGCCGCCGCGGGCGACCCACCTGCTGTTCTATGCGCGGCGGCGCCGCTGTGCTCTTACGGAAACGCCGTCATCGAAACAGCTAACGTCTAGAGTGGGTCGCAGGCTGCCGTCGAGGCAAATTCATATAGGCGACTGCAAATCTCCAGACTAGTTCGAAAGGGGGGACGTCCTCGGCTTCGGGCGGCGAATCCATCCAGACGGACGAAGCCTAGACAAACGTGGAAGGTAACGGCTAGTCATTCGCATGAGTTGGATTCCGAACTGGCTGCGACGGGCAGATGTCAGCCTACGACCTAGAGCCGGCGCTCAGGTCGACTTACAACCGCTGTCGGAGCGCAGCGGCCGAGGGCTGAAGGCAAACTTGTTTCGCTTCCCGGGCGCAGTGTGGTCCTGGAAGCGCGGCTGTGTAGAGCTGTCAGAAGGCGACGTGATTGCGCTGCATCTTGTTGTCGAGCGGATCACGGTGCGTCTGTCAGGGCGCCTTCGCGGCTGGGACGGTGCGTCGCCTGTTTGGACTTTGCTGGTGCGCAAGCGTTAGCGGATTGGGCCCCTCCTGAATTGGACGGTGACGAATGACGGCTTGGGGTCAGAATCGTCGGTTTGACAGCGCGCGATGTCCGGTCTGGCTCCGACTACGGTCGTGCTGAACGTTGCCTCCATGTTCGCTTGCGGGCCAAGACCCGTCATCGGTTGGGTGGGCATTCCATCTAATCCGTCGTACAATCGGATCCAAAGTGGATCGCGGGCCATGGCGCAGGAGCGGCAAGGGCGGGTCGAGCGCAGATTGGCGGCTATATTGGCTGCCGACGTGGATGGCTATTCGAGGCTGCTTCACCGAAGGCTTCGCGACGCATGATCTAAAGGAGGCAAAGGATGGGCCCGATGGCGTTGGGATGGCAATGCGCGGCGACACAGTACCCGGCATTGGGCGCATCGAGTCTATCGTGCGTTGGGGCGATCGTTGGATCGTGGCAACGAATAGCGGATTGGTCGCGACCCCATGAATGGCGCTCCTGACTTTTCTAGCTGTTTTCTACCGCCTATCCGGCGTTTCGAGTTTGTGGTTGATCAGCTCTTCATTGAGCTGTCGCTCTGCTTCTAAATAGAACTCCTGATCCCTCTCCTTTGGCATTCCGGCTTGCTGCCACAGTTGATATGCTCGGCGCTCGATGTCCTTTTGGCTTCTGGGACCTGCCATGTGCGTTACTCCCGATGACACCAACTCTGAGGCTGGCCACCCTCTCCAGAATTCGTCCCCCTGCTAGAACTCCTGGGTGGTTAGTTGTTTTATCTACCCTGGATCACATCCGTCTGACCACTGGGCGGTTACAAGAAACCCAGTTCCATTACAGCCGGATCGGCTATAACCATGAACGCTAATGGGGCCGGTGATTCCGTTTAAGCGATGATCGAACATGACTTTCACTACGGTAGCGTCGCAGTTGTCACCGCCATGGTGCTTGTAAATTGGAAGACGGCGCCAACTGTCCGAGATGCCGGACGTTCGGCAAACCGATGCTGCGATCTTGCGCCCCGAGCTTCGGTTATCCGGTCCGATGGAGGTGATCGATGGCGATACGATCCGTCACGAGCGGGAGATCTACCCCCCTTGTGGGCTTCGACACGCCAGAGCGCGGCGACAAGGCCCGTTGCTAGGACGAGCGGTTCCGGGCGGAGCTAGCCATCAAACGGCTGGAAGAACTGCTTGCTGATCCGTGCGCTCGCCTGGACCGGGTGGCCTGCGGCTATAACTGGGGTGAGCAAGATACCTAAGCTCTACAACTACGCACCGCTATGCGGATCGCTCAGTGTCGGTGGCCGTGATGTTGGGCGGGATCCTGATCAGCTAACAGCTTCCGCACCCCACGGGTGTGGGGCGACGAGATGTCCGACGCGTCGCCCCTTGTGCAGTTAGAACTTTTGGGCGCTGGCCCACTGCAGTTAGCCGCTAGATGCCGACTTCAGCGCCGGAGCAAAGCGTTCAGAGAAGCTTGCGGCCTTCGCATCCCGAGCTGCAGAAAGGGAGGCGGAGAACAAGGTTGAACACCCCACGAATGCGATCGCCAGTAGAGCGGCGCCGAAAAATAATGATCGCATTTAACCCTCCTGGTAGGACGTCAATGCCATTCAGTCTTGGACGGCTTTGTTTCAGCGTCATTTCGCGGAAGGAAGAAACGGCTTCATACACGCGGTCGTGATGCAGACCGTTCACGGCGTGCCGGCGACAAACTGCTCGCAAAAAAAAAGCTGCACGACCTACCCGGCCCTGCGGCCTGTCCGGGAAAATCGGGTATTTACGTAATGACACTGCAAGCCCGGTTGGCCGCGGCAAGGTAGGAGTCGAGTTCGCCGATTCGGGCGAGCAGAAACTCAAAAACATCGACCGCCCGGTCCGGAATCGAGAGCAGCGGGCGCAAGATCCGGCGATACTTCGAGAACGTCTCCTGCGGACACCGAAGTCCGCGTCCCGCTGCCGCGAGCATCACGTTCTGCAGGAACATGCCGAGGTCGAGCCAGCTTCCGGTTTCCAGCCGACGATCGATCGTCACGATCAGTCCCACGGGCGCTCCGAAGAACGTGTAATTATTTGCGGTTTGCCTGCTTCTTGCCTCGGCATCGGCTTGGCCAATTCCCAGCGACCCGTAGAACAGCCGTCCGAATTCCTGTCGCCGCTCGAGGTACGGATCAGGTAGGTCGCTGGCGTAATATTTGTATTCCGAGACGTGCTCGTCGCGGCGCGTTTCGTTGCGCGTCCAGCAGCGCCGCCGAGACTCTGGCCTTTGCGGCGCCGCCCAGCACGTGGACGTGCGAGGGCTGAATGTTCGCACCGCTGGGCGCGAATCGCGCGACATGGAAGATCTGCTCGATTGTCCCTCGCGACACCGGTGCTTCGCAGAATTCAGGGCACGAAACCGGCGCGTCATGATCTCGTCGATCGAGCTATGCGTAGGGACGCGCTCCTCGCCTGATCCGATAAAGGCTCGTTCAGGCCCGCACATCCTGGCTCGACTGGCGCTCATCTGGATTTTAGTCCGCTTCGCAGCAACCAAAGGTCAGTTCGGCCAGGCCGAACCGAGGATGATCGAGCAGAAGTTCTGGCGGAC
Source organism: Bradyrhizobium sp. MI1.11 (assembly GCF_055811255.1). Taxonomy (NCBI): domain Bacteria; kingdom Pseudomonadati; phylum Pseudomonadota; class Alphaproteobacteria; order Hyphomicrobiales; family Nitrobacteraceae; genus Bradyrhizobium; species Bradyrhizobium sp. MI1.11. The sequence continues at coordinate 7,991 of NZ_JBVVPM010000100.1, forward strand.
ATAGGCCATGTCATTGAGCGCAAGGACGTCAGCCTTTACGTTCCCGAAGGTCGTCAGCGGCTTCTTAATGATGCCTTTAGCGAAGTGATCTAAGATGTTCTCCTTGAAGTTCGCTTCCCGGGGATGATGGACGCAGACATGGTCACGCTGTTCATGAGTAAAATCGTGATAGGCGATCCCAAGCACATCCATTTCCACCCCCGCGGTCACCAGCGCGATAGTGGGTCGCATATGCTCAGGAATTCCGGGGGTAGTGTGGAGCGCGATCGCGGTCCAGACGTCCTCGATTTCACGCTCCGGCAAGCCGTAGCTTTTCATGAAATCACGAGCGGCATTGGCACCGTCGACCTCGAAGCGCAGGTCGGGACTGGAATATTTCTCTGTGAGCCCCATGTCGTGGAACATCGCGCCGAGGTAAAGCAGCTCCGGTTCGTACTTCTGGCCGTGGCGCTCGGCGGTGAGCGCGCCCCAAAGGAAGACACGGCGACTGTGATTGTAGAGCAGGTCGTCCTCAGTATCGCGCACGAGCTGCGTAGCGGCGCGAGCGATAGCGCTGTCAGGCACGCGGATGCCGGCGATGATCTCAGACATGGAGCACTCTCCTTGTTTGCGTAGAGGGCTGGTTGCTTGCCACTATTTGCCAACCGAGTACCGCTCCGTACAAGGAAGGGCATCCTGCGGATCAGGACAGCCGTACGTCTTTTCCTGACATGACGGTTCGTAGCGAAAGCAGGATCGCCAGCGTCGTTCTGGTAGGAACGCGCGATCTATTCCGGGGCCGTCCGCCTGAAGCTCGCGCGATATTGGATGGGACTCACACCAAGACGGGCGGTGAACACGATCCTCATCCGATCCGCCGACCCGAAGCCGCAGTCGAATGCAACCGCCTTCAGCGGCCGGTCGCTTCCTTCCAGCATCATACGCGCCGCATCGATGCGGGCGCGCTCGATGAACTCGTGCGGCGTGATCCCGGTCGCCTGCACGAAATGCCGGGCCAGATTTCGGGCGCTCATCCCGACGACAGCGGCAAGGGACTCCAGCGAGTGGCGATCCCCGACGTTCGCCATCACATGGTCCTGGATACGGGCGATAGGCGATTCCGGATCGGCAGGCGCCGTGAGATAGGGGCTGAACTGAGACTGTCCGCCTTGGCGCTGGGCGACTACGACCAGCCGCTTGGCGACTTTGAGCGCCGTTTCCGCGCCATGCCGCTGCCCGACCAGCGCCAAACCCAGATCTATTCCCGCAGTCACACCCGCCGCGGTGATCAGCCGGCCATCGCGCACATAGATCAAATCAGGTTCGACTTTTGCTCTTGGGAACCTGGCCGCCAGCGCCTGCGCATCCTGCCAATGGGTCGTAACACGCCGATCGTCCAGCAGACCGGCAGAGCCAAGGACAAAGGCGCCGGTGCAGATCGATCCGTAGAGGCTCGACCGCCAGGGCAGCTCCTTGACCCACTGGAGCAGGTGCGGGTCGGGCTCCGCTTCCGGCGGCGTCGGAGTGCCCGCGACGAGAATAATGTCGAAGCCGCCCGTCGCCTCCTCGAAGGTGAGGTCGGCCAGTAGTCGGATGCCGTTCGAGGCACGCACCGGATTGCGGTCCGCAGCAACCAATACTGTTTCATAACGATCGGCACTATCGAGGAAGGTGTTCGCCTCGCTGAACACGTCCATCGGCCCGGCCACGTCCAACGCCTGAACCCCCTCGTAGACGACGATCGCGACAGCTTGTACCGGCACCTTTACTGCCTCTCCAGTCGGGCGCCTTATTATGCATGTCGTTCACACAGTGCAAAGGCCGGGCGGTGCCTGGGCACGCGAGCCTGCCGCGCAGTTATTTCGGTGCTGCGTCCTTGTCGGGGATCGTCAATGTCCCGTCTTTGGAATCGACCACGAAGACCGCGAGCAAGCTGGCTGGCTCGGTGTCACTCGCGTTCTCGCTGATCCTGTGATGTGAGCCTGGCGTTTCATAAAATCCTTCACCTATGTGATAGACCTGCGCAGGGTCATTGCCGACCTGGCTCCGGATGGCCCCGGACAGCACATAGGCGTAGATAAAGGCCGACTCTGCGTGGCGATGAGGCAGCGATTTGCTCCCAGGAGGGTAACTCACCAGGACAGCAGCTATTCTCTTTCCTTCGACATTCGGGAGTGCGTGCTCGAATACGAGCTTAACTTGCTCCCGATCCTGCGCGGTCGCGGGCGAAGCTCCCACAGCCATGACCGTTGCTGCCAGTGCGAACGACGCCGTCCGCGTTGCTCTCCTCACGATCCTTGCTGCAACTCCTGAACGGTTTGACAGCGCACCAATCCAATAGGTGAATCCATTGATCGGCATCTCGCACCTCCTCTTCTAATGAGCCCAGGGAGAACCGGCGATCAAGTCGCAGGCGTTCGGGCTCTTGAACTCCGGCATGAAGTGTTCGCAGACTCCGGCGTTGACCGTGCCGTACGTGGTCGCCGGCTTGTGCGCAAACCCGGCGAAATACTCCCGAACGAAGTCTTCCTTGAAATTCGTGCGGGGAAATTTGGCGACGATCTCCTCGCGAAGCTCCGCGGGAAACTGATCGAACCCTACCCCGATCACATCGAGCAGAACCCCTGAATTGAGGAGCGCGACCTCGGGTCCCATGTACTTCGGGATGCCGGGAGTGGTGTGCAGCGCGATGGCTTCCCAGACCGTCTGCACGTCGTCTTCAGCAATGCTGTGGGCGGCCAGAAACTGTCGAGCGGCATTTGCGCCATCGACCTCGAAGCGTTCGTCTGGGCTCGAGAACTTCTCGATGAGGCCGAGGTCGTGGAACGCCGAGGCCACGTACAGAAGTTCAGAGTCAAAGCGCAGCTTTCGCTGGCGGCCCTGCTCCGCCGCAAACAGGTAGACGCGGATCGAATGATTGAAGAGAAGGTCCGTCGAATGTTCGCGCAGAACCTCTGTAGCTTCTTTCGCAAGCAAAGAATCGGGAATGACGAGAGCGGGGGCGGGATTTCGCGGAGTCATTTTTTGTCCTTTCAACAGAAACCGTGGGCTCGGCTGGCGCATTCAGACTGGCGAGCGGAAGATGAGACGCGATCAATCAGTGCGCTCCGACGGCGAGCACGATTTTTCCCTTTGGCCGGGGTCGCGCGCCCTCCAGCATGAAGTGAGCCTCGCGCGCATCCGCGAGGGGTAAGACTACGCCGACGTTTGTGCTCAGTTTTCCACCGTCCAGGAGGCGCGCGATTTCCGTCAGATACTGGCTCGTGACCTCGACCAAAAAGAAGGAGGCTTCGACATCGTGATGTTTCGCAAGATCCTGATCCGGGCGGGACACCGCGGAAATCAGCTTGCCGCCTCGACGAAGGACCTGGAACGAGAGGGTTTGCGTTTCTCCGCCGACCAGATCGATGACAGCGTCGGCTTCCCCGATTTCTTGCTCGAAGCGCTCGGCCCGGTAGTCAATCACCTTATCGGCGCCGAGATTGCGCACGAAAGAAACGTCGCCCGTCGATACTGTTGCAACGGTTTGGACACCCGCATGACGGGCCAATTGAACCGCGTAGGATCCCACGTTACCGGCCGCACCGTGAATGACCACCGATTGACCTGCTTTGAGTTGGGCGTGATCAAACAGCGCCTGCCATGCGGTGACCGCAATGACGGGAATGGAGGCGGCTTCAACGTGGGTTAGCGACGTCGGCTTGCCGGACACCATCTCCGCGGAAGCCAAGGCGTACTCGGCGTAAGCCCCGATAAACCGCGGATTGGTAACACCGTAGACCTGCTCTCCCGCACGTTCTGGCGAGACTCCGGGCCCAACAGCGACGATTTCACCGGAAAGATCCGACCCGAGAGTGAGCGGGAGCGGCTGCGGCAAAGCGCTCTTGCCGGCTCTGATCCAGCCATCCCATGGCCCTACTCCGGCGGCTTCAACTTTGATGAGGACCTCGCCGGGCCCTGGCTCAGGACGTAAGAGGGTCTCAAACTTCATGACCTCAGGCAGCCCAAACTCGTGCACGCGCCAGGCCATCATCGTTGACACAGTTCGGGCTTCCCAACCTAGAGGAACGATGCCGCTGGGGGTCATCTCACACTCCTTGCGCTCAGCTTGCCTCGGCTGCCGGTTAGGATCGATGGACATGCTGCTTGTGGCAACGAAGACAATCCGAGGGATCAGGACAGCGGTGCGTCCTTTCCGGACAAGGGCCCTTCGCCGCTTCCGCCAGCTGACCGTGCGCTCGCCGGCACTGCTCATCCCGGCCTCGCCGGCATCGCGTGGCCAAAGGACGACCGGCAAGGACGGGCCCGTCCATCCAAAGCCTCAAGCGCAGCGAAAACGCGGCATGTTCAACAAGGATTGACTTGATCATAAGTCTAGACTAATCATAAGTCATGACTGTTGATCATGCACAGCTGGCCGCGCTTGGCGACTCGACTCGTCGAACGATCTTCGAGCTGATCGCGGAGCGTCCACGTTCGGTCGTTGAGATTACCCGGAAGGTACCGGTCTCCCAGTCTGCCGTCTCACAGCATCTCAAGGTGCTGCGCGACTCGAGGCTGGTGCGCGCGGAGCAGAAGGGCGCAAGCAACGTCTATCACATCGACCCTCACGGGCTTGGCCAGATGCGTGCTTGGCTCGACCGGTTTTGGAGCAAGACGCTGGCCGCCTACAAGGCGGCCGTCGAGCAACAGGAGCCACAATGAACACGCGTGTGGGACTTACGGCCGTGAAACAATCCATCGTGGTCGAGGCACCGATCGCGCGCGCATTTAAGATCTTCACCGAGGGGTTCGGGAGTTTCAAACCTCCAGAGCACAACCTGCTCCGCGTCCAGATCGCCGAGACGGTGTTCGAGCCACGGGTGGGTGGGTACATTTATGACCGAGGCATCGATGGGAGCGAGTGCCGCTGGGCGCGCGTGCTGGCCTACGAACCGCCGGACCGGGTGCTGCTCAGCTGGGACATCAGCCCCCAATGGCAGATCGAGACTGACCCGGAAAAAACAAGCGAGTGGGAGGTCCGGTTCACTGCTGAAACGCCGCACCGGACCCGAGTCGACCTTGAGCACCGCAACCTGGAACGCCATGGCGATGGCTGGGAAGCCGTGCGGGACGGTGTCGACGGTGATCAAGGCTGGCCGCTTTATCTACGGCGCTATGCCGATCTTTTCACCCAGGTTCCTGACGGAAGTGCCTCGAAGCGCTCTGATAGAGGCAATCAGTGAGGATGATTGTTTCTGGCCGCCGTCAACGCGATAAGTTCAATAGAGGCCAGCATGGAAGCTTACAGTCTAAGTACTATCGGAGTGCTCGCGCTCTGTCTCGTGTCGATCCTTTTGGCGGTCCATTCAGGCTACTCCAAGGGACGTGCAGGGGCCCTCTCTGGTCCAGTGCTTCCGGCCGACGATGCGAACCTCCTCTATCGCATCGACCGCGTGCACATGAATTCTGTGGAGGCGCTGTCACCGTTCGTGGTCCCGGCCGTCCTGGCGATGATGGTTGGTGTCGGTCCAAGCACGCTCGCGGTGCTGGTATGGACTTATGTTGCGCTCCGCCTTGTTCACACCGCCATCTACCTGCGCGGCGGCAACGCAGCTAAAGGCGGCAGCTTAAGAACGGTCCTCTACGTGTCCGGTGCGCTGGTCACGGTGATCCTTGTTGCCGTGACCGGCTGGGCAGCCATGCACTGAGGAGATCGTCGCCAGCCGAGCTGAAGCCGCCCGCGCAAAAAAGAGCAGCCGAAAAACATCAGCGCACGCGGCTGACTTGAACTTGGGCTCGCTATCCCTTCTTCGGCGTCGGCGATGTGTCCGGCAGGCCCATGGGATTGCGGTAGTATTTGATCTTGCGCTCTCCGGAGGCG
>NZ_JBVVPM010000101.1:0-13554 GCF_055811255.1 Bradyrhizobium sp. MI1.11
CAGCACCCCGAGCCTACCGGCTCAAGGGGGGCAACGCCGACCTCTTCAGAAATTCAACAGAACCCGGGACATCCCCGGTACCCGACGTCACTCGGCTGCCGCCCCAAGCGAGTGAATCAGAAGAGCGTTTTGGGGCGGCGTTTGTGGACGCGTATTTCGCGGGGTCCGATCCCTGACAGGCTGTCGGCAATCTGACGCGTTATCGAAACAGAGCGAGCTTTGAGCGATGGTTCTCTTAGGTTTTGATGGCGATTGGTCGAGCCGACGCGTTACCACGCGGCATCCAGCTCAATGCTACCGAAATCGTGCTCTCCGGGCGGATCATTCCTCCAGGTGAAGTCGTCAAACGTGGGTACCAGCGCAGCAACGGGCCTGAATGGTGAAGCTGGTGACGCCCCGGACGTGATGAGGATGGTGCCGCCGAGTGGCGGAGGCGGTCGTTTAAGAGTCGCATGTTGATGGTGTCGGCCACGTGAGGTCTCCCGTCGATTGTTGGCTGCGCCAGTCGCGGCCGGTGGGGAGAATTCGAGGCTCGTAGCGTCTTGCGGGCTGGCACAGCGAGTTCCGCGTCGCATGGCGTGATGTCTTGGCGCTGCGGCAACTAACTCCCGCTCGACACGCCGGCACCTCGCATGCTTCGTATGTTGAGTTCTGCCGTGAAGTCCTGCTGGTCGGAACTTACTGGGAAGGTAGCGAGGATCTCACCGCCGGTCGGCTTCAGGTGCTCGGAAAAATACTTGAATTGGCCCTTGCTGTAGCCCGTGGTATCGTGAGTCATCACGAACTTCTTGCAGCCTTGCTTGGTCAGGAATTCGGCGGCCAGCCTGCCTTCGTTGATCATCGTGCCATAGACACGATGGACTTCCTTATAATCGTTGCCGTACGTGATCTCCGGTAGGATCGCTCCCCAGACTACGACCGGCAGCCCGAAGCGCGCATAGGTGCCGACGGTCGCGATGCCCACGGCGGAGCAGTAATGCGTCGCGCCGGCGACGATGGAATTGTCGGACGCCGCCTTGGTCGCGACCTGCATACCGACATCTTGTCGCCTTTGATCGCAGCCAAAGCAACCTTCGCCTTGAATGCCGGAGAATGCGTCCGGCGGCTCTTCTTCGTCATCTTCGCTCCTGATTCGCGGCAAGAATCCTCGCCGCTGTCAGGCAGAAAATCCACTCAAGCTACTGTCCGAATTTGCCGGGCCAGCTCTCTGGCCATGGTTGCGCTTCGCTATGGGTTTGGCTGCTGGAGCCCGCAATGCGTTTTTTTTGGCGCTTTTGATGTTCTTGCACGTTTTTGGCGGGTTGCCAGACCGATAGCTTGACCCCAAGCGGTCGGCCTGAGGTCACGATCCTAAACCTCAAGCCCGATCAGGTGAAATCTCAATTGATCAACGCCATGATCAACGATGGAGGTCGACTGAAAAGTCTGAACGAGCCAACGAACAAAGAGCACCAGGAGCGGCTTCGAGCGAAAATCTCCAAAGCTCTGACGGCCATCGAGAAAATAACCAAAATCTGTCATCTGATCTAAAGCAATAAGCCAACGAACGCGCCGCGCCGGTTCGTCGTCACGCGGCATCGCCATTTTGCGGTGTGCGCTAGCGGCGTATAGGAGAGACCGTTCTTATTCGCTCGTCTGTTCCGGTACCCCCAGGAACTGTAGCGCGGTATCGACCTGCTCAAGCTGGCGTTGGATATCGCTCCGCTGATCGGGGTCTTCGGTGGCTCCAAGTCTTTCGAGGAGCTTTTCCTTTCGAGCAAGCAAGTTCTTGGTAACTGTCGTCACTCTTCGCCCTCCGCTGCTAAGATTGCCAGGTGTGATGAAATGCGCATTCCAGGGATGGTGATCAGGTGTTCCAGGCGATGGTGAGCACGGATTCCAGCGATCGTGATCAGGTGCGGAGGCGAACACGGCTGACGGGTTTATGTGTGCTGGAAATGGTCTCCTGGTCAAGGCTGGCGGGTTGGTTTGGAGATCGTCCGGCGGTCCATGGGAGGGGCCTGTGGGCCGGCGGGGCGATCGTGCGCGAGGTGCTCACGGTTTTTTCTTTTCGCCGGCCAGACGCCGCAGACTGTCGCCTTTGAGCTCGATGCGGTGCGCATTGTGAATGATGCGGTCCAATATCGCATCGCCGAGGGTGGGATCGGCAATGACGTCATGCCATTGCGACACGGGGACCTGACTTGTGATCAACAAGGATCCCTTGTCGTAGCGATCGTCGACGATCTCGAGCAGATCACGGCGCTGGTCGGCGGTGAGCGGTTCGGGTCCCCAGTCGTCGAGGATGAGGAGATTGACGCGGTCGAGCGCGGCGATCAGGCGCGCCAGACGGCCCTCGCCGCGTGCCTGGGCGAGATCGGCGAACAGGCGGGATGTTCGCTTGTAGAGGACGGAGAAGCCGTCGCGGCAGGCTTTGTTGCCGAGCGCACAGGCAAGCCAGGACTTGCCGGTGCCGGTTGGGCCGACAATGACCAGGTGGTTGCTGTCGCGGATCCATTGGCAGGTGCCAAGGTTCTGGAAGAGCGAACGATCGAGACCACGGGCGGTGCGATAGTCGACGTTCTCGATGGCGGCGGCTTGACGGAGCTTGGCACTGGTCAAGCGGCGCGTGAGGCGGCGGTTGTCGCGGGCGGTGACCTCGCGATCGACCAGGAGGCCGAGCCAATCGGCGTGCGGCATCTCGGCCGCCTCGGGATTGTTCTGCAGTTCGACGAAGGTATCGGCCATGGCGGCGAGGCCGAGGGCGCGCAAGCGATCGACGGTGGGGTGAATGAGCATGCTGATCTCCTGATCAATTGTCGTAATTGCGGCCGCGGATGTTGGCGTGGAAGAGGATGGGCGCCTCCTCGGCGGGAGGAGCAGTTCTGTCGGTGCCGTTCTTGAGGATCGCGGCGACCGATTTGTAGGAACGGGCGTTGAGCAGCAGGGCCCGGGCGCAGGCGGCGTCGACGCGTTCTTGGCCGTAGCGCTTGACCAGCCCGAGAATGCCGATCGCGGAGCGGAAGCCCTGTTCTGGATGCGGCCGCGACCGCAGGATGACGTCGATCAGCGTCTCCGCATCGGGGCCGACCTTGGTGGCTTCGGAACGAATGCGCTCATGGGTCCAGTCGCGATAGCGGCGATGCGAACTCGGCATATGCTCGGGAATCGTGGTCGGGCGATGCGGCAACGTGCTGCGCAGATGCGACGCCACCCGCTTGCCGCCGAGAAATATCTCGACGGTCTTTTGGGTGATGCGGGCCTCAACCTCCTGATGAACGAGGTTGTGAGGGACGCTGTAGTAATGCTTGGCGATCTCGACGTGATAATCGAGGTTGACCCGGCAGCGCTTCCACTCGGCATACTCGTATAGTTCATCCGGCAAGGGGGTGAGCGCCGGATGATCCAGCTCCTCGAACAGTTCGCGCCGACTTCGCCCCCAGCTCCGGAGAGGTCGATCGTTCAGCTCGGCAAGAAGCGCGTGGATCGCCTCATTGAGGGCGGCGAGCGAGAAGAAGCGGCGGTTGCGCAAGCGCGCCAGAATCCATCGACCGACGATTTGGACCCCGACTTCGACCTTGGCTTTGGTCCCTTGGCCGATACGGCCGTGCCGGAACGATGGCGGTGCGGTAATGGCGGGCGAGATCGGCATAGGTCCGGTTGACCATCGGTTCGTGAAAGCAGGCCCGGGTGATGCCGGCCTTCAGATTGTCGCTCACCGTCTGCCGGGCCACGCCGCCGAAATAGGAGAATGCCCGAACGTGCGAGGCGATCCAGTCCGGCAGGCTCTGGCTGAGGCTGGCTTCGGCATAGGTGTAGTTCGAGGCGCCGAGCACGGCGACGAAGATCTGCATGCTGCGCACCTCGCCGCTGAGCCCGTCAACCACCTCCATCGTATGGCCGGAATAGTCGACGAACAGCTTCTCGCCGGCGACATGGAGCTGGCGCAGGGTCGGCTTGAGGCGGCCGGCCCATTCCTTGTAGCGTTCGCAGAACCACGAATAGCTGAAGCTGTCGGAGCTTGCGTCGCAATACTCCTCCCACAACAGCATCAGCGTGACGTTCGGGCGCCGCAGCTCGCGATGCACGAGCGCCCAATCGGGCTGCGGACGCTCGTCGCTGGGCCGATCGGAGGGTGGTGGATACAGGCGGTTCTCGAGCCGGAGATCGTCATCCAGCTCCGGCGGCAACGGCCAGGTCAGGCCAGCCCGGCGGGTTCGATTCAGGTACTTGCTGACCGTGCCTTGGGCCAGGCCCAGGCTGCGGGCAACGGCGCGTTGCGACAACATGCCGACGCTGTAGTGCAGACGTAGAACTTCACGAATGTGGCGCATGGACAGTCTCTCGGTCGGCATCTCGATCCTCTGCGGTTAGGCAAAAGACCAAGCTACCCGGGTTGCAGACTGTCAGCGGTGCGCGCCTCCTGGTTGCCCCCGATCGCGATCGCTAGAAATAGCGATCACGATCGGCTGGAAATGGTGATCACGATGCTCTGGAATGGTGATCACTATGGCCTGGAATCGGTGATCACGATCGGCTGGAACGCGCATTGCTAACCATCCTGCCGTGCGTAGACTTCTTGAGCGACATCTAGCGGAACAAGACACCTTGCAATCTCAAACCGTGCTTTCCGCTGCTTGCAGAAGGCTCATCCTTCGATGAAACGTCGAGCCGACATCCATCCAGCTCACGTCCTACCGATCATGCGCTCTAAATTCACAGCTCTGGGGTCAAAAGCGGCATCATGACGGCTGAGCCGGGCGTCACTTTGCGAACGCAAGCATTCGGCAAGAACCGTCTGGACAATTGTCCTCGGCTTTGCCGCCGCAGCCGTTGATGCGGTGGAGCTGGCCTGACTCTGGGCATATTTTGGCATCATGACACTCAGTTCATCAAGGCCTCTGGCGGACGAGCATTCGAGCATGGCACAGCATAGGTCACGCGAGCGAGCCGCGCCGCGGCCCTGGCTGCCTCCCGGCGTCCATCAGGATGAGGATGCGCTGGACGCAATCATGGCGGTGCCCCTCCGTCCGGAAATCAGCGAACATATGGCACACCTGCGCCAGGGAATGGCCGAACAACATCCCTCCGAGCCGTGTGGAAGGGCCATTTGCTGATGTCGCCCTCCCTTCCGATTTGATGTCGCGCACCTTGTTGTCACGGCAGGTCTCTTGGCTCGCGGGCTCTTGCTGCTGTCTGGCTTTCCGACGCGGAGAGTTTGCGCCAGTGACTCTACCCTCTCCAAGGATTGGCGTGAATTATCGCCCCGGTTTGCAGCGCCATTTTCCACGCCGCCTCCTAGGCAACGATCATGCTCCACTGTGGTCCGGCGAAGACATGGATGAAGCAGCTGTTAATAACCTCTTCTGGTTCGATGTCGCATATCAAGCCGGCCGGCTACAGATCGATACGAAGTATAATCCAACCCAGGTCGCCTATGAGGTGAGCCGAGATGTTTGCATAGTGTTGCAACGGGAGCTGTTGCACACAATCCGCGAATTCGGAAAAGCCCCCCGACACCTTCAGCTATGAGTGAACAAAGTATGGAATCGCTGGCGAGAGTGAACACAAATGTGGTGTTAAAGAAAACGGAGAGCATCGATCTAGCGGACCAAAATCTCCCGAGCCTTATCCTGCGGCTCGCCATTCCATCTGTTGTTGGTTTGTCGAGTCACGCCTTGCAGCAGGTCGTCAACGCGATCTTCGTTGGCGCACTCGGCGCCCAAGCGATCGCAGCTGTCAGCATGACCTTGCCCATCATAGTCCTGCTCGCGGCAGTCGGACAGGGGATAGGTGTTGGAGCAGCTTCGTTCATATCGCGTCATCTCAAACGGAGCGGCCCTTTTCTAACTTAGCCTCTGGTCCCAAAACCGGGGTCCATTTCACTAGCGACCGCAAATAGGTTGGATTTTTCTTTCGGGGCAAATGATTGCGGGGTGGGTCTACCCTCCCTCCTGTTAATTCAGGCTTCCCAGCCGCACCCCGCATCCCGGCGCGGAGACAATCAAAGAATAATATAGCACATCCCGCGCGCGCCGCCTGATACCATTTGTCCAACGGCAATTCCCACTTCCTTGAATGCTAAGGGGTGAGCGCCCCAATCGCGGCGTCGGCCTCTTCTTCCTCCGCGAGGGCGTATTGCGGGCGGACATAGCCGCCACGGCAGCGGAACGGAGGTTTAGCCGGAGTGCCGAACAGATCGATCTGCCCGATCAGCTGCGCCAGTTCCGGTAGCGGTTCGCTCTCGCCGCGCACATACGGATTCGCACTGCGATCATGGTCCGCGTCGGTAGGAAAGTTCGGTCCTGATAAAGATCAGCCATCTCGAAGATGCATCCCGTTGGGAGGCCGCGCCGATCACCGAGCCATGACAAACGAATGGCCCTGCCAGATCACAAAACAATATTGTGAGCGCCTTCGCCCCTGCTTACCGTATCTCGGTTACAGAGGGCGCCGAGAAGGCAAACCCCAATTCCAGAACCGAGACGACGCTTCGGACGATCGTCGGCCGTGCCTTGTGCCTTCAGGCTCTCCGCATGTGGCTACGACGGCTATCCGCCAAAAGCTGAGAATTAGGGCAGTGGAGGCCATTCATACGCGAAGCAACTTCGTCACCTTAACGCACCGAAAGTAAAACCTTTCATCGCCGCCAACGCATTAACCAACTATTAACCAAGACCGGCGATCCTTAACCATTCAATAAGAACTATGAGCCGACCGCGATGGATGGGATTGCGAAGGCAACACGTCAATCTTTTCGGACGCGCAGCCGTTCTTACGTCGCGTTCATCCTTTGCCCGGTCGTTCCGATCGCAGCCCGGCTGGAAAACATAAACGCAGCCCGTGTGCTGGGTTCGGTCGCCACAGGTGCAGAGATCGTCGCCGGCGAGTCTATTCATGTTTACGGGCTGCTTCGCGGCCGTGAGATGGCGGGTCCAGCGGCAACGCCACAGCGGATGTTCTGTCAAAAGATTCAAGCCGAGTGGTTGGCCGTCAACGGCTACTACCAGGCCGCGCAAGAAATAGACGTCCCCTTGTGCAATCGTCCAGCACAGGCGTGTTTGGAAGACACTAGCATAAAGATAACGCCGTTAAGCTGATTCGGTTCGGGAGATAACAATGGCCAAAGTTCTGGTTGTGACGTCTGGCAAGGGCGGCGTCGGTAAGACGACGTCAACAGCTGCGCTCGGTGTGGCGCTGGCGCAAAGGGGCGAAAAAGTTGTCGTCATCGACTTTGACGTGGGTCTGCGGAATCTCGACCTTATAATGGGGGCGGAACGACGGGTCGTGTTTGACCTCATTAATGTGGTGCAGGGCGTTGCAAAGCTCTCGCAGGCACTCATTCGCGATAAACGAATAGAAACATTGTGGTTGCTTCCTGCATCGCAGACCAGGGACAAGGATGCCCTGACCGACGAAGGGGTTGGAAATATTATCGCTGACCTGCGGACCAAATTTGACTGGATTCTCTGCGACAGCCCGGCGGGTATCGAGCGAGGGGCGTTGCTCGCGATGCGCTATGCCGATGAGGCGGTCATCGTAACCAATCCCGAAGTTTCATCGGTGCGCGACTCCGACCGTATCATTGGGATGCTTGATTCAAAGACAGTCAAGGCCGAGCGGGGCGAACGAGTAGAGAAACATCTACTGATTACCCGGTATGATTCAGCGCGCGCATCGCGTGGCGAAATGCTCAGCATCGACGATATTCTTGAAATTCTCGCGACGCCGCTGCTCGGAATCATTCCGGAGAGCCGGAAGGTTCTATTAGCGTCGAACGTTGGGTCCCCGGTTACTCTGAACAACGCCGCCAGTGCGCCGGCCCGAGCTTACACAGACGCGGTGCGTCGACTGATGGGTGAGAACGTCACGATGATCGTGCCAGGCGAGCGCAAAAGCTTGATGAATCGTTTACTCGGACGGAGGGCCGCATGATCAATTTGCTAAGGCTCATTGGTGGCCGTACTGCTTCCGCGCCTGTTGCACGGGAGCGGTTGCAGATCCTTTTGGCGCACGAACGCGGTTTGCGCGGCCAGCCTGATTTGCTGGGATTGCTGCGGGCAGAGATCCTTGCTGTGGTATCGCGGCATATCGTGGTCGATCCAGAAAAGATCACCGTCAAGATGAACAGGGGCGGGCACGTGTCGACGCTTGAAGTCGATATTGCGGTACCTAACCGTGTCGAGAGATCAGTCGCGACCGCGGCTAAATGATCGCCGGCAGCCCAGCGCAATCGCTGGCCGAGGTTCAGATCAAAAGAACCGCGAAAACGTCTGAAATTGCTCGCTTTAGGAGTGACGTGGCCCCTGGAGTCATAACCAACCTAACTTAGCCTGCGGTTATCGCCCGGTCAGGATCAGTCGATTGCCGTCCGGTTCGCTCTGGGAGAACAGCCGATGTCGGTCGAGATGCTGACATATGCCGCTCTAGCTACCCGCCTTAAAATCTCGCTAAAGGCTCTCGTTCGCTCGCCAGGGGACGTAGGTTTTGGGCGACTGCCGAGATGATGGCAACTAAGGAGACGACGGCAAGGGTTGAAGGTGAGGTGGCGGCGCTGCCGACCGGGGCCGAGTTGCCGGTTCGACTGACAGATGGAAAAGTCGCGAGCCGACTGGGAGCATCTAACCGCGACATAGTGTAAGCAGACCGCAAGGCGCATGCAGGTAGCAAATCGTGCCCCTCATTCCTGTCGAGCACCGGGAGGTAAACATGACCAATATCACAGATATTCGCGAGATGAAGGCGCGCATTGTCGTATTTGGCGTTGGCGGCGCAGGCGGTAACGCCATCAACAACATGATCGCGGCCGGTCTGCAAGGCGTCGACTTCATCGTCGCCAATACCGACGCACAGGCGCTCACCATGTCGATGGCAGGGCGCGTCGTCCAGATGGGCACTCAGGTAACCGGAGGCCTTGGTGCTGGCTCGCAGCCCGAAGTGGGGCGCGCCGCAGCGGAAGAAGCAATCGATGAGATCCGTGACCATTTGACGGGCGCGCACATGGTATTTGTTACTGCCGGCATGGGCGGCGGTACCGGCACCGGGGCAGCGCCTATTGTCGCCAAGACCGCACGCGAGCTTGGCATTCTTACCATCGGTGTAGTCACTAAGCCATTCCACTTCGAGGGCCAACGCCGGATGCGCCTTGCCGACGCAGGCATCGCAGAGTTGCTCAAGGTCGTGGACACTCTACTGATCATCCCGAACCAAAACCTGTTTCGGATTGCCAACGAGAAGACCACGTTCACCAATGCCTTCGCTCTGGCCGATCAGGTGCTTTATTCAGGTGTGGCTTGCATCAGCGACCTTATCGTCAAGGAAGGTCTGATCAATCTCGATTTTGCCGACGTTCTCGCTATAATGCGCGAGAAGGGCAAGGCGATGATGGGCAGAGGCGAGGCTTCGGGCGAGAAGCGCGTGCTCAACGCTGCTGTGGCCGCGATCTCCAATCCCTTGATCGAGAATCCCTCGATCAAGCGCGCTAGTGGCCTCATAATCTCCATCACCGGCGGCAAGGACCTGTCGTTGTTCGAGGTTGACGAAGCCGCTACCCGCATTCGCGAAGAAGCCGACTCGGACGCCAACATCATCGTCGGCGCGTGTTTTGATGAAAGCCTCGAAGGTGTGGTCCGCGTTTCGGTGGTGGCGACCGGCATCGATAATCCCGATCCGAATTGCCAGACGCAACCGGCGGAGAGCTTACTCACAGAACTCGCCGGCAGGCTACGCAACGTCAGCCGTCACATCGCCGGCCGCATCGAGCGTAATGCACCGCTGCCGCGGCACTTAGAGAATCCGCCGGCTCTCCCAGCGGCCAACCACCCGCTAGGGCGGCCGGCAGACCCGAATGCGGAACATGCGCGCGATGCGGCTCCGGAAGGTCTGGATCCGTACGGCCGCTCCTCTCCTGCGCGATATTTTGTCGATGAAGACGTTCTCGCCATCCCGGCCCTCCTCCGCCGCAAGGCCAGCTGAGCGGACGCAACTCGCCTCTCAGGACGCTCTACAGAAAATAGCTCGGCTAAAAGTGGAAACTACCAGAGGTAGCTATCGAAATTCGATACGTAAGACTTGCTGCCTCAGAATGTGTCGAACGCGAGAGGTGTTGCTGCGAGGGGCGGCAACCGCGAGCCCGTGTGCTAGCGCCACTGTCGCACGGACCCTGTCGTTTCTGACAGGCGAGGAACCGCCAAGGTGTGGGCGGGCATGACCGCGACCAAAAAGACGAGGGCCGTGACTATGCCACGTTACTGCTTCGCGATTTTCCACAATAGAGAACGGGCGTCGAGACTGGAGCGCGATCGCTCTCCTGAATTTGGCGGTCCAATGGAGCGCCCGTGTCGCTCGGGATATCGCCAGCGATGTCGACCACGATTACGCTAGCGGCCCTGCGAAGCTCCTGCTCGATCTCGATGCGCCGCTCCTCATGCATGTCCATCTCTGGTGTGAGACAGTATGAAGCGCTGGGGTGATCTGCAAGGCCGCAACCTGACGCGACGTTCGGTTCGAACATTTCTCTAGGCGCGACTGTTGCGAGGCGATTACAGCAATTCGCGCGGTCGTTGTTAAGCTGCAGAGGCTTGGAATCAAGAGATGAGAGTAGAGCGCCGGGGGGTGAAGTGGATTTAGGATCTGGCGACAAGATGAAAGACATCATGGAAAATTGAACAAGCTCCGCGCCGATGCTGCGGATTTGGCCGTTATGAGCAGCCGAGCAAGCGACCCGCAAAAGCACGAACTCTTCCGACGCTTGGCAGATGAGCTCGCAATAGAGGCTCTTGTGCTTGAACAGGTCGTGAAGCGGCAAAGCACACGCTCAGCGCCGGTCCACATGGACAACGTGGTGCCCCTCACTGAAGGTCCTGAGCGGAACTGACCGCTTTTCCGAGCTGTGCGGATCCTGGAAATGGGCAATCTGAGCTGCTGCCGGTTTGATGGACACCCGGTTAAGCTAATCCCACCTTGCGCTCGAACTCAACTGGACTGACGTACCCGATCGTCGAATGACGGCGGACGCCGTTGTAGAACCGCTCGATATAGTCGAACACATCTGCCCTGGCCTCGTTCCTTGTGCGATAGGTCTTGCGCTCGATGCGTTCGGTCTTCAGCGACGAGAAGAAGCTCTCCATCGCCGCGTTGTCCCAGACGTTCCCGGATCGGCTCATGCTGCAAACAATGCCGCTGTCCGCCATCAGGCGCTGGAACTGTTCGCTGACGTATTGGCTGCCACGATCGGAGTGATGCATCAGGGCATCCGGCTTGCCACGCCGCCAGACGGCCATCAGAAGGGCGTCCGCAACCAGTTGGGCCGTCATGCTGGCGCTCATCGACCAACCGATCACCCGGCGCGAGAACAGGTCGATCACGGCCGCCACATAGAGCCAGCCCTCCGCGGTCCAGATATAGGTGAAGTCGGCGATCCACTTCTGGTTCGGACGCTCGGCCACGAACTGACGATCCAGAAGGTTCGCCGGCACGTTCGCTATCTGGCGATCGCCTTCGTCCTTCGGCAGGCGTCGGCGCCGCGGCCTTGCCCGCAAGGCCTGAACGCGCATCAGACGCTCGATCTGATGCAGACCGCAGTCGATGCCGTCCGCCAAAAGGTCTCTCCAGACACGCCGTGCGCCGTAAGTCCGGTCGCTGGCAACGAAGCTCGCCTTGACTTGCTGGCCTACTGTCTCGTCGCTTCGGGATCTGGCGCTGGGCGATCGGTTCAGCCAGGCATGGAAGCCCGACCGGGATACGCCCATTGCTTCGCATAGCCATGCCACCGGCCAGATGTTCCGGTGCTTCGCAATGAAGACGAACTTCATGTCGCTTCCTTCGCGAAGTAGGCAGCGGCCTTCCTAAGAAACAGCCGGATATGCGTCTCCCGGAATGGCTTGCAAGACGAAGCCCAGCGATTTGGCTCGCCGCTGAAGGTTGGCGAGTACACGGCTGCGATATTGCTTCTCATAGTGGTCCGCGCCCGGATCCTTGTAGCTCATCCCGTGCCGAAGGGTGTTGTAAAATAGGACCGCGATCTTGCGAGCGGTCGCCGTCACGGCCTTCGCCTTGCCCGCACGTGAGGACAGCCGACGATAGAATGCCCCGAGCGCCGTATCGCTTCGCCCAACCGTAGTGGCTGCCAGCCGCAACAGCGCGGCTGCTCGACTGGAGGACCTCCGTGTACGCGAGGACAGTACCTTACCACCAGAGACCTTGTTGCCAGGTGCGAGGCAGAGCCAGGAGGTGAAGTGCTTAGCGCTTGGCCATGCCTTCAGGTCCGTCCCGCACTCGCCGATGAGCTTCAATGCGAGTGACGGACCCAACCCATGGATCTCAGTCAAATCAACGCCGACCACGCCGTACAGCGCGGCTCTGACATCGAAGGTGGGCGCGTTGACCTGCTTGGTCTTGATGCGTGCTCTGGATAGCTTTGCGACAGGTTTTTCCGTTTTGGGGCTCAGCCCTGCGATTAGGACTTCGAGTTTGCGGTCGCAATCCAACATCTTTGCCTGATAGGTGTCGTAAAGTTCCAACGATTGAGTCAGGGCGAAGACATGTTCCTCCCGGTCGTTGCCAACCAGTGCTGCGCGGATTGTCTCAGTCGAAGAATGGCACCGGACGTCCCGGTAGGTTGCCAACACGTCGGGATTGCGCTCGCCTCCAACAATGGCGCGAATGATCCGCCTGCCCGTCGCACCGGTGATATCCGAGACGACATGATGGAGTTGGAGGTTCATCTCCATCAGGGCCTTCTGCATATGCTGGATGTGGGCGGCAGCATATTCCACAAGCCGCTCCCGCTGGCGCAGATAGGCCCGCAGGGTCGCAATCTCGGTATCAGGTCGGAAGCTGCCACGTAACAGGCCGTGGGAATGAAGCTGGCGCAACCACGCGGCATCACTCACATCGGTTTTGCGTCCGGGCACGTTCTTGGCGTACCGCGCATTGACCAGAATGACATCAAAGCCGCGCTGCTCTAGGATCTCGTAGACCGGGATCCAGTAGATCCCAGTCGATTCCATCGCAACACTGGTCACGCCGCAAGCCTTAAACCAGTCCGCCAGATCATGCAGGTCTGAAGTGAACGTCCCGAACGTGCGCACCGGGATGTCCACGCTGGCCGGGTTCACCGCGGCCATGTGCATCTTCGAACCAATGTCGATGGCTGCGGCACCAGAGTTGACCGGCTTCAACTCCGGGCGGTTATCAGTCGTCGTCTTGGGCATAGCATCCTCCCTTCAATCGTGAGCAGGAGGGTCTGGGTTATGCCAATCGTCATCTTCCTAATCGGGATCGTCGCCGGAGCGGCGTCACCACTCTCAAGCCCGCATGAACCCATGGACCACGTTTTTTAACGGGGATTGCGCCTCCAATAAGCTGACGGCCGCTACCCTCCCTGCCGCAGAGAATAGCACAAGGCCGTTTCTACCCCGCGCAGGCGTGCAACGGCTCTGGACAGTTTTTTAGGATGTCCCGCTCCGCCTTCAGCTTGGTGACCTCGCGCCTCAGCGTACGCATACGACGAAGGCCGCCTGATTGACACATGCGCGCGAGCGCGGCGAGTTCTACGATGGCGTTGCGTGAAGG
>NZ_JBVVPM010000102.1:0-13215 GCF_055811255.1 Bradyrhizobium sp. MI1.11
TCAGCACCCCGAGCCTACCGGCTCAAGGGGGGCAACGCCGACCTCTTCAGAAATTCAACAGAACCCGGGACATCCCCGATTAACTCACCTGCCCCGCGCTCAGCCCCACCACACGGCCCACCGTCGCCGGCCAGACAAAACGGCCACGGTCCAACCGCTTCGCCTAGAGCGACAGTCCAACTCCATCGTGCCACAAGGCCTTGATCAGCGAACCGCCGCGTCCGCGGAACACGAAGACATCTCCGGCAAACGGATCACGACCTATGCCTTCCTGGACCAACAATGACAAACCCTGCATGCCCTTGCGCATATCGCTGTGGCCGGTCGCAATCCAGATCCGTGTGTTCGAAGAGATCGGTATCATCGACGCTCCAGAACCTGCAGCACCCGCGCCAGCGCCGCCGCATCGACACTGCCGTCGACAATCACTCGACGATTCCTGCCAACGACGATCACCATCTGCCCGCTCGTCGATGTGGCAGCAACTGCCGGCTCGACCTGAGTGGCTACGACGACCCGCGCAAAGCCAGATTGCTCGCTTTGAGGGCTGATCGGCTCGGGCCCGAACGGCACCTGAAGCCGTTCAAGCTGAGCAAGATACTTAAGTCCGGCTGCAAAGCCGAGGAGTCGAAGCTTAGGACCGCCCAGCGTCTGACCAATCTGATCTCGCGCTTTTGCATCCTGAGTTGGCGGGTCTTCTGAATGACGATGCTCCACCGTTCCACTCCAGACGCGCCACCGCCCCCTCGCGTTGACGGCGACCGAAATCGGCGTGCTCGATCGCCTCGTCAATGACAAATCAAAAGCGAGAAAGACGCTTTCGCGCTATCTCATCAAGATAGCCCGGCTCGGCGGTTATCTCGGCCGCGCCAGCGATCCGCCCGCTGGCAATATACGGTCATGTGGCGCGGGCTGTCGCGCCTCACACCGACATCGAGCTGGGCGCCTTGGTCGGAGGAGAATTGGGGTTAATTGAAAGCGTCACCGGGAAGAGCCGGGTGCGGGAGATCCGCTTGCCCGGATCTGTGAGGGCGAAAGCCAAATGGCTGAGCTACTCGACCACGGACGCAAGCGCGCGGCCGAAATGCCCTAAAAAGCCGTTCACGGTTTGAGCCGACGCTCAGGCGCGGTCCAGATAAGGTTCAGTTTAGCTTGCTCGGGACTTTTGGCCCGATGAGTCTGAGCTCAGCCCTGATCCCGCCCGTCCTGGGTGTCCTCCGTCGCGACCTTAACGGCGGCGATGGCGGCGTCCTTGCGGCAGGAGATATCGATCGCCTCGCGGCCCGAGATTTCATGGCCTGCATCGTCGGGCATTTGCCAGAAGAACCAGGATGACGCCGCCGATATGATCGCAACCACGACGAAGGCCGGCGCAAAGACGCCTGCGGTGAGCTCGGTCTGCTGATGAAGTGCCAGTACGGTCTCGAGTGAGAAGGCGCCGACCGCGATGCCGGCTGATGCTGCGAGCTGCTGGTTGACGCTGACCAGCGTGGTGGCGCGGCTCATCCGCGCCGGCTCAATCTCCGCATAGGCCACTGTGTTGATCGCGGTGAACTGCAGCGAGCGGAAGAAGCCGCCGACGACCAAGATGATGATGATCAGGAGCAGCGGCGTCGTCACCGTGAACAGGGCGCAGGCGGCGAGGAAGAGAGACGAGACCACTGCGTTGATGGTCATCATGTGGCGGAAGCCGAAGGCGCGGATGATGCGCGCGGCCAGTGTCTTCATGCCCATGGCGCCGACGGCGGAGGCAAAGGTCACGAGGCCGGACTGGAGCGGCGTTAGCCCGAAGCCGACCTGCATCAATAGCGGCAGCAGAAACGGCGGAGCACTGAGACCGAGGCGGAACATGAAGCCGCCGATAATAGCCGCGCGGAGCGTCGGCAGCCGTAGCAGCACGAAATCCAAGACCGGCGATCCGGTGCGCCGCGCGTGGATGATGTAGAGCGTCATCGACACGGTGCCGACGCCGACCAGTAACGAGATGACCGACCACGGCAGCAAATTCAGGCCGGCTACCGAAAGGCCGAAGGCCATGCCGGCCAAACCGATGCCAGCGAGCGCCAGCCCCTTGAGATCGAAACGCTCCGGGTCTTCGCTCTTGATCGGATCGATGTATTTCAGCGCCATGAAAATACCGAGCAGCCCGACGGGGATGTTGATCAGGAAGATCCAGTGCCACGAGAAATAAGTGGTGATGAACCCGCCAAGCGGCGGTCCGATTACCGGGCCAATGAGTGACGGCACCGTCACCCATGCCATCGCATTGACCAGCGCGCTCTTGTCGATCGAGCGCAGCAGCACCAGGCCCCCTATCGGCGTCATCATCGCGCCGCCAAGGCCCTGCAGCATGCGCGCGAACATGAAATGGGCGATCGAGGAGGACAGTGCGCATCCGACCGAGCCCAGCATGAACACGCCAACCGCGATCGCAAACACCATGCCGGCGCCAAAACGGTCTGCAGTCCAGCCGCTCGCTGGAATGAACACCGCGAGCGAGAGCAGATAGGAGGTGATCGCGAGCTTCAGCGTCAGCGGGCTGGTGCCGATGTCGGCGGCGATCGCCGGCAGCGAGGTCGCGATCACCGTAGAATCCATGTTCTCCATGAACAGCGCAGTGGCCACGATGAGAGAGATCAGGCGTTCTTTGTTCATCAACGTCCGATGGCTGAGATAGCTGAAAAGCAGGCGAGAGGGCTGTATCATCCAATTGCTACACGCGCTATTGCGCTCCGCGTCACCAGCGCGATGCTGGTGATGGCTTCTGCCATGGACACGGTCAGCGAGGCGCGCATGGCGATTGCGATGGCGCAGGCCGGGGGTATCCACCGCAACTTCGGCCCCCAAGGGCAGGCCGCTCAGCAACTTTCTGGGTCTCGTCGCCGATCTCGCGGTTGCGCGGGTAGTGCTCGTCAGTGTGCAGTGCGTCGAGCACGCCCAGCGTGTCCTTATCACAGTGGGCGAATTCTTTGGACCGCCGGGCGAACTCGGCGATCTCGGTCGGGCAGACGAAGGGGAAGTCTTTAGGGTAGAAGATGATCTTCCGTCTGGCGCGAAAGCTACTTTCACTAGGCGTCTCGAACGCGCTTTGCTCCTTGTCTTGCCGCATTTGAAAGCCGGGCCGCACTCCCGTGATTTCGAACGACGGCAGCTTATCTACAATTCCAAGCATGTTGCCCTCACAAGGTTTATCTGTTCGGAAAACAACGTTTGCGCCATCAGCGAAGCAAGGTACGTGCCACCCGCTTCGCAGATCAACTGTCAGAAGTGTAGCATTCGATGGTTGCTTGGAAGCATCTCAACGCCATCTTTTTGATCTGAACGGGTCGATTGTCCTACATTAGTAAATTGGCATGATCCGTTCGGATGTGTCGGCTAGCTGTCGGACCTATGACGAAAGTTCAGCCGAAGCTAGAAGGAAAAGGGAGGCGCCACATTCGTCATCTCCTAGCCGGAATGCCCATAAGAACGCCCCGCCTGACTCTCTTCAGTTGAAAGCTGTTGATCGAATGCATCCGCAAGCGGAGCAGGCTCTTGCCGGGCCGCCAAAGCGGCTTGCCGCTGTATTCGCAGCGCCTCTGCGGTTTCCTCGAATTGTTCGCGACGACACCTCTGCACGAACTATTTTTTAAAGCCGCGGCGGTTTACTAACCTGCTTCCGCCGTCATCGGCTTTGGTGGATCGAGGTAACGAGCCAAGAACCGGTAGATCTCAAGTCGAGCGTCGCGTGCGACTTCGGTGTCGATCAACTCAAAGATGTGTTCGCCCGGTGGATCCTCGTAGATCTTGTATTCGAACTCCTTATCGCGAAACTTCAGGGCCTCGATGAGCTGTTGGACCTCGAAAACGTTTACGTCGGAATCGTTCGAGGCGGTGTGAATCAAGAGAGGAGTATGGAGTTTGTCGGCGTTGTAGACTGGCGAACGCCTGATGTACTCGTTCACATCGTCGAAAGCCGACTTTCCTATGCTGCTGAGAGCGCCGTAGTCATCGATGGGATAACCGTGCGCCCCTTTTGCCTTGGTGCCAGCTCGCAGCGCCAGGTTACTGACGGGAACTCCTGCGAAGGCGACCCGATACGCGTCTGGGTGATTGAAGATATTCCATAGCGTCAGAAATCCGCCATGACTCCAGCCAAGGACACCAACGCGGCGCGGATCGAGAAACGCATACTGGGCCAGCATCCATTGACCAGCGAGGTAGACGTCCTCGATTTCTTTTCCGCCGTAATCAATCTGATTGTAAAAGCCGCTTCCGTAACCTGTGCTGCCGCGATAATCCGGCGCGACGACAACATATCCCTGCTCGATAAGTTCGCGAATGACTGTAGTGTAGTCGTCACACTTCACGTTGCCATGCACGCCACCGTGTGCGAATACAAGCAAGGGAGACTTCAGCGTTTTGTCTACAGATTTCGGGATAAACACGTAGGCGCACATGACCAGCGGATTGCCGGACGCTTGCGCGGTCGGATTCTCCTCGTATCGTGCGGGTCCGGCGTAGCGGATTTTCGAAATGCTGGCGATATCTTCCACTGACTGCCGCCATAGGACGTCATCGACACGCTTGATGATTTCATCATTCCGATGCTTCTGTTCGACAAGAGCTGACTCAATAGCCCGAAGACGCTCGGCCATGTCATCCGCGCTGAATGAACTCCCAGTTCCGCGTTGGTTTTTCATGCCCGCTTCCTAGTTTCAAACGTCGTGTTCTTCCTATGAACCCGGCAGGGTGGATAATCATGTTCGCCCGCACGATAACACACACTCATTTTTGTTTGCAACGTATGTGTCGGTATTCGAAAATGAGTCGGATGGATCATACCAATAAAGAGATCGGGGCGCCCGCGGGATGAAAGAGAGTGCCCGGTCACGTTCATGTACGAGAGCGAGAGGTCAAGCACCTCTTCGATGACCGTCCTGAAGGCCCTGCAGAGGCCATCGCATCACTGATTATGTGCTGCAGACCACCAAAAACGGCGGCAGAGCCCTCGCTCCAACGAGGCTGCGCAACTTTATCTACGATGCAACGTAAGCGTCGTAGGCGTCGCCTGAAGGGCATCGACATAGGACGATCCGCTCCTTCGGATAGCGAGCCCAGGCGCGATGGTTCCGAGCCGGACCCGGAAGCCGCTCAGCCGCAGCCGTGACGATCAAACTTCTTGCTATCAGAGATATGTGCGCTCTCATGAGCTCCTGGAAGTCCCCTGCTTGATGACCTCGGCGCGCGCTCATTTGGCGAGGCAGATAACGTGATCATCGCGCCGCGATCAAAGCAGCGTGTCGTGACGCTCGCATCGCGCGGATCACCCGGGACAGCTGCTCGCCATCTATGGCTGTGTCCGTCCGCAGCACGACATCACCGATCGCGATCTCAAGCTTGATCGCCGGAGCCGGACGCTCCTCCAACGTGCTTTCCACGACTAGCGGTGCGAATGCCGACTGCGACGCCTCGCACGGCGGCAACATGCCCCGGTGTCGAAACCGCCGTCGCCAATCGTAGATCTGCCAGCGCGTCGATCCGTGCTTGCGCGCCACCTCGGACACCTGGGCACCAGGTAGCAGACTCTCGGCGACGATCCGGGCTCTCTCAGCCTCCGAACGCACCCGGCGTCCGGACGCTCCTTCGAGGACCTCCAGCCGGCTCACCGGCCCTAACGGTGAGCCGTCCAAACAGACGTCCTTTTTGCTGTCCAATCCCATCCAAACCTCCGTCCAAGCCGGAGGCCTTCTTCGCAGATTCGTTCTAACTCTGAAGCAAGGGTATCGGCTTCGCGCTTACTGTTAAACTCACAGCAGTCGCCGATTACGCGCGCAGAATTAGCGTCCAAGAATTGGCGTTGCTGGTGAGCTATTGTTCTCAAATTGGCGATCTTGTAAGTTCGAGTGTGGACCGGATGCTCGCCAATCTCGCCCCAAAGGCGTTCTAGCCGTGCCGCTCGCGCTTTGTCGCTCTGTCCGATCGCCGCAATATAGGCGCGCAGAAGGCGTACCACGGCCACACGTACCGCCCCGTCCGTGTTGATCTCATCTGCGTTATGCGGTCGTCGAGGTTCGTTGACAGCAATCTCCTGTTCTAAGTTGACCGCTCGGGCTATCGTGTTCAGCTGTGTTCACTTGAAGACGTCTATGTTGGCTACCCGACACGCTAAGACGAAAGTATTCCGCCGACGCTGCGCGAAACGTCTTTATTCCCCTTCAAGCAAGGCTCTCACGCACCTTTGTGTGGCACGTCGATTGCTGGGACACCGTCAACAGTTCGTAGACGACAGACTGTCTCCCGACGAGGAGCTCACATGACACTTGCTCGAACGACCCAGATCAATGCGATGGACACTGCGGGTTCGGTCCCGCGGCCTCACACTGTCCTCATGAACTTCATTGAGGGGACACGCGTCGTCACCGAGGGTGAGCTGAAAGCCGCCAGCATGACGCGTCATCTTGTCACAAACTTCTATCGTGAACAGATCACCAAGAGTGGTTACTACGACCAGCTTAAGTACGTTGTGGAGCCCTCATTCGAGGAGATCGAGAGTCCCGGCAGTCTGGATACAAGCGGTGAGCACGACAACACGGTGATGCCTGGACTTCAGCACAAGTACGCCCAGACGGGATTGTTGCTGGTAACGGACCGTTGTGCTTCATATTGCCGCTATTGCTTTCGCAAACGCATTGTCGGCAAGAACTCCGATGAAGTCGCACCTAGTTTCACCCGACTTACGCAATATATTGCCGCCCATGCTGAGATGACGAACGTGCTGCTATCGGGAGGCGACCCGTTCGTGCTCAGCACCGCCAAGCTCGACAAAATTCTTGATCATCTGCTGCCGATCACACATTTGCAGTCAATTCGATTCGGCACAAAGATAGTCGCCTTTGAGCCCAGCCGGTTTGAGGATCCTGCTCTGCCGGCCTTATTCCGACGGATCCGTGAAGCGGGTAAGACCGCTGTGATCGTCACACATTTCGATCACATAGGCGAAATTTCGGTCGATGCGGAGCGCAACATTCGCTCCTTGTGCGCACAGGGCGTGCAGTTCCTGAACCAGTCCGTGCTTCTCGCGAAGGTCAATGATGATCCCGGGATCTTGGCGGCGACCTTTGCCAAGTGTCACCAGATGGGCGTCCGCCCATATTATCTCTTTCAGGGCAGGCCGGTGAAAGGCGCATCGCATTTTCAGGTTCCGCTGCAGCGCGGAGTAGAGATTGCGCGCGGCATCAACCAACGTCTCAGCGGCATTGAAAAGACATTCAAATACATCATGTCCCATCACACAGGAAAGATCGAGGTCCTCGACCTCGGAGGCGATGGCCGTCTGTATATGCGCTATCATCAAAACAAGACTCCTGAGAAGATCGGAAAGATTTTTTCCCGGCCGCACCTCGAGGGAGCCTGTTGGTTGGACGATTTGCCCGAAGAATAAGATCAAAAGGCGCGCAATGTTGGTTATCGACCGAGACAGAGTGAAGCAGGAAGCCCTGGCCAAGTGGCAGCGGTATGAAGCGGTGGTGATGCCTTTCCCACCCGCCGCCGGAGCCGGGCTAGAAGCCCTGGTTGCGTGTGTGAGCCCAGTACATCGGGGCTGCGCGGTACACCGTGTTGTTCGTCCGTTTCGCCGACGCTCGAACGGAGTCCATCGATGGACAATCCCGTGCGCCAGCAGTTGCTTCGCCGGGCACGATCAAAGATGGCGAGCAGCGGCGCGGCATCACGCGCACGATTCCATCTAATTCCGTAACTGGACGCGCGAGCAGGAAATGCGACGTGCTCAACCCGGAAAGGCTGATTAGTTCCCGCTATCCGCATCATTAAAGAAGGCTAACACTATTGCAGCACCGACAAACCCACTGGATGGCGGATTATGTGCGGCCATCGCCGGCCGGCAAGCTGTTTCTGGAAACCGGTCAGCTCCCGGACATCGGCAGCATGTTTCGAGGACCGGAGCGCGCCGCCACGCTACGCCGGCTAGCCGATCTCGGCACCGACTTCTATCCGGGCGGGATCGCCCAGCACATCGCAGCTGATTTGCGCGCGGCCTGCGATCTTATCACCGAAGAACATTCAGCGAGCTGCGCTCCGCCCGCGCAGGTAGAGCCGGTTTCGACGACTTACCGCGGCCATCGGATTTTCACCCTCCCGTGGTCTGACAGGTGGCCTCCAACTCTTGTTTGCGGCTCTCATCATCGCGACTTTGAACAGCTTGCCACGTATGTTGGAAGTTTTTCTGCAGGATGCATCTCGCTGAGCAACAAGTATCTTGATTTCCGTCTTTTGAAGGGAGCAAGTCCGCTCGCCGGGCCGGCCCTTACCGGCGGGCACCCAGGATCCAGACGAGCCATTCCCCTCGATCAACCAAATCCGAGCGAATGAACGTGACAGTGGACAAACATCCAGGGAGTAACTGATGCGGGTAGCCGTCGTGTGGAACCATGATCGTACGGGCGTGATCAATCGGTTCGGTCAGTCTGCTCCAGAGGAATACGGCCGCGAGGCGGTCGAAAGCGTGGTAGCGGCACTGCAAGAGGGCGGCCATGAGACGCTGCTGTGCGAGGGCGATAAAGGACTGCTCGCTACACTCGAACGATTCATGCCCCCCGATCCACAAGCCCGCCCCTCCGGAATGGTCTTCAATTTGGCGTACGGAATTCAGGGCGAGTGCCGTTACGCCCACGTTCCGGCCATGCTCGAGATGGCCGGCGTTCCGTACACCGGATCAAGCCCCTTGGGGCATGGGCTGGCGCTCGACAAGGTCATTGCCAAGAGGCTCATCCGCGATCGCGGCGTGCCGACGCCGAACTTTCGCGTGATGCGTCGTGGAACCGAGAGCACCAGCGACCTGCGATTCCCAGTCGTAGTGAAGCCGCGTCACGAATCCACCAGCTTGGGATTGCAGCTTGTACATGAGCCCACTCGCTTGAGGCAGGCCGTAGAGGTGATTGTCACGCAGTATGCGCAGGATGCACTCGTTGAAGAATACATCGAGGGGCGGGAAATCTGCGTGGCTCTGCTGGGAAACGAGCAGCTCGAGGTGTTGCCTCTGGTGGAGCAGGACTTCGGCGACCGCGAGACACGTCTTATCACCTGGGAAGACAAGAAGCACGTGGTGGTCGCGGAGCCGCAGAAGATTTGCCCAGCGCAAGTCGGGAGTAAGCTTGCGACGATGCTGCGGGATATTTCGGTCGCGACCTTCCGTGCTTGCCTGTGTCACGATTATGCCCGTGTCGACGTTCGGATCGATCGCTCCGGCCAGCCCTTTGTCCTAGAGATCAACTCCATGGCGGCACTCGGTGTACGCACCTCTTATGTTCTGGCCGCAACGAGCGGCGGACACAGCTTCTCGAGCTTGGTCAGCCGCATCCTCGATGTCGCCCACACGCGGCATTTCGGAATCGGCGTCCCCAAGGCCGAACACGCGTCGAATCATGATCGGAGTTTTCCGCCGTCAGTTAGCGGACCTCTCGGCTGTCCCTCTGCCACTCGCATGGATCCATCGACGCGATGACGGCCAGTCGGCGCAGGCGAATAGAGCGGGACCCCTCTCCTGGAGCTCTCGAACGTGGTGACGCGCAGACTACCGCGGCTTTGACGGATGCCGACAAGGGCGCAGAAAGGAGCGATAATACCACTAGTAGCGAATCCTTACATGGCTCATTGCAGCCCGGGCCATCGCGCCTCGCGGTAGGGCGGGCGAATTGTTTCCTGTTACGGAGCTATCCTCGGCGCGCGTGTCGTCGCCTGAATTTGAGCGCCTCAATTAGCTGCCCGGCCGCACCTGTCTGCGTCCGTGCGAGACGTGATCACGCCCGAGATCGCCCTCAAGATGGTCCAAGCGGTGGGCATCGTGTTCCGTCGCGGCGAAAATTCGTCACAAGGTCTTGTGGGCCAAGGACATGCGGCACAACTTGGCCCTTCAATTGGGCCGGCCGCGACGGCGGGAAGTGTATCGGAATGGAGTTGCCCATCGCAGGTGCCATCAAGGACGGCTACGAGCGGCTGCCGCGACAAATGAAGGTCGCCGCACGTTGGCTGCTTGATCATCCGACCGAGGCCGCATTGCTGTCGATGAGGGAGCAGGCGCGCCGAGCAGGCGTACCTCCGGCGACGCTAACACGGTTTGCACAGCGCCTCGGCTTTGATGGTTTCGACAGCTTAAAGGAGGTATTCACAAATACCATCAGGGAACGCGCCAAAAGTTTCGCGGGGCGCGCAAAAGAATTGCAAGCACGACGACAGGTTGAGGGTGATGCCGCCGCCCTCATCGTTGATACGATCGATGCCTTGCATGGCCATCTAAGGGACCTCGCCCGTCCATCCGCGGCGATGGCAGCCGCAGCCGATCTCATGGTGGAGGCGCGAAGCATTTTTTGTCTCGGCCTCCGATCAAGTTTTCCTGCAGCTTATCTGATCCATTATGTCAGCTCATTGCTCGGCTCGCCCACGGTGCTGATCGACGGAATGGGGAGCACGCATAATGATGCGCTCCGGTCTGCCGGTCCAGGAGACATCCTATTGGCGGTTACAGTTAGCCCGTACACGCGCTATACAGTGCAAGCTGCCAAATTCGCGGTTTCACGCGGTGCAAAAGTAGTCGCGTTGACTGACAGCGAGCTATCTCCGATTGCCCAGCTTGCCGAAGTGGCGATTCAGGTTCGGACCGAAACGCCTTCATTCTTTCACACCGTCACTCCCGCGTTCGCTGCGGCGGAGCGTCTCGTGGAACTCATGGCAGCCAAGCGCGGCAGCCGCGCGCTTGAAGCATTGGAGACTGACGAAGCACGTCTGGCAGCATTCGAAACTCATGTCCGGCAGAGACAGCGCAGGCGCGAGCTGTAGCCCACGGACAGAGCCGCTGATGCAGAACCATTTTGCTGAGTATGAGGATGCGACATCTCGACGTTCAACCCTTCGATATATGTACTGTCATGTGCGGTCAGCGCAGCTTGGCGGTCGCTCCCGGGTCCTGAGCGACCAGACCGTCACGATCCTAAACTGCTGACCTGCGCGGAAAAGCTTCGCTATCAGGGGTATCTGCGGCGCCAGGACAGCCATGCCGCAATTGCGGCGCTTGTCAGCGACAGTGCCGCTCAATGAGATCATCCGCCGCAGAGGACATAATCGCAATCTGGTTCGCCAAATTAGTCGCCGCGGCGGTACGGATATTTTCCGCACCCGTCAAAGTACCCTGGATGAACACCTGCCGTTCCTGGACGCGCAGTGGTCAGGCGGCTGTCGCAATCGGCGAGTTGGTCAGCGTGTGCGCCACCATGATCTGATGGGCGCCATCGACGGCGGCCTGTGCGTTGTAGCCCTGGATGAAGCCGTTTTTGGTCGGCATTACGCGGCTGTCGGGATCGGTGAAGTTGCGTTGTGCCTTGTCGCTCGGCTTTGCCGTGCCGGCTTGGATTTGCGCCCCGGCCGGCCCTTGCCGCCGTCGCTGGTGCCGTCGTCGTCTGGCTTCGAGGCGGCTTTGGCTTCGGCGGCAGCTTTGGCTTCGGCTTCCAGGGGGGCCTTAGCGGCACGGATCTTCTCGAGCCGTTTCTCATTGTTGGCCATCTAGTCCGATCTCGTCGCCGCGCTTGGAGGCTCCGAACTGACGATCCTCAGCCTTGTCGGTCTGGGCGGCTTCGGCGAGCCAGCGTTGGACTTCCGCTGCAAACCTCGGTTCGGCCTTTTTCATCCTGCCATAGCTCATCGCCTTGATCCCGGCATTGGCCTTGATCTTGGTGCCGTCGAGCGCCACATGGCCAAGCTTCGCAAGGCCGGTCTCGCGGCACAGCTTCAAGACCTGTCGGAACAGGTTCGATAGCGCCGCCAGATGGCGTTTGCGGAACTCGCTGATCGTACGGAAATCCGCCCGCTGCATTCCCGTCACCGCCGCAAAATCCAGCCGCTCCTCGCAGCCCCGAGCGATCCGTCGGGACGAGTAGATACCCTGGCTATACGCATAAAGAAGAAGCGCCACCATCATGCCGGGATGATAGGGCGGAAAGCCGCGCTCCTCGTCGTAGACATCCATGATCGCCGACAGGTCCAAACCGGTCCGAACCGTGTCGCGGACAAGTGGGCCACGTGCCCGGAGGCACCAATCCTGGATCGACGGCGGCAGCAGCCAAACTTGATCAACGTCCCATGGACGAGATGTCTTACTCATCCCTCGTTTGAATCACGACACTTGTTCTTCGTCGAGAACAATCCGATTACTCGGACAGGCTCCTAGCGTTGCGTTCACGAAGCTGAGGGTTGAGCACTAGCCGGAATGCGAGGCATTCTACCATCGAATATCCACTGGTTGGACACTCGCCGGAGCTGTCCTCGTGCTGGCCGGGATTGGTCGGATGGGTGTTTCAAAGGATCGCCAATCGCCCGATGCCGAAAAAACCACTGTCGGACCCGACGAAACGCGACGAGAACTGAAAGGACCCCAGTGCGTAACGCGCTGGGGTCGTTCCGAGGTAAGCGCCAGACTTGGGCTGGGGGGCTGAGGGTCAGGCGCCTACGACAACAAATCAGACACGCAGATTTTCCGCGCTGCTCTTACCCCGCTTCGGGTCGACTTTAACCTCGTAAGAGACTGTCTGCCCTTCGCGCAGGTCCGAGAGGCCAGCGCGCTCGACGGCGCTTATGTGCACAAAAACATCTTGGCCGCCCTCATCCGGCTGAATAAAGCCGAAACCCTTGATCGCGTTGAACCATTTTACAACACCCGTCGCCACGTCCGTCTCCCATTAAAGCAATACTGTAGACTAGTTCAGATCAGACCACCCGGGCAACACCGACCTGCGTATTGGCGCACAATCTCTGCTGCTTCGGCGTCAGCACACTTCGCTTGAGCTGTCGAGAGCCTGGCGATCCTGCTTACATGCCAGAGACTGATCACAGCCGACTAGTTTGACGCAGGTGAGTTTTGATCTTTGCGCGATCCGCGTACGCTGCGCTCATCGCATCGTTCTGATCCTCCATCCTGTTGCGTCACTTGGTTGACGAAGGTCACGTGCAGGTAATCGGCTCCTCGAACCATCAAGCAAGACGCGAAGCCTATTGCGCGTAGCGCCGAACCCGAGAACGACTCTTTGCTTACCGCTGAGACGCGATCCCGCCGCATCGCCACGACCACACGCTCTTCCGGGGTCTTCGAGCGGGGGATGTCCCGGGTTCTGTTGAATTTCTGAAGAGGTCGGCGTTGCCCCCCTTGAGCCGGTAGGCTCGGGGTGCTGA
>NZ_JBVVPM010000103.1:0-12971 GCF_055811255.1 Bradyrhizobium sp. MI1.11
TTCTCCATGGAACGGTCCTTCCTTTGTGGCGCCTCTCTACGCGACCACGTTAGGCACTTTTGATGCCGGTTCGAAGGGCCGTTCCACACCATCACTTTTGATGAAGTTCAAGCGTCGGCTCGCGTTGGTTTCACAAAGGAATCAATATGATGCAGCGAGCCCTACGTCCGTCCGCCTTGGTCCCTCGCGGATTTGGCGTGGAAAGCGCCTTTTGTGATGGCGCTACGACCGTGATCACCGTACGCGCCACGAGCGGGACGAGTCTCTGTCCTAGCTGCGGGACCAGTTCTGGGCGGATCCATAGCCGATATCAGAGGCGCCTAAATGATCTGCCGCTGGCGGGGCGGCAGGTTCGCCTGGTGGTCGTGGCGCGCCGCTTCCGCTGCGTTACTGTTCTGTGCGGTCGGCGTATTTTCACCGAGCGCTTCGACGAGGGCGCTCTGGCACCGTGGGCGCGGCGAACGACCCGGCTCGATCTGATCGTCCATCACCTTGGCCTTGCCTTGGGTGGTCGCCCGGCGGCGAGTTTTGCCCGTCGACTTATGCTGCCCGGGAGCAACGACACATTGCTTCGGGTGGTTAGAAAGCGCGGGTGTCCGCTTCTTTGCTGCGCCGAGCGTTATCGGCATCGACGATTGGGCCTGGCGGCGCAATCAGCGGTACGGAACGATCATCTGTGACCTCGAGCGGCGACGACCGATCACTCTCTTACCCGACAGAGAGCCAGCCACTGCGCAGGCCTGGCTCGCGGGGCAGTCACAAATCGCTGTGGTCGCGCGCGACCGCGGCGGTGGATATGCCCTTGCTGTGGCCAAGGCACTCCCGCACGCTACCCAGGTCGCCGACCGTTGGCACCTCATGGAGAACGCGAGCCACGCCTTCCTGGATGCGGTTCGCAAATCCATGCGCCAGGTACGCATCGCGGTCGGCTCCGCCACCATAAATCCCAACTTAATGACCGCCGCCGAGCGCATTCAATATGAGGGCTATCTTCGGCGAGAAGACACGAACGCGGCAATTCTCAAACAGGCTGAGACCGGCGTCTCCATAAAGGAGATCGTACGGCTCACCGGCCATAGCCGGGGCCTCATCCGCAGGGTATTGCGAGGTCAGCGATCCGACGTGTTCAGGGTGCGCGAGAGCTCGCTCGAGCACTACCTGCCATGGCTGGATGTTCAGTGGGCCGCGGGCCATCGTAATGGCGCCGACCTTTGGCGTCGCCTCAAGGCGCGGGGATTTAGAGGCTCGGTGCGAGTCGTTGCCGAATGGGCGACACGCCGTCGGCGTGCCGAAACGGCCGATGCTCAGAGCCTGCAGCGCGTACCATCTGCGAGAACGATCGCCCGCCTGATGACCAATGGCCGCGATACGCTATCAAAGTCAGAGACCGTCACCATTGCGGCGATTGAGCAAGGCGTTCCTCTCCTGGTGGAAGCTCGAGAGATCATAGCCGCTTTCCATGCGATGATCCGAAAGAAGGCTCACGGAGAGCTTGAACCATGGTTGGAACGAGCATGCGCAAGCCTCGTCATGTCTTTCGCCAACGGCGTCATCAAGGACAAGGCCGCCGTCAGCGCAGCGATCACGACCTCCTGGTCCAACGGACAGACAGAGGGCCAGATCACCAAGCTCAAACTGGTCAAGCGCCAAATGTACGGACGCGCCAAGCTCGACTTGCTGCAGGCTCGGCTAGTCGGTGCCACATGACCAGTGCTGCACCATAAATGCGTCAGAGCCCCTTTTGGATGCCGATCACCCCGAAAACGGGGTCCTTATTCCATGCCGAAACACACCGTTCTCCCGGTGGCCTGTTCGTGCTGCACGCCACGGCGCTACCCGATAACCCCTACGACGGTCACACGCTGCGGGACGCCATCGACCGCACCGAGACACTCACCGGCTGCGCGATCGAGCGGGCCTATGTCGACAAGGGATATCGTGGCCATGACACACAGAACCCGCGCCGTGTCTTCATCTCCGGCCAGAAGCGCGGGGTCTTCGGTATCATCAAGCGCGAACTACGCCGCCGCTCCGCCATCGAACCCATCATCGGACACCTGAAGGCCGATGGTCACTTCGGCCGCTGCTACCTCAAAGGCCGCGCCGGCGATGCGGCCAACGTCATCCTCTCAGCAGTCGGCCACAACTTCCGCCGCATCCTCGCCTGGCTCAGAGTTCTTTGGCGCCTCTTCCTGGCCACCCTCATCGCTGCCATCAGCGACCGCTCATCGCTGCAATCGGCTTCTTAACGGACGACTGGTCAAGGAGACGGTGCCCAACCCGGCGGACACCAACCGCTTGTTCAGGGTTTCCAGGCCCCGGAGCGTGCGTATCGCTCATGATTAATCTAGCGGATGAAGGAGCGTCCGCATTCATATCGAAGTGAAACAGCCGGCCGGTTCCTTCAGGGATGATCGCACCCAAGCCGCAGTCTGTTGGGCAAACCGTCCTCCCCGAAAAGGGCTACCTCATTCCAAAGCGACCACAATGCTTCTTTGCAGCGCAATTCGGCTAAGGGATTATTCGAATCACTCCCACCATTTCAAAGCAGTCGTGACGTTTGAGGATATCGAAAGCGCACTTCCCGGATTGACCGGCTTGTTCTAAACGTCCCCATTAGCTAAAGTAGCCGTTCAGGTAATCTGGTTCAAACGGACGGGCGGCTGTAGAGACGACGGCGGAAAGAGCTGAACTCGGCAGTGGATCATTTCTTCATCTTGACGCTATGCGCGCGATAGACAACTGGACACCTCTCCTGGCGACGCGCAAGTCGACGACTTTCATCCCCGCGTCGGTGCCCCGAACCGAGAAGCTACTCAGGCCACCCCATCTGATTTTGCCAGCGCCGTTGATTTCGACGGCGTGAAGGCGGGCCCCACCCCAAAGGCCCTCATCCAAACCTGCCGGCCTGTTGCGCGAGCCATCGATCCATCATTTCAGCCGGTGGTATCCCATGGGTACGATAGCCATCCAGGGAACGACTGCAGTTGTATCGCTCGAGCCAGAGCTTCAGTTTTGTCTGAAAGCAATCCAAGCTTAAACGATCCTCCTTCGCTCGCCGACCGCGAAGGAACTCAGCGCACACGATCTGGCGGAAACGCTCACCGAACCCGTTCGCATTCACCGGACGCAGTTTTATGGAATGGCTCACCTCGCCACTCGCGACAGTGGACGCGTACGGTCTCGCGTCGCGGCAATTAATTGCAATCCTTTTGTTGGCGATCACCTCCCTCACGACGAGTTCACGCTCGCTGTAGAAGGGGATGACGACGTTTTGCATTAAATCGGTCAGAGCTTGCGAATGCCCGCAGACACTCAGCGTAGCAAACGCATAAGCGCAATAGGTATCGACGACGAAACACAGAAGGATCTTGCCTGCCCCATGGACGCGGCCGGCGGCCAGGATGCTCGCGCAGAGCACCTCCCCGGGGGCCTGACTTTCACGGTAACGCTCGCGAAAGCTAGGGTTCTTGGCTTCGATGAAGGCGGACTGTTCGGGCGTGAGCCTGAGAAATCGCCCGGCAGCGAGCGCTTCAAGCACCAGCCAACGCTGACGGCGGGAGCCTAGGCCGCGCTCTTTTAAAAGTCTCTGCACTGTAACCGCCGATAGGTTCACGCCCTCGCTCTGGAGCAGATCTTGCAGACGATTGCAACCATATGCGGGATGCTGCAACGCGAGGGCAGCAATTTTAACTGCCGTCTGCGGTGGGGTCGTCTGAGGGTGACTATGGTGAACCGGCGGCCGGTCCCGCAACCCATGTATGCCTTGCGTCTGGAAGCGGCGACGCCACGCGTAGAAGCTCGTGCGGTCAACCCCACAATGACGGCAGGCCTTAACAACGCTGCCCAGCGTCATTGCCAACTCTAGGACATCGAGTCGCCAATGTGCGCGCATCATCGACATGTCGAGCATGGTGCTGTCTTCTCGGGTTTTGAGCGACTTCCTGAGACAGTGTGTTGAAATCCTTGGAAGTACGCTAAATGCTTACTTTTCCTCTGCGCAATCGGCCCGTCATGACAGCATTCTCACTCGAGCCTGAGGGAGGCGTCTGTCAGACGTAGCCCAAATCTACTCAGTCAGAAGCTGACGTTCGAACAGCCGCGCTGCAACTACCTTCCTTTGTAGGCTTACGCCCAACGCGGCTTCCATGGTGATCGACCGCCGCACGACAGAACACGAGGTATTCCCGACACCTGGACCACGGCGAGGGAGACGAAGCCACTCGCCATGGAGACGTGAGGTGATCTCCATCGCGCAGACTTGGTTCGGCATTTGATATCTGATCTTTCCGCATGGCAGCCTAACCCCGGAAGACGCTCCACCTATCGATGCGGAAACTTTGTTCGGACAACCGGGACCAGCTCTGTACCGGCGTCTCAGAAGCGGGCCGCACGGACTGCTCGTCGAGTGCTACGCCGCTCGTCTCGTCGAAGAGAGGCTCGTTCGGCATGCCGGTGGCGTTGCCTCTACGTAATTGGCGGGCTCCTGAGTTGGATCGCAGGCCGTCGCTATAAGCTGGCCGATATCTTATTCTTGAAAATCGCGCGCAAGGCATTTCTCGATTCCTGCGCTGACGAGACCAACTGCTCGCGGTCTCGAAACAGAACTGCCGGCGTCTGCTGACGCTCGGTCTTGATCTAATTTCGGACGCTGCGTCGCGTCAAACGCCTTGGTCGGTCACTTGCTGTACCCGGGTAGCTTGCGGTATCCAGGCCCGAACCGCTTAGCAATGTCCTGGAGCTCGATCTCATGTGCGTGGCGACCTGCTATTCCGGACTCCGTGGATAGCGCATCGTGCTCGCTTAGGGATCCGTCTTGACCCTGAATGCGGATTTCAATGATCGCGCGCAGTTATTCCAATCTGATGCACGAAGAAGGCGCTTGCAAATCCCGCTATTAGACGAAGGTCTTGTGGACCATCGCGATGGGGCATCAAAGCCTACTGATCAACATCTAGGACTCCAGTGCGGGCATCGAGCCGCCGCTCATGAAACCGGTGATAAAAGGTGACTTTGTCGGCGAGGGCTTGGCGCATACTGCAGGCCACCACGCGCCGGCCATCGACATGGTGCTTGGGACATGAGCCCAGGCACGCTGGCATCATCCGGCAGCGACTGCACCCATAGCTCTGGAAGGGGTTGAACTCCCCAAATGGCATCTCAACCGCCGTCGCGTCCCGCAGTGTTCGATCCATATCGCCCGGTTGAATGCGCGCGAATGTCGACTGGGAGGTGCCCACAGCGGGGATACACTTGCCGAGGTTACCGTGTGGATCGATCGTAAATGAGTTGCGTAAGACCGCAGTGCAAGGGTAGCGCTTGGGCTGCGGCATGCCGAATACCATGTAGCCCTCGAACTCGAGGAAGCGACGAAAAGCCAGCTCCTCCTTGGCAAACTCAGTGTTGGTGAAACAGTCGTGTGGCACGCAATCCACCAGTCCTCGGCTGGTATTGATAAAGCCGAGACGGAAATCAATGCGCTGATCGACCACTCCGTGGCTCTTGAAGAGGCGAACGACGTATTTGGCCTCTTCGATGTTTTCCCGATCCACGTTGATGCGGATCGTGAGGGACCCCGTGGCCTGAACAATGTCCTTCAAGTTCTCGGCCAAAAAGCGGTAATGCGCCTCAGCCTCCCCGAGGGGAACCTGGCGGCGAGCAGAATAGGTCTCGGGCATCCCGTCGAGGGATATCTGCAGCGCCTTGATACTAAGTTCCGGAAGGGCGGCAATCTTTCCCGGCGTCAGAAGAACGCCATTCGTCAGCATCTCAGCATAATAGTCGACACCGCTTTCTGCGCAGATCGACTTGAGTGCGCGCGTCATGGCGTTGATTGCGGCATAGGCGATCAGTGGCTCGCCGCCGAACCACTGGACGACTAACTGACGACTTCGGTTCAGCTTGCGACGGACGAACTCGATGATACCCTGCTGCATCTCTTCCGATACGATCGTCGTCTTCGGCGTATTGCGCTGAAAGCAGTAGCTACAGTGCTGATTGCAAGCCATGGTCGGCGCGATGGTGATAAAAAGGCGTGAATCGTCGACCTTCCCGTGACGAAGCCGCTCCTCCTGCTCGCCAAACTCATCCACCTCCTTCGGCACTAGAAAGCCAAGTGTTGCGAGACAGCTTACAAGCTCGTGATCCGGCGTGGCGTCCTCATGCTGCAGACTATTGAAGCAGCCTTGTATTATAGCCCAGCCAGCTTTATCCAATTCAAGTGTCTGACCGTTGCTCGCGTTGAACAGCACCGTCGTTTCCTCCGCCTCACGCAGGGGCATGTTGAAGCTCGACGGTTTCCAATTTCGCGTCGTCGTCATGGTCGTGGCGCTCTCCACTAGCTGATTCTCACGCCCGGCTTATCGTTGAAAGGACACAACGGCGCCGTGGCGTGAACGGATCCATAGGAGAAATATGCGTCTCGGTAGCACCGGCCCCTCTCCCATATGCACGTCTCGAAGGAGGGACAGGTCTCGCAACTGGACCCCGCAAACCGGTCGCGGCTCGGATGGATAAAGTCGAGCAATCGGCGCTCACTCCAGATTTCCCGCAACGATTGGCGCCGCGCGTCGCCGACCAGGAACGGCTCCTCGTAAGCCATCTGCTCGCATAGGAATGCGCCGCCGTCGGGACCTATTCCGAGAGCGTGCCATCCTCCTCCACAGCCGATCCGCTGGCTCCAGATCTGTCGCTTGCGCTCCGGCGTAAGCTCTCCAGTTGCCGTGGGGAGCCTAGACAGATTTTCGTTTAGCTTAATGTCCGGATACTTCGCTCGGATTGTCTCAAATTCGCGAGCAAGCGTCGTGTGATGCGCGCCTGTCACGAACAGATCGTCGCTGTGGCGGTGGAATGAGCGCGTATAGCGCACAAAACTGAAGGTTCTAGCGCCCCGAGGATAGAAGAAATCGACGATCTTCTTCGGTTGATCGACATTTAGTCCAGTAATAACTGCTTTTATAATGGGATGTATGCCGAAAGCCATGAAGCTTTCGAATGTGCGCGCCGTCAGTTGCGCGCGGCTTTTCTTCACCTGCAAAATGCGCTTATTAACAGCCTCGTCAGCGGCATCGAAGCTAAGCTGCACCGGCCGCTCAATCACATCATTGATCTTCTCCTTGAAGCCAGCATCGACTAGTCTCGCGACCGAATCACGGTCCATAAGTGCTTTAGTTGATAAGAGGAAGAGCATCTCGTGCTCGACCAACAGATTGAGGAAATCCAGTCCATCTCGCCGCGCCAAGGTGTCACCATTGTCAGGTGAGCACATGCGCACCCCCATCGAGGCCGCTTCCTGGATCAGCTCGCGCCAGCGTTCAAGACGCATCTCTTCACCTGCTTTTACGCGTCGGTCGGCGTAGCAATAAAGGCAGTCAGTTTGACAGCGATGGGTGAAGACAGTGTAGAGGTTGATTGGTGCCTTCAGGCGAAATCGAGTCTTCACGCCTTGCATAACGCGCGAATGTGCCTGCGGATCGATGACAAAGCAGCGCGGGTCAAAACGGATCGCTTTTGTGATCGGGACATCGGCAATCTCCAGGATGCCGTTAGCACCAATACCCACGGGTGATACGCTCGCGCGCACCAAAGTGTCGACGCTTGACAGCGTCTCGATGAGGCACCCGGCCACGGCGCTCGGAAAGAGGCGGTGGAACAAGTTCTCGATCTCAGAAAACCGCGAGATGCCGTCCATGAGTGACAAGGCGAACCCCTGAAGCGGGGTGAGGAAATGGATGTGCGTGTTGATGTAGTCCAGAGGATAGAGAATTGGCCGACACCCATCTCGCGTGAAGACGAAATCTCTGCGCACCGCGACAAATTGGTCTGGCTCGATGGAAAGTGTCGCCATCATAACACGATCTCTCCGCACTCTCACCCCGGGTTGCCGAGTCCTCTACCAGACGAGGCCGCCATCTGGAGCGTTTGCCCCAGGTGGCACCCAGTCCACTGCTGGCTTACCAGCAGATCATACAGGGACAGACAGTACAGCTGCCACAGCCCGCCCCCTGAAGGGGCTCGGCGAGCGGCGCACCGTCAGCAGGGACAAGATTGACCTTGAGACCCTTCTTCTTGATCAGGGTCTGCATCTCCTGAATCAACTTGGCCGATTCGTACTGCTTAATCAGCGTACCAGGATCGTAGTCGCCGCCTTTCACAGGAACTGTATTGTCTTCAAGCGTCTTCATTTGCCATCTCCATCAGAAGTATGGGCCTACGCCCGCAGCTGATTACGCTATTCGTAGATGAAACGCTTTGACAGCAATCAACATGACTCTTAACCATCTCTGCTGACAGACGTGCGCGCTGCGGCGGCAGCTCGCCGATGCCCGTCGAAGATCGTTGGCTGAGCCCCCGGGAACGAGTAGTGTTCGTGATCAGACCACAGCGGAGCCGTACCGAGGGTCACTTTCCATCATGAACAAGTCGCGTCGGAGGATCTCCGTATTGGCTTCAGTTCTAATGGTATGTGCAGCAAGTGGGATATGCGGCTGTAGGAGATGGCATCGGGCACAAAAGCCACCCGATGCGCGGCTTGCACTGGATGCGCACTACCCAGGACTGCCGCCAGATGCGCAGCATCGATATCTCACTCTTCCGTTGGATTACGCAGATGAAGGCAGCGGACGTTTTCGCGCGTTTTATGTGCTCAGCCCTGACTTCAATCCCAATGGTCCTGTTGTTTTCTTTCTAACAGACGGGCAAATGGAATTGGTAGGCTCGGAGATGAATTTCTCTTTCTTTGGGGAGCAGCTTCCTGGAGTCTCTTATGTGCTGATCGGCCATCGTGGCCATAGCCCCATGCTGTTCCCCGAGGTATACATAGACGGCAAGCTAGACCTGCGCCGCGCAATGAACCTCTATGGCTCCTGGCAGCGTGTTGAAGATGTCGAGCGAGTAAGGCGGGACATGGTTTCCGCAAAACTGCTTCCGTCAGACGGACGCATAATGATCTTCGGAGCCTCGGGCGCGGGCGTGCTCGCGCAGCAGTACCTGCAGCGATATGGAGAATACGTTACTCGGGCATTGCTGGCCACTACCGGAGCGCCGGACTTGGCCAGCCAGCACGGATGGACCTACGCGCGCAACTTCGCTGAGGTCGACCAGGAAGCTGCTGCTTCCCTATCCAAAATTGCTACGCTTGAGAATGGCACGCGGGCAGACTTCGCCTATATGCTCTTTCAACTCGGGCGCCAAGGACAGTCGGGCTTGGCAACGCTTCACAAGATCGTTCACCGGAAGCAAAGCCACCCGTTCTTGTGGTATGCTTGGTATGAGCTGCACTCGAGCGTCAGTTGGGCACTCAACCGCACACTGCTAGGCCTTCCTACTGCTGATGCCGCGAAGGTGCGGATGTACGAGCTTCTTGGAAGCGATCTACAGAGTGCGACCTTCTCATACGGCTATGATCTCCCACTCTACGTTTGGTCCGCAGAAATCCTGACGGATTTTCTGCGTCAGCATGCGCTCCTTCCAAATCTGCAATTGGATCGGAGCCGTTATCAGGGGGAGGTTTTGATCATCGCGGGAAAGGACGATGTCGTATTCTCTCCGGCAATAGGGAAGGCCATCGCATTGGCCTATTGCAGGGCCCGCTTCCTGTTGGTTCGTGGTGGCCACCGGTTGGAATTGGACAACGAGTACCAGCGTGCCGTTCGCAGAGCCTTCTTCATTCACGGCCTACACGCACGCGACACAGCGTCGCTCCTGGACAATCCTCCAACTCCCGTAGAGCAGCTGGCGGACCCACAATGAGTCGATCGCTCATGTTTCGATGTCATTCGGCCCTTTAATTGCGGTTTTTTGCAAGCTTCCTTTTGAAGTCTCCAACGGCACGACGGTAAGCTCGTGCTTGTCAGAGCTTGCCAAGGTTGCGGAGACGGCGCGAGCGCGGCTTAGCTGGGCATTGGATCGCAACGCTGCTGCAGACAGCGAAGATGAATAATGTCGAACCGTTCGCCTGGCTCACAGAGCTGGCCCCGCAAATTCGGACAGTAGCTTGAGTGGATTTTCTGCCTGAGAGCGGCGAGGATTCTTGCCGCGAATCAGGAGCGAAGATGACGAAGAAGAGCCGCCGGACGCATTCTCCGGCATTCAAGGCGAAGGTTGCTTTGGCTGCGGTCAAAGGCGACAAGACGCTGGCGGAGCTGGCGCAACTGTTTGATGTTCATCCGAACCAGATCACGATCTGGAAAAACCAGCTCCTGGAGGGCGCCGCCGGCGTGTTTGGGCATGACAAGACATCGGCCGAGACGCCGGTCGATTTGAAGGCGTTACATGCCAAGATCGGCGAGCTGGCGTTGGAAAACGATTTTTTGTCCGGCGCGCTCACCAAGGCGGGCCTGCTGAGCGCAAAGCAATGATCGACCGCGGTCATGATCTTTCTATCGTGCGCCAGGCGAAGGTCCTGAAGCTGGCTCGCAGCACGGTCTACTATGAACCTCGGCCAGTTTCGGCCGAGGACCTTGCCTTGATGCGTCGGCTCGATGAGCTGCATCTCGATTATCCCTTCGCGGGAGCGCGTATGCTGCGATCGTTGCTGCGGCGGGAGGGCGTATACGCCGATCGCCGCCACTCGCGACGCTGAGGAAGCGCATGGGGATCGAGGCGGTCTATCGTCGCCCGAACACGAGCAAGCCGGCACCGGGTCACAAGATCTACC
Organism: Bradyrhizobium sp. MI1.11; assembly: GCF_055811255.1. Lineage (NCBI taxonomy): Bacteria > Pseudomonadati > Pseudomonadota > Alphaproteobacteria > Hyphomicrobiales > Nitrobacteraceae > Bradyrhizobium > Bradyrhizobium sp. MI1.11. The sequence continues at coordinate 10,658 of NZ_JBVVPM010000103.1, forward strand.
CATACCTGTTGCGCAGATTGAAGATCGAGCGGCCCGACCATGCGTGGGCGATGGACATCAACATTCGGATGCGGCGTGGCTTCGTCTATCTCGCGGCGGTCGTCGATGTGTTCAGCCGACGGGTCCTGGCCCATCGCGTCTCGATCACAATGGAGGCGGCCTTCTGCGTCGAAGCGGTCCAGGAGGCGTTGGCGAAGCACGGCAGGCCCGAGATTTTCAACACGGACCAGGGCAGCCAGTTCACCAGCCTCCAGTTCACCGATGTGCTGCTGGACGCGAAGATCGCCATCAGCATGGACGGCGAGGGCGCTTGGCGCGACAACGTGTTTGTCGAGCGGCTCTGGCGCACGGTCAAATACGAAGAAGTTGTGTGCTGTGAACGTCACTGTTCGAAATATGAACGGTGGCGATGCTTTATCGGAGATGAGGGTAGGCCCCTCGAAGTCGGCTTGCAGGAGCAGGCTTCAAACCGCCACGAGCTGCACTGGTCAAGAGCCATTGTGGTGAACGTCGATGGAAAAGGCGGAGCAAGACTCCGTCAGGTGAGGTTCAAGGAGACGAACGGAAGTAAACCGCTGATGACGTGTCGAAACGTATCAAACGACGTCGAAACCGGGACCCAGACTTCTGTCCCGCGAATAAAGATTGAGGGGAGCCTGTCTACTGCTCAATCGGCGTCCGGCATGGAGGCGGCGTGACCTTGATCCAGGCTTTGGTAAGGAACTCAGGAACCTGTCGTCCCGATGCCAAGGGAGAAGCTCAAGCGGATGGACTCCGCGAGGGCGAGAGTACCGATGCGGGACACAGGGGCGGAGTCGCTCGTAATAGGAATGAAGGCTCTGTAACGGAGCTGGACCGAAGGGGTGACGTCGCCCGGCTTTATTATGTTGGCAACCTGCAAGGGGAGGACCAGCGTGGATAAAGCAAGACCGTTTAATATTTCCAAGCGCGAAGTATGGTTGGCTTATAAGCGAGTGAGGGAAAGCCGCGGGGCGGCTGGCGTCGACGATCAAACGATCGCGGAGTTCGAGAGGGATTTGAGTAACAACCTTTATCGGCTCTGGAATCGAATGTCGTCGGGCAGCTACATGCCGCCACCGGTTCGTCGAGTTGACATACCGAAAGGGGACGGACGGGGAACGAGATCGTTAGGTATCCCGACCGTTTCTGACAGAATCGCCCAAATGGTAGTCAAGCGATATCTTGAGCCCGTCCTGGAACCAGTGTTCCACGATGACTCCTTTGGATATCGTCCCGGTCGGTCGGCGCATGATGCGTTGGCTGCGGCACGGCAGAGATGCTGGCGCTTTGACTGGGTGCTCGATCTCGACATCAAAGGCTTCTTCGACAACATCGACTGGGAGTTATTGATGCGAGCGGTGCGTCGTCATACCGACTGCGCATGGGTGCTGCTCTACATCGAAAGATGGCTGAAGGCACCCGTGAGCATGCCGGATGGCGCGCTGGTCAGCCGAGAGAAGGGGACCCCGCAAGGGGCAGTCGTCAGCCCAATCTTGGCAAACCTTTTCCTGCACTATGCGTTCGATCGTTGGATGAAGGAAAATAATCCAGACATTCCGTTCGAGCGCTACGCGGATGATGCCATCTGTCATTGTCGCAGTGAGGCGCAAGCGCTTTCATTGCGGCAAGCGCTGGAAGCGCGGCTTGCGGCGTGTAAGTTGGAATTGCATCCGCAAAAGACGAAGATTGTGTACTGCAAAGACTCGAACCGACCGAACGGTTATCCGGAGCAACGCTTCGGTTTTCTGGGCTTTACGTTTCGACCCCGACAATCGATGAATCGCGCTGGAAAGCTGTTCGTCAGTTTCTCTCCTGCGGTCAGCGACAAAGCGGCCAAGGCGATGCGCGAAGACGTGCGTCGCTGGAAGCTGCATCATCGCAACGATCTCGACTTGGAGAAAATCGCCCAATGGGCACGGCCTATTCTTGTTGGCTGGGTCAACTATTACGGGCGTTTTCATCGTTCGGCGCTTCGCAGGGCACTGCGCACAGTAGATCCATTTATCGTGCGCTGGGCACAGCGGAAATACAAAAGACTTCGGGGACACGCAAAGCGAGCGTGGGGCTGGTTGCGCGGGGTCAAATCCCGCCAGCCGAACCTGTTCGCCCATTGGTCCACGGAATCTCCGGTTGGGGCGATAGGAGCCGGATGAGTCGAGAGGCTCACGTCCGGTTCTCGGAGGGCGTGGGGGTGGGATTCCCCCGCGCTACTCGACTATCTCCGCGCCTACGACAGCGTGTCCGAGGCGCGAGCGTCAATTGCCAAGTATCTGGCCTTCTACAATCAGGGACG
>NZ_JBVVPM010000104.1:0-12881 GCF_055811255.1 Bradyrhizobium sp. MI1.11
CACCCCAACCCTCCCCCGCAAGCGGGAGAGGGAGCCCACTGCCGATGCCGCCGCACGTGCGCGCCATATGCGATTTCCCGGCCGTTCAGTGGCCGGCCCTTGCCGGCGCGGGCGGCCCATACATCTCGGCCTCCTTCGCCACCTTCTCCCGATCCCCGCCCAGCACGCGTTGCACCGAGACGAAGAACACCGGGACCATCAGCAGCGCCAGGATCACCACCGCGATCATGCCGCCCATCACGATGCTGCCGAGTGCCTGCTGGCTGGCGCCGCCGGCGCCATGGGCGATGGCCATCGGCAGCACGCCGCAGATGAAGGCGAGGCCGGTCATCAGGATCGGGCGGAAGCGCAGGCGGCAGGCCTCGATGGTGGCGTCCACCAGCGGCTTGCCTTCTTTCCGCAGATCCTTGGCGAACTCGATGATGAGAATCGCGTCCTTGGCCGCAAGGCCGATGATGGTGATCAGGCCGACGGTGAAATAGACGTCGTTCGGCAGGCCGCGCAGCATCGCTGCAACCACCGCGCCGACAATGCCGAGCGGCACGGTGAGCAGCACCGCGAGCGGAATGGTCCAGCTCTCGTAAAGCGCGGCCAGACACAGGAACACCACGAACACTGACAGCCCGAGCAGGAACGGCGCCTGCGAACCCGACAGTTTCTCCTGGAGCGACTGCCCGGTCCATTCATAGCCGAAGCCGCGCGGCAGCTTGCCTGCGAGCCGTTCCATCTCGGCGATGGCATCGCCCGAGGTGAAGCCGGGTTTCGCCTCGCCCGAGATGCGCACCGCCGGATAATAATTGAAGCCGGCAATCTGCGTCGGTCCGCGCGCCCATTCCACGGTGGCAAACGACGAGAACGGCACCAGCTGGCCGCGGCTGTTCTTGACGTTGTAATTGAGGATGTCCTCGGTCCGCATACGGTCGCGGGCATCGGCCTGCACCACGACGCGCTGCATGCGGCCGCGGTTCGGGAAGTCATTGATGTAGTTCGAACCGAGATTGGTCGAGATCGTGTTGTTGATGTCCTCGAAGGTGACGCCGAAGGCGCCGGCCTTTTCTCGGTCGATCACGAGATTGACCACGCCGGCCTCGGGCAGGCCTTCGACATAGACCTTCTGAAGCACAGCGCTTGCATTGGCCTCCGCGATCAACTGATCGGCGGCGCGCATCAAGGCCGGATAGCCCTTCTGGCCGCGGTCCTGGAGCCGGAACGAGAAGCCCGAGGAATTGCCGAGATTGTCGATCGGCGGCGGCTGCAGCGCGGAGATTTTTGCGTCGCGGATCGACGACGACAGATCGCGGTTGATGTCGGCAACGATCGCCGCTGCCGAATCCTTCGGCCCGCGCTCCGACCAGTCCTTCAAGGTGATGAAGGCCTGCGCGGTGTTCATGCCCTGGCCGGAGAAGCTGAAGCCGGTAAGAAAGGTGACGTTGTCGACGCCCGGCCGTTGCGCCAAATATTTTTCCACTTTCTCGATCACCGCCTCGGTCCGGCCATAGGACGAATCCGACGGCGTCTGCACGTCGGTGGTGACGAAGCCCTGGTCGTCGACGGGGAGGAAGCCGCCGGGCAGATTGACGAAGGCCCAGGACAGGCCGGCGAGCAGCGCGACATAGACCAGCATCAAGCGGCCGGTGCGCTTCAGCGAGAAACCGACGGTGCGGGAATAGCCCTCCTTGCCGCCCTCGAGCATCCGGTTGAACCAGCCGAACACGCCCTTCCTGGCGTGACCGTGGCCGGCAGCGACGGGCTTGAGCAGCGTCGCACACAGCGCCGGCGTCAGCGACAGTGCCAGGAAGGCGGAGAAGCCGATCGCCGCGACCATGGTCACGGAGAACTGGCGGTAGATGATGCCGACCGAGCCCGGGAAGAACGCCATCGGCACGAACACGGCCATCAAGACCAGCGTGATGCCGATGATGGCGCCGGTGATCTGCGACATCGCTTTGCGCGTGGCTTCCTTCGGCGGCAACCCCTCCTCGGCCATGATGCGCTCGACGTTCTCGACCACCACGATGGCATCGTCGACCAGGATGCCGACCGCGAGCACCATGCCGAACATCGAGAGCATGTTGATGGAGTAGCCGGCGAGCAGCAGCGTGGTACAGGCGCCCAAGAGCGCCACCGGCACCACGATGGTCGGAATGATGGTGTAGCGGATGTTCTGCAGGAACAGGAACATCACGACGAACACGAGCACGATGGCTTCGACCAGCGTCGACAGCACCTTCTTGATCGAGGCCTCGACCACGGGCGTGATGTTGTAGGGAATTTCGTAGCCGATATTGGCCGGGAAGAAGCGAGACAGCTCCTTCATCTTCTCTTCGACGGCGCTTGCGGTCGCCAGCGCATTGCCGGTCGGCGACATCAGCACGGAAAGACCGGCAGTCGGCTTGCCGTCGAGGCGGGTGTTGAACTGGTAGCTCAGGCCACCGACCTCGATGCGCGCGACATCGCGCAGCCGCACGGTCGAGCCGTCGGCATTGGCGCGCAGGATGATGGTGCCGAATTCATCCGGGGACGAGAGCTGGCCCTTGACCAGCACCAGCGCGGAGGTGCGCTGGGTCGAGGTCGACGGTTCGGCGCCGATGCTGCCGGAAGCGACCTGCGCGTTCTGCGCGGCAATGGCCTTGTTGACGTCGTCGGCGGTCAGGCCATAGCCGACCAGCTTGGCCGGATCGACCCAGACGCGCAGGCTGCGTTCGGTCGAATACAGCGTGGCGCGGCCGACGCCGGGGATGCGGCGGATCTCGCCGAGCACGTTACGGATCATGAAGTCGCCCAGCCCGACCTCGTCCAGGCTGCCGTCGGTCGAGTTCAGCGTGATGATCTGGAGCACCGCGCTGGAGGCTTCCTCGATCAGAATGCCCTGCTGGATCACCGCGCGCGGCAGCCGCGCCTCGACGCGCTTGATGCGGTTCTGCACCTCGACCGAGGCGGCGCTGGTATCGGTGCCCGGCACGAAATTGGCGATGATCTCGACCTGGCCGAGCGAGTCGCTGGTCGATTCGAAATTGAGGATGCCGGAGGCGCCGTTGAGCTCCTCCTCGATCAGCCGCGTGACGCTGTTGTAGAGGTTTTCGGGCGAGGCGCCGGGATAGCTGGTCGAGATCGAAATCGAGGGCGGCGCAATGATCGGATACTGCGCGATCGGCAACAGCGGAATCGAAATTGCGCCGACCAGACAGATGAACAGCGCGACCACCCAGGCGAAGATCGGCCTGTCAATGAAGAAGCTCGCCATTACCGCTTTTAACCTCGTTGTTTCACTAGTCCCTCATGGTGAGGAGCGCGAAGCGCGTCTCGAACCATGAAGGCCCGGCTCTCCCCCGTGGCCATCCTTCGAGACGCCCGCTTTGCGGGCTCCTCAGGATGAGGGATCAAGACAGTCGCGACGCCCGAACGTTACCGCATCAGCTTCTGGGCGTGCCGGTTATCGGCAGTCGCATCCGCTTCCGACCAGGATTGCGGCTTGACCTTGTCGCCGGCGGCGAACTTCTGGAAGCCTTCGACCACGACCTTGTCGCCGGCCTTCAGGCCGTCGGTGACGAACCAGGTTCCGTCCTGCACCGAGCCGGTGCGCACCGGCTGTACCGCGATGCGATTGTCGTCCTTGACGACGAACACCTCGCTGCCGCCGCCGCCATTGCGCTGGATCGCCTGCTGCGGCACCGCGATCGCGTCGCTATCGAGACCCTGGTCGATGCGGACGCGGACATACATGCCCGGCAGCAATTCGCGTTTGGGATTGCGGAACTCACCGCGCAAGGTCACCTGACCGGTATTGGCGTCGACCTTGGCATCCGAAAACAGCAACTTGCCGTCGAGCGAGTAGAGCGTGTTGTCGTCGAGCACGAGATGCACCTTGGCGGCGTCAGGCGCGATGCGCTCGAGGTCACCGCTCTCGAAGGCGCGGCGGAGCTGGTTGAGCTCGTTCACCGACTGGGTGAAATCCGCATAGATCGGATCGAGTTGCTGGATCGTGGCCAGATTGGTCTCGTTCTGGACCGCGAGCGCACCCTCGCTGACCAGGGCAGCACCGACGACGCCGTCGATCGGCGCGCGTACGGTGGCATAGTCGAGATTGAGCTTGGCGCGCGCGAGATCGGCCTTGCGGCCCTCGACCTCGGCATGAGCCTGGCGCTCGGCCGCGATCGCCTTCTCGTTCTCGGCTTCGGGCGCGGCGCGCTGGCTGGTGAGCGTGGCGATGCGGCGCGCCTGCTGCTGCGACTGCATCAACGCGGCCTCGGCCTTGGCGACCGCGGCGTCGTTGGCCATCACCTCGACCTCGAACGGACGCGGATCGATACGGTACAGCGGATCACCGGCCTTCACCTCGCTGCCCTGTCGGAACAGACGCTCGACCACGATGCCGGACACGCGCGGCCGCACGTCGGAGACGCGCGTCGGCGCAATGCGGCCCGGCAGCTCGCGCACAACGGCGCGCGGCTGCGGCTTGACGATGACGATGCTGACGTCGGGGTCGTTGGGCTGGGCGGCTGAAATGGCGGAACTGGATTCGTCGCAGCCTGCCAACAGCGGCGTAAAGGCCGCGAGCATCATTGCAACGCATGCCGATCGCGCGCGAAGTCCTGACATGAAGTTAAGTGCCCCGATGTTGTTGAAACTGATCACGGTCCGCGCGAGGCCCGTTCTGGGCCATGACACGCGGCTGATGCCGCCAAAATAGAGGGGACGTGCTGCGACGCAACGCACCTTGCGGGCGGCCCAATGTCACACGGTCTATGATGCTGACTTCAGTACGCTTTTCGCGCCTCACCCGATTGTGAGTCCGGTTCCACCGCCGCGTGCTGCGACGGAACATCGCAATTATCCCGCCGCCTTCATCCGGTAGTGGCTGACGCCCCACTCGGTTCCGTCGGCGTAGCCGAACAGGCCCGAGGTCGCGAGAAAGAACCAGCGCCAGCGCCGCATTCGCTGGGCGGTCTCCTCGCCGTGGATGTTGCGCAAGGCCGCCTCGATGGCATCGCGATGCGTGTCGAAATTGGCGAGCCAGTCGTTGGCGGTGCGCTGATAATGCGTGCCGCTCCAGCACCATTCCTTCTCCACGGTGAAGATATCGTCGAATTGCCTGACGAGGTGATGGCTCGGCATCAGCCCGCCCGTGGAGACGCGCTGCGCGATCCAGTCGTCGCGATCGGCCCGGTCGAACAGGTGAGAGCCGGAGCGATGGGCGACGATGTGCATGAAGAACCGCCCCTCCGGCGCGAGCCACGCGCGCAGGCGCGTCATCAGCTTGCGCCAGTTCATCACATGCTCGAACATCTCGACCGAGACGATGCGGTCGAATTGCCCATCGGGCGCGAACACGTTGATGTCCGCGCAGACCACCCGGAGATTAAGAAGACCGCGCAGCCGCGCCTCTTCCTCGATATAAGCGCGCTGCGCCTGCGAGCTCGACACCGCCGTCACCTTGGCGTGCGGAAACTGCCGCGCCATCCACAGCGACAGCGAACCCCAGCCGCAACCGAGCTCGAGGATGGTCTGACCGTCGGCGAGAGCGGCATGCTCGGCGGTCTGGCGCAACGCCTCCTCCTCGGCCTCCTGCAAGGTGGTCGCGTCCGTCTTGTAGAAGCAACAGGAGTATTTGCGGTTGGGACCGAGCACCTTCGCAAAGAACGAAGCGGGCACCTCGTCATGCCCGGCCTCCGCGTCCTCGGCGATCGGCCGCAGCATCATCCGCCCGGCGAAGGCGGCATCGTCCGGCCCGCCCAGCGCGGACAGCCGCGTCACCGTGCGCGAGCACAGGCGCTGGATCGCCGCGCGGATCACGACATCAGGCAAAGGCACCCGTTCGGCAGTCCCGATGATCGCGGACACGACGCTCATGCGACGACTCCGTCTTTGGGCGGCAGATCTTGGACGGCAAGTCTTGGGCGCCAAGGGGGAAAGTGCGACTTGAACCTGTGGAATGCCGACGATTTGGTAAGTACGTCCTTACCAAAGCCCGGTTTCAGCGTTGGGTTCCCCAGCTCTCCCCGAAATCGGCGCATCCGGCGCTTTTTTTGGGCGGGCGCTGTGCCATAGTGCGCCTCGCAAGCAAGTTAACGGATGATACCGGCCATGCCGCCAGGCGCCTCGCCCCGCTCCTCCCTCGACATCGAATATACCAAGCTATCCTCGCCCAGCGTCTTCCTGGTGCGGATGCTGGTCTTCCTGGTGCTCTGCACCCTGGTGGGGGTGGTGCTCTACAAGCAGATCATCCAGGCCTTCTTCGCCAATCCCGGGCTCAATGCGCTGATCGGCGGCGTGCTGTTCATCGGCATCATCCTGGCCTTCCGCCAGGTGATCCGGCTCTACCCCGAAGTCTCCTGGGTCAACAATTTCCGCATCGCCGACCCCGGCCTTGCGCCCGCCCGCCACCCCAAGCTGCTGGCGCCGATGGCAATGATCCTCGGCGGCGAGCGCACCGGGCGGATGTCGATCACCCAGACCACCATGCGGCACCTGCTCGATTCGATCGCGACCCGCCTCGACGAGGCCCGCGACATCTCCCGCTACATGACAGGGCTGCTGGTCTTCCTCGGCCTGCTCGGCACTTTCTGGGGCCTGATCGAGACGGTCGGCTCGGTCGGCAAGGTGATCGACGGGCTCAAGGTCGGGGGCGATTCCGGCGCCCTGTTCGACACGCTGAAGGAGGGGCTGGCCGCCCCGCTCGGTGGCATGGGCATCTCGTTCTCGAGTTCGCTGTTCGGCCTCGCCGGCTCGCTGATCCTCGGCTTTCTCGACCTGCAATCGAGCCAGGCGCAGAACCGTTTCTACACCGACCTCGAAGACTGGCTTGCCACCACCGTGCGCGAATATGGCAGCGGCGAGATGGCTGTCGCCGCCGGTGGCGGCGGCATTGCCAGCGGCGAGCTTCAGGCCGTCGTCGAGCGCTTGCGCACGGTGCTCGAGGAAGGCAGCGGCAGCCGCGGCACCACCGCGGCGATGGCAAGCCTCGCCGAAGCCATCCAGGCGCTGGTCTCGCATATGCGGACCGAGCAGCAGATGATCCGCGAATGGGCCGACGGCCAGGGCGAGCAGAACCGCGAGATCCGGCGCCTGCTGGAGCGCATCGCGCGTCAGCCCGAGAAGGGGTAGCGACATGGCACTGGCGCGCGGCCGCCGCGGCGATACCTCCTTCAACTACTGGCCCGGCTTCGTCGACGCGCTGTCGACGCTGGTGCTGTCGATCGTGTTCCTGCTGTCGGTGTTCCTGGTCGTCCAGTTCTTCCTGTCGCAGGAGGTCACCGGCAAGGACAAGGCGCTGGAGCAGCTCAACGCCAAGATCGCGCAGCTCAACGAATTGCTGTCGCTGGAGAAGCTCGGCAAGCTCACGCTCGACGACCAGGTCTCGTCGCTGAAAGCCGGCCTCGCATCGGCCGAGTCCGAGCGCGACCGCATCAAGGGCCTCTATGAGGGGCTGGCGGCCGCCGGCAACGACGCGCAAGGCAAATCCTCCGAGCTTGGCAAGGCGCTGGACTCCGAGAAGGCGGTTTCGGCCCGTGCGCTGGCGCAGATCGAGGTGCTGAACCAGCAGATCAGCGCGCTGCGACGGCAATTGGCGGCGCTGGAGGAAGCGCTCGACGTCTCCGAGAAGCGCGACAAGGAATCGCAAAACCGAATTGCCGATCTGGGCTCTCGCCTGAATGTCGCCCTGGCGCAGCGCGTGCAGGAATTGTCGCGCTACCGCTCGGAATTCTTCGGCCGCCTGCGCGCCATCCTCGGCAACCGCCCCGACATCCGCATCGTCGGCGACCGCTTCGTATTCCAGTCCGAAGTGTTCTTCGACACCGGACAGGCGGTGCTGCTGCCCGAAGGCCGCGCCGAGCTCGACACTTTGGCGACCGCGCTGATCGACCTCGACAAGAAGATCCCGAACGAGATCCCCTGGGTGCTGCGCGTCGACGGCCACACCGACGTGCGCCCGGTCAACGGGCCGAACTTCAAGTCGAACTGGGACCTCTCGGCCGCCCGCTCGATCTCGGTGGTGCAGTACCTGATCTCGCTCGGCGTGCCCGCCCAGCGCCTCGTCGCCGCCGGCTTCGGCGAATTCCAGCCGCTCGACACCGCCAACACCGAGGAAGCCTACAAGCGCAACCGCCGCATCGAGCTGAAGCTGACGGAGCGGTAGTGAGCGCCCTCCACCTTCGTCTCTACCGACCCGAGGACGAGGCCGCCTCGATCGACCTCTGGCATCGCACCTGGCAGCAGGCCTATCCGCAGATCGACTTCGCCACGCGCCTGGACTGGTGGCGCGAACGCTGGCGTAGGGACTTGGTGCCGAAAGCCTCCATCGTGGTCGCGGAGCAGGACGGCGCGCTGACCGGCTTCGTCACCATCGACGGCGACGGCTATCTCGACCAGCTCGTGGTCGATCCCGCGCATTGGGGCTCGGACGCGGCGCGGCTGCTGGTCGACGAGGCCAAGCGCCTGTCGCCGACAGGCGTGACGCTGCTCGTCAACAAGGACAACAGCCGCGCCATCCGCTTCTACGAGCGCAACGGCTTTGCCCATGCCGGCGACGAGGTGAACCCGACCTCGGGCCGGCCGGTGCTGAAGATGGAGTGGCAACCTTAGATTCTGGGGCGCGTGACGCCCGTCACGCCGGGATCCCGGGACGTCGGCTAGTCGTTGTGTCCGGAAGTTGCGCCGGCAAGCGGATGGAGATGACCGATGAAACTGAGCGATCTGGCCAAGGGATCTTCGGTCCTGCTCGGCGTCATCGTCGCCGGATATGTCTCGACGAGCTATGTCGACCAACGCCTCGCCACGCCGGTCAAGACGACGAGTGCTCCGACGCATGGCCTTGAGCCATCGGCCTGCGTTGATGAGGACGGGAGCTGGAAGAATTGGCCGTGGCCGAATGTGCCGGCGCTGTCGCCGAAGTGTCGATGAGCGGCGCTGTCGCGTAACTCGCCGCGAGGCGCTCTCGGCTCAAGCGGAGCTCAAGATCGAAATGCCAGCTTTCAGCCTGGCGGAGCGCGCGGTGGCTGTCTTCGCGGAGCCGGATCGACTCATCGATCGCTCGCTGCGCCCGCTCCAAAAGCTCGAGGGTCTCTTTGCTGTACGGCTGGGCCATGAGGCGCACTCCCGTTGAGGCGGGAGCACAAATCATCTCTCAGGCACCGACGCCTACGGACGAGCCTTTGGCCGGCGATACCTGATTAGGCGCCACATCTGGGGGAACTGCAAGGTTCATGCACGCGGCTCAGGGCGCGGGCTGCGCCTATCCGAAGTTGCGGAAGCCTACGATGAGCAAGCCGAAACTCATGAAAACGATGACGCCGCTACCTGCGACAACAAGCAGGGCCGCTTTCCATCCCGCAAGGCCGCGCTTCTGCTGTCGAATGGCGAACAGGATGAGGAGGATGAACAGGATTGGGCAGATGAGAACAATCATGCACGTTTCCAAATCACGACGGCACTTCAGTTAAGGAGCCGTGTGAGGCTGGTGTCCGCTAAGGGCGGTGAGCGCGGTTTGTCGGTCGAGCGGCCAAGTCCCGTCTACCCTGAGCGCGAACGTCGTGACCAACCGTTCGGGGCCACCGAAGGCCGAGCGATTTCACATCGATCCCAGCTCCTTGATCAGCTTGGGAAGCATTCTGCCAGGTATCGAGCCGGACGGAGCAAAGCCGGAGTCCTTCGCCCCCATGCGTCGATAGAATGGCGCGGCATCTGGGTCGGCCTCGATCGCCATGCGGTGAGCACCCATCGCTGTTGCTTCGCTGGCAGCCCAATGAAACAACTTCATTCCCAAGCCACCGCGAAGCATCGTCGGCTCGACGAACAACTTCAACAAATCAGCCCAGCTTCCAGTGACCCTGACTTGGGCGACGCCGACGATCTTGCCGTTCTCTTCCGCCACTGCAATTGAACTGGATTGGAGTTCGCATGCTTCGATGGTGAGTTCGCTCCGACAGGCCTCCATGAAGTCGTTGCCGTAGCCCCATACAGCTTTCGATCTAAGGCACAAGGCCGAGAGCGTAGGTAGCTCCTCAACTGTTGGCGGTCTGAGAACACAAGTCACGAGGCTTGGCTCCATGCATTGATTTCGGATACCACATCGCCGCCTCCGATGTCTCATACTGGCCTAGCAGCGGGCCTCGATGAGGCGGGCACTCCGTCCCCTTCGCGTCCGACAAGGGCAAGCCAGCGGAAACGAAGCCGCCTGGTTCGCTGGTCCGAGCGCAGTCGCAGCACCGGCACCGGCAAAGCACACAGCCCGACCAATCTTGCGATGCGGAAGATCCGCTCGTGCTGTTCGAGGAAGCCGATGTGGCGCGAAGCGGCTTCCAAAACCTCCGCTGTCATTCCCCGCGAAGGCGGGGAATCCAGTACGCCGCGGCTTATCGGTTGATCACTTCCGTCTCGGAGTACTGGATCACCCGCTTTCGCGGGTGATGACACCTTGAGTGGGGCGGCGTTCCGAGCGCCCTCGCCTCACGCCCCCTCGAACTGCAACCTCGCCAGCCTTGCATAAAGCCCGTTCGCGGCCACGAGCTCCGCATGCGTGCCCTGCTCGACGATTCTGCCCTGGTCCATCACCAGGATGCGGTCGCACGACAAGACGGTGGCGAGGCGGTGCGCGATCACGAGCGTGGTGCGGTGGCGCATCAGCTCTTCCAGTGCGGTCTGCACCAGCGTCTCGCTTTCGGCATCGAGCGCGGAAGTGGCTTCATCCAGCAGCAACAGCGGCGCATCGCGCAGGATGGCACGCGCGATCGCGATGCGCTGGCGCTGGCCGCCTGATAGCGTCACGCCGCGCTCACCAAGCGGCGTGTCGAAACCTTCGGGCAGGCGGCGGATGAATTCGGCGGCGTGCGCGAGCTCGGCGGCACGCTCGACCTCGGCGTCGGTGGCATCGGGCCGGCCGAAGCGGATGTTGTCGCGGGCGCTGGCCGCGAACACGTTGGATTCCTGCGGCACCAGCGCGATGCGGGAGCGGAATTCACGCGGATCGGCGGATTTGACCGGCACGCCGTCGAGCGAGATCGCGCCGCTGCGCGGATCGTAGAAGCGCAACAGCAGATGAAAGATCGTGCTCTTGCCGGCGCCGGACGGACCGACGATGGCAACCTTCTCGCCGGGGCGCACGGTGAACGACACGGCATCGAGCACATTGACGTCGCGCCGCGCCGGATAGGCGAAGCTGACCTGGTCGAAGCCGACTTCGCCGCGCGCCGGCACCGGCAGCGCGCGCGGCGACGTGGGCGCGGTGATGTCCGGCTGCACATGCAGAATCTCGAACAGGCGCTCGGCAGCGCCGGATGCCGCCGAGATCTCGCCCCAGACCTCGCTGAGCTGGCCGAGGCCAGCCGCGGCGAAGGCCGCATAGAGCACGAACTGGCCGAGCCGGCCCGGCGTGATGGTGCCTGTGAGCACGTCGTGCGAGCCGATCCAGAGGATCGCGACCACGCTTGCGAACACGATGAAGATGATGATGGCGGTGAGCACGGCGCGCGCCTGCGTGGAGGTGCGCGCGGCTTCATAGGCCTGCTCGACCTCGCCGCCGAAGCGCCTCTCGGCGAGGCTCTCGCTGGTATAGGCCTGCACGGTGCGGATCGCACCGACCAGCTCGCTCGCGTAGGCGGAGGCCTCGGCCAGCGTGTCCTGCGCATTGCGCGACAGACGGCGCACCCAGCGCCCGAAGGCGACCAGCGGCAGCACGATCAGGGGAATGGCCAGCAGCACGAAGCCTGATAGCCGCGGGCTGGTGATCACCATCATCGCCGCAGCGCCGAAGAACATCATCAGATTGCGCAGCGCGATCGAAACCGAGGCGCCGACGGAGGATTTGATCTGGGTGGTGTCGGCGGTGAGGCGCGACACCAGCTCGCCGCTGCGCGCGGAATCGAAGAAGGCCGGCGACAGCGAGAGCAGATGGGCGAAGACGTCGCGCCTGAGATCGGCGACGATGCGCTCGCCGATCGTCATCACGAGGTAGTAGCGCGCGGCGCTCGCCAGCGCGAGCACGGCGACGACGGCGATCATCACCGAGAAGTAGCTGTTGATCAGCTCGATGCCCTCAGGCGTCAGGCCGAAATCGATCATCCTGCGCACCGCGACCGGCACCAGCAGGGTGGTCAACGCCGCGATCGTCAGCGCGACAAAGGCCAGCGCCGCCCGACCGCGATAGCGCGCCACATAGGGTGCGAGCGCCAGCAGCGGCCGCAGCTTGGCGCGGCTCTTCGCCGGCGCCTCGATCAGGTCGGCCTCGATCGACGGGGCTTCTGCGGGCCCGGTTTCAAGCCGTTCTACTGCGCTCATGAGATCCGACCAAAAGACAAAGAGAGGTAGTCTGCTCCAGATAGGCCGCGCGAGCGGGAGTGGCAAATCCGGGATGTCCCTTAAGGGGCCGCCCGGTCCCCTACTAAGGCCCTGCAACGGCTTGTTTTACAGGGCCTCGTGGGGTATAGACCGCGCCAAATCCGTCATTCGATAGCCACTCAAGTGAGGCGCCGGGGCGCCGAGGAATTGCCATGAAAGCCGAAATTCACCCGAACTATCATACGATTAAGGTCGTGATGACCGACGGAACCGAGTATCTGACCCGCTCCACCTGGGGCAAGGAAGGCGACACGCTGAACCTCGACATCGACCCCAAGTCGCACCCGGCCTGGACCGGCGGCAACGCGCAGCTGATGGATCGCGGCGGCCGCGTCTCGCGCTTCCAGAAGAAGTTTTCGGGCTTTCTCAAAAAGGATTGATCCGGCCCCTCGAGGCTGGAGACGAAAACGCCCCCGGAGAGCCGGGGGCGTTTTTGTTTTGGGGCGATGTACTCTCGACCAGGCCGAGAACTCGTAGCAACCATTAAAGGCTAGGCGGCTTTTTCGATCCAGGGCGTGCCCCGTTGCACGACAGTATTGGCGTAGATC
>NZ_JBVVPM010000105.1:0-12562 GCF_055811255.1 Bradyrhizobium sp. MI1.11
GCGGTGCACGCGGCTATCACGCAACGGTGGTCCAATGGCCAAGTGGAAGCTCAGATCACCAAGCTCAAGCTGGTCAAGCGGCAGATGTACGGGCGCGCTAAGCTCGATCTCCTTCGGGCTAGGCTGATTGGCGCGCCATAAAAACAAACACGATCATCGAATATGCGTCAGAGCCCCGATTGGATGCCGATTACCCCGAATACGGGGTCCTTATTCCATGCCGAAACACAGTTCTCTGGCAGAAACCCGCGGCATCTACGTACCTCTCGAAGGTCCCTGAGCAGAACAGAGATCGACCAGGCATCGATGATAATTTTGTGGGCGGTGATCACTATGAAATAGTTGTCAGGGCCAAAACTGATCATGCGCGCGCGAAACAGATGACCTTGGCTGAGATCAAAGCTGCCGTTCAGCTCTGTTCGCCTTAGCTCGGCGATCAGCTTCTCAGCCTCCTGCGACGCTGAGATGCATCAGTCAGCTCGAGACTTGCGCGTGCGGAGCTCAAAAAGCTGAACCGGACCGTCCTCGTCGATAAAGCGTGCCGAAAGTGCCTGATGGCATGAAAGACATCGATCCAGGCGCGATTGAACGCGGCCAGATCGATGGTGCCCCGCACGCGCAAGCCGCCCTGAATGATGTAGTTCCTGGCAGACGGATCGAGCTGCGAAAGAAACCACAGGTGCTCTTGAACTCGCGTCAGAGGCGATCGTGTAAGCGTTCCGCGAGTCGGTACTGTGCACGCTCTAGATTCGGCTCGCGCACAGATCGAAGCCGCAAGAGATCAGATCGTTCCATTCAGGACCAGCCTGAAATCCGTTCTCACTCCGATCTGAGTCTGCAAACGGCCCAATATGAGCATCGCTCGAAGCGCGTCCGCCGAGGCTTATGAACTGGTCATTCACACCAATGTTCTCGATGCGCAGAACACCGGACCAAATTTGGCACAGCTGCGCTTCGAGGTCGGTTTGCGGCCCTCGAATGGCGTCGGCAATGGAGGGCGAAGACCGGTTGGGTCGGGCAAGGCTCCAAGATCGACCTTTCCATTACTGGTCAGTGGAATATTGTCGACGTGGATGATTCTTTCTGGGAGCATGTAGATGGGCAGCGCTTCGGCAAGGACGTTCTGAAGCTTGCCTTCCGTTACCTCAGCTGGAGCGGACACATACGAGATGAGTCGTCTCGTCCCGCTTTCCCCCTCGGCGCTGGTTATGTCTCTCGCGGTAAGCTTTACGCCTGCGCAGACCGAGGCGACCGCGACGACGCCACGCACCGAGCGGTGAGCGGAGAGGCGAGCTTCGATTTCTCCTAGCTCAACTCTGTGCCCGCGGATTTTGACCTGACGGTCCCGTCGACCGAGGGGCCATCGGAACGAACGCGGCCGAGATCGCCTGTCCTGTATAGGCGCTGGAAGGACGGAACAGAACGGGTGTGGCGCAAAAGGCATCCTTGGTGCGGACGTCGTCGTTGACGTAACCAGCAGCGACGCCAACCCCGCTAACGCAGATTTCGCCAACCTCTCCCGCCTTGCACCGCCGCGGCCGGTCGGCGATATAAACCTCAAGAATAGAAATCGGCTTGCCGATCGGCACATAAGCGTCAGCCAGCGCAGGCGGCGCGGAAACCAGATGATGCGTGACGCCGTCCGCGCACTCGGTCGGCCCGTAGTGGTTGAGAATGGGGACCCGCGGATATAAGGCAAGCCACGCGCGCGCCAGTGCGGGTGTCAAAGGTTCTGCGAGCTTTACCGCGCCTGGGAAGGCCCGCTCTCGGTGGTGATGCGTCAGTCGTCTGCGGCCGGGACAAGCTGTTCGTCCACTATGCGGGCGAGGGCGTGCCGGTGGTGATCGACCGGCTCACCGGGGAGCGGCGCGCCGCGCAGATCTTTGTGGCGGTGCTCGGGGCATCCAGCTTCACCTACGCGCAGGCGACCTGCACTCAGGGGCTCGCGGACTCGATCAGCGGCCATGTCGGCGTCTTCGAGGCGATCGGCGACGCGCCGGCGCTGCTGGTGCGGGAGAATACCAGGGTCAGCGGTGATCAAGGCCTGCCGCTACGATCCGCAGGTCAACCCCAGCTACGCCGACATGGCGGCGCATTACGGCACCGCCATTCAGCCGGCGAGGCCGCGACCGGCATGTGACAAGGGGAAGGTCGAGCAGGCCGTCCTCATGGTCGAGCGCTGGCTGCTCGGGCGGCTGCGTCATCGCACCTTCCACACCGGCAAGACCCGTCCTGGCCATTCCTATCGCGCGAAGCTCCATCCGATCCGGTGCCCGTGGCCGCTTCTCCTATTGAACCACAGTTCAACGCCGATTAACACTCAGCTGGGCCAGTGTCATCTCGCCCCAGATCGCGGCTAAAGCCACCCCGGTCTTCAATGCGGTGCTTGGTGCTGCAGGCGGGCTCGTTTGCTTATCGTCTCTCCTGATCGGGCGGACATTTTGCTCGCTGTCAGGCCAGAAACTCCAAGTGTGGCCTTGCCCATATTGTTAAGGCCGTGCTCCACCAGAATTAGTAGGTTCGCTTTGCTCAATTTTTCGCTAACTGAGTGGGCCGCTTGATGAGCGGCGCGCGCTACAACTGAAGCCCGAAGCACGCCGACGGTTCAAGTGTATGCGAGGCAAGCAATCAACTGCAAAACTGGAGATCAGACATGGCAAACGCAAGCCAAGAAGATAAATCCACCCAAAGAACGCAAGATGCAGCTCGCCACTCCGGCGAGAAAGCGGCTGAGCAGACCAACCCGAAGGGACAGGCCGCAGCTGATCAGGGTGCACGCGTTGGCCATGGTGCGGCTCAAGCCGGAGAAGAACTAGCCCGATCAGCTGCCATTTTTGCCGAGCAGAACTTCTTGACGATGCAAGCCGCATCGCGAGCCGGCCTGCAAGCGACGACCTCAGTCATGAGACGGTATACGGAGCAAATTGGGAACATGTTCGGTGTCTCAGGACAACGGCTGCAGTACGCCACAGAAGCAACGGAACGGTGGGCGCGCGATGGGCGAACGATCCTTTCAACTACTAGCGCTGCTGCGAAATTAGGGAGTGGAATAGCTCAAGAGTACTGGCAGCTGGCTCGACAAGAAGTGGATAGCAATTTTGAGTACAATGAAGCGTTGTGGAAGTGCCAGTCTCCTCAGGACCTTGTGGCCGCACAAAGTCACGTTCTGCGGCAGACGCTGGAATCCGCTCTTGAGACCACTCGTCGAGTCGCCGACCTGTCGATCAAAATGGCCGACGAGGCCGGAAAGCGGCTTAAGCACGGTATAGAAGAAGTCCGGCACTCGCCTACCTGAATCAGCTTTTTGGTTGGCGATTTCGTTTTATCGCGTGGCCAGAGTCTGTTTGTTGCCACGGCATGCATCTGTTCGTGCCAGACCACCATCGGCCCGCGATAGCCGATGAAAGCGACGACCACTACAGAAAGCGAACCGGTTTGCGCCTCCTGCGTTGTTCACGCAGTCGGTATAGCCCTGGATAGGTATCCTCATGCCTCGTGAATCTGTGAGCGACTCCCAGGCCCACAGAATCGTGGGCTGGCGGGCCTCCCGCACGGCTCACAGACTTCGTGCTCGATGGGCTGGAGCAGCCCCTTCACGATTGCCGACCGGTCCATCGCGGCGAGCTTGAGCATCATATCCAGCCAGGTAGCCACTACGTCCCTATCAAATACACCGAACACCTGGCTGAACGTCGTGCCCCTCTGTTGGGAGTGTCGCAATTTCCGATGATAACGCTCTCGACAAAACCTCTACAGGTCGAGCTCATCGATCGGCGCCGACCTTGGGAAACTTTGAGGCCCTTGAGTTCGCCACCTCGGGGGGTGATGGTCAACAACCGGCGGCTCCTGCAGGCCAGCCAACATGCGGCCGGTCCAAGCCGAGCAAGGCTAGTACGTCATGTTGGAACCGCCGGCTTGGCCGCATGACTCAGACCAAATGCCCACTGGCAAACCCCGGACGTTTCAGTTCATGTCATCTAACTACACGGACCCGCAACATGGTCTCCGAAACTCTCATGGATTCCGATGGTTCGGAAGACTTGTCGCCAGCTCAACTCGAAGCCGGTCGCCTATCTCAACCAATCCAATCAGCGATTGACTGGCTGTGGAAGTCTCAAAATCCATCTGGATTTTGGGTTGGCATGGTCGAGTCAAACTCGACCATTGAGGCCGAGTGGTTGCTCGCCAGTCACATAGCCGGGTTTCGTTTGCCCACTGAGGAGAAGATCATCAAGGCCTTGCTGCAACGGCAGCGGCCGGACGGTTCCTGGGGCATATATCCAGGCGCACCGGACGGTGACATCAACTCCACTGTGGAGGTCTACGCGGCGCTGCGCGCCAAGGGGCTAGACCCGCGGTGCGACGAACTCGCTGGCGCGCGTGCATGGATTAAGAAGCATGACGCGCTAAGAAATCTCCGGGTTTTCTCGCGATATTGGCTGGCCATGTTGGGGGTTTGGCCGTGGCAGCACACCCCCAATCTGCCGCCAGAACTTATTCGGTTGCCGCTTTGGTTTCCCTTCAACATCTATAACTTCGCTCAATGGGCTCGCGCGACGATCGTGCCTCTCACCGTCCTGGCGGCGCGGACGCCCGTTTGGCCGCTTCCCGACGGGAGCAAACTCGAAGAACTCTTTCCCACTCCCTATGAGGACTTCGATTTTGGAATTCCCGCGGAGCACGCGCGCATCCTATCATTGGAATGGCTTTTCCTAAAGGTTGATCGCGTTCTTCACAAAGCGCAGCGATCGAAGCTGGTTCCCTTTCGTGAGAATGCCATCAAGCTTTGTCTCGAATGGACGATCAGGCATCAAGATGCGGACGGCACATGGGGAGGCCTCCAACCACCCTGGGTGTATGGATTGATCGCCTTAGTCAACGAGGGCTACCGGCTTGATCATCCTTTGGTGGCCAAAGCTATTTCCGCCTTGGGAGCCTACTGGAGCTACGAGCGTAATGGCGCTATTCATATCCAAGCTAGCGAATCTCCGGTGTGGGACACGCTACTCTCCGTCCTTGCGCTCCACGAGGCTGGCGTGTCCTCCGATAACCCCGCGGTTTGCAAGGCCTTAGATTGGGCTATCAGTCAGCAGGTTCGTGTTCCCGGAGATTGGTCTGTAAAGGTTAGGAACGTAAGCCCCGGTGGTTGGGCTTTTCAACGTGCCAACAACTACTATCCCGACGTTGATGATACTGCCGTCGCGTTACTTGTTCTCGGGAAGCTGAGACCGACAATCGGAGATCTGCGATGGAGAGCAGAGCGCGCGATCGCACTCGGTGTGAAGTGGACGCTGGCTATGCAGTGCAGCAACGGGGGTTGGGCTGCCTTTGACAGAGACAACGACAAAGAGATTATCTCGAAGATCCCATTTTGCAATTTTGGAGAGGCGATCGATCCACCAAGCGTCGATGTGACCGCCCATGTTCTTGAAGCCTTTGCCGCACTCGGATACGACATCAAGCACCCCGCTATTCGGCGGGCCGTAGGTTACATTCGAAGCGAGCAAGAAGAAGCGGGAAGCTGGTTTGGGCGGTGGGGTGTCAATCACATCTACGGCACCGCTGCCGTATTACCCGCTCTCCAGGCGATAGGCGAGGACATGACACAGTCCTACGTGGCGCGGGCTATTACTTGGATCCTATCGAGACAGAATGAAGACGGTGGCTGGGGTGAAACTTGCGCTTCCTACATGGATCCGGAGCTTCGCGGGAGGGGGCCGAGCACGCCATCACAAACGGCGTGGGGTCTCATTTGCCTTCTTTCAGTCGATAGCAGCCGCGAAACCAGTGCGGCAATACAGAAGAGTGTTGAGTATCTCTGTGCTATGCAAAAGCCCGATGGAACCTGGAATGAAGAGTTCTACACCGCGACAGGCTTTCCGGGCTACGGGATTGGCGCTCGTACGAACTTAACGGCCCAGGAGCTCGCAAAGCGGCTGCAACAGGGCAGGGAGCTATCACGTGGGTTCATGTTGAGCTTCAACATGTATCGCCATTATTTTCCACTTCTCGCACTGGGGCGAGCCGCCGCCCAGCGCCGCTCGCGTACTCTGCACAGCCCCAAGAACTAGCATGAGCAGAACGATGGCACGTTGTGCTAGCTCAATCCGCACGAACTCGCGCACGGAGCTATGCGGGAAGGTGGGTGATGACGGCGTGAGATAGGCGGCGTATCGAGGCGGGTGTCAGCATCAGCTCTGCATGGAGCGACTTCACATCGATCGCCGGGATCGCCGGCGCTCCGCCTCCCGGTCCGAAAGCCGCCGAAGCGCTGCCCTCGAGCTGTGACTTCCAGGCCTGATTGGGGTGGACGTCGAAATGCTCGGCCAGCTGGGCTATCGCCGATCACCCTTGAGGGCCGCCAGTGCCACCTTCGCCTTGAAGGCCGGCGTGTGGTTCCGGCGTGCTCGTCTGCTCATGGTCTCTCCTGTTCACGGCGATTATCGCCGTCTTCAGGCAGAAACTCCACTTATCGACCTGTTCAAATTTGCGAAGCCGGCTCTCATCACTCCCAACCTTGGTAGGTTGAATTTATTGGGCCTGAGATCTTTAATAACACGGCGACTTGCCTCGGAGGCAGCTTCAAGGACTGAGATCATCTTGCAGCGACGGCGAGAGGAGTTAGTACCGCGAACAACTCTTCGGGCGAGTCTAAAAGACGGTGGGCCGTACGATGCTGCGTGTTCTCTTTCTGATAGTAACCGTTGCTGTCACGACAGGGTCGAGCGCCCAGGGCGCTGACGCCAATCCCATCTATGTTGACCAAGGTTTAGATTGGACCGCGGCGGCGAGAGCGGACTTCTATGTGCGCGATCAGGGCTCGCGCTTGATCACCCTATCCTGGATGCAGGCGCTCAAGCAAAGAAACGGACAAGCGTTCCTCGCCGATGGTCTGGGGCGGTACGGCTATCTCCCCAATCCTGGAAGCAAGGCCAGCCTTCCCATCGGCTTTCATGCCTCCGGTCCTGAAGGTTTCCAGCTTGTCGGAATGACCTGCTCGGCATGCCATACGCGCCAGATCGAAGTTGACGGCAAGGTGTATCGCGTCGACGGTGGTCCGGGGCTCGTGGACTTCTACGCGCTGCTTGGCGATTTGGACAAGGCAGTCGGTGACGTGCTTGCTAGCGACGACTCCTTTGCCTCGTTTGCTGCATCTGTTCTGCAGTCCGCAACTCCCGATATAGCCGATGTTGAAGATCTTCGCCGGCAGGTAGATAGGTGGTACTTGCGGTTTCACACGCTTATGGTGCGAGCCCTGCCCAAAAACGGCTGGGGAGTGGGCCGTCTGGATGCTGTCGGGATGATCTTCAACCGCTTATCCGGACTGGACATCGGTCCGCCCCCCGATTTCATGATCCCGGAAAACATAAAAACCGCTGATGCTCCCGTGAGATACCCATTCCTTTGGAATGCGCCGCGGCAAGACAAGACGCAATGGCCGGGATTTGCAAAGAATGGAAGTGACATCTTGGGGCTGGCCCGGAACGTCGGCGAGGTCCTAGGGGTCTTCGCTACGTTCGAGCCTAAGCGTCAGGGTGCGGTCATCAATTTCCTCAATGGCAATTCCACCAATTTCGACGGTCTTAGCGAGCTTGAGAACTTGGTGAAGCGCATCGGCCCTCCGAAATGGCCCTGGAAGATTGACGCTGCCTTAGCCATCCGGGGCAAAATGATTTTCGAAAGAGATCCCGCTGAAGGGGGATGTAGCGGATGTCATGGCATTGAAGACGGCGAGCAGCGATTTCCATTCATCAAAACATGGAGAACCGTGGTCCAGAACGTCGGTACGGATACACGAGAATACGATGTTCTCGCCTGGAAAGCGAAGACGGGCGTGCTGAATGGTGCGTATATTCCCTTCGCGACCGCGCCGCTCAAGGAGAACGATCAAATCCTTGACATTCTTGCAACCTCGGTCATTGGATCGATCGCAGAACACCTGTTGGCCGGCGGTGCCCCTTCCAACGCACGGGTCGCGACGGCGTCAGATCCGGGTTCGTCGGAGACTCCGGAGTCTCTGGGGCTGGTACGATTACCGCCAACCCTGCAGGATCTGGTAACGGCTTTCGACGCTGTCAGCACCTCGGAAGCGGTCAAAAAAGCCAAGCGGAAGGGGGCAGAAAGAGCAGCCCGCGGTCAACTCCCTCCATGGGGCGCCTACGAGGCTCGTGTTCTGCAGGGTATTTGGGCCGCCGCACCTTATCTTCATAACGGCTCGGTCCCTACCCTGGCGGAATTGCTCAAGCCGTCGGGACAGCGCAAATCGCAGTTTAGCATTGGGCGGAAATACGACATTGAAAACGTGGGTCTTGCTGCCACCCAGGAACCCTTAAGCGAAACACTATCCGTCACGGATTGTAATGACGTCAATTCTGGAGACAGCCGATGCGGCCACGAGTACGGGACGAGTTTGAGCGATCAAGACAAAAAGGCGCTGATCGAATACCTCAAGACGCTGTGACCCGCTGCGTCGTTTCCTCCAGCGAATTTCAACAGCTGTCGGCAACGATGCGCTCGCTCGTGCCAAATTGCCTTTGGCGAGCAGCTTTCGGAGTTCAGGCTGGCCTTGAAATGAGATCATCGGCAATTCCGCGCCTGAACTGGGCATGAGAACGAACTCATATCCCGCACGGTTTGTGCAGTTGCTTGTTGCTTAGGGGAATACCATGACACGCTTATTTGTGCTCGTGCTCTTTACGCTCATCTCGGTGCCTGCTCACGCGCAGTTGCCGGCCCCATCTACATGGGTAAATCAAAGGGGCTCGGTTCTTTCGATCCAAACGCTAGACGCATCAACAGGGAATTTCACGGGAACGTATATCAACAACGCGACTGGATTTTCGTGCCGGGGACAGCCTTACCCTGTCGCGGGTATCGTCATGGCAAGCAAGATAGATTTCTACGTCAATTGGACGGCGCCCTCAGCTCCGAACTGCAAAACGATCACAGTTTGGAATGGCCGTGTAGCTGCTAACAATATTCCAACTAGATGGACACTGTACTACGTGGGATCGGACTGGAAGTTTCACAAAATGACTGGGCGGGACTTCTTTGCGAGGAGGTAGACCAAACCTGGGAATTCCGGCGCGAGGCTGGCTTGAAGCCCGCGCGCGCGGCATCGAAGCGCATGGGTATCAGCCGAGCGAGTGTTCATCGATGAAAGGCATCAACCATTTGATTCTCGCGGGCCGCGACCTGGAGGCAATGCGCTCGAACTATCAAGCGTTGGGATTTACGATTGTCCCGCACGGTCAGCATCCCTTTGGGACCGGCAACTCCATCATTCAGCTACGCGGTACGTATCTCGAACTGCTTTCGGTTACAAATCCGCAGGACGTCCCCGAACATCGCGCTGGCAATTTTTCGTTTGCCGCATTCAATCGCGATTACCTTTTGAGACACGACGGCTTTTCGATGATGGTGCTCGATAGTTCGGATGCGCGCGCCGATATTCAGGCTTGGCATGCAGCCGGTCTGCAAACCTTTGAGGCATTCGATTTTTCGAGAACTGGCAAGAATGCCCGACGGGACAGATGCGAAGGTGGGGTTCTCCCTCGCGTTTGTGAACCATCCCGCGGCACCGTGGCTCGGCTTGTTTGCCTGCCAGCACTACCGCCCAGAGTACTACGAGCAGCCACAATATCTCAAGCATTCCAACGGTGCTTCGATTGTCCGGGACGTCTGGATTGTGGGCGAAACGGCAATGGATCTCGCTAGTTACATTCAGACGGTCGCGGGTGCAAACAGCTTCAGCGAGCGCTTGGATGCTATCGCCATTCAAACGGGCACCGGCACAATTGTGCTCGCCCGCCCGCAAGCGTTCGAAGCCGCCTTCGGCGTAACCCCGCCCCATCCCGAGGACGGCCCGCATCTCGCTGGGTTCACCGTCGCTTGCCGGGCTCTCGGCCAATTGGTGGAATTGCCTCTTGCAAAGACAGGCAACCGACATGTCCTGGCGCCCGCGAACAATTTCGGTACAGCGCTTGGCTTTGTCGAGTTGGACGGGAGACAGTGATGCGATTTGGCGTCATTGGAACAGGAGGCGCCGGGGTTACTTGGGCGCAGTTGGCGTTGGCCGGAGAGAACGTCGTTTTCATAGTTCGCGGTCAACATCTCAAAGCAATACGGACCATTGGCTTGCGCTTCGAGCCCCCTGCGGGAGAAATGATTATTCAACCCGCCGAGTCAACCGAGACCATCCCACACAGGTCACCGACCTCGCCGTTGTTCTCCTGGGCCTCAAGGCTTGGTAGGAGACGGAGGCAGCCCAAGCAATCCGTCCGATGGAACGGATCGAAGCATTGTACCAGGCGTTTGCCGGCCGGCGTCAAGGTCGAAGGTCGCTCGACATGCTCACACCTCTCTGGGACAAGTTCCCGCTGGTCACGTCGTTCGGCGGCATCGGCGCCCTTACGAGGACCCCGACTGGTTATCACTCGCCCGATTCCAGAAACGCGTCGGTGCTTGAACAGTGTATGGACGAAAGTGGTTGCCTTCGCCAGGGCACGCCGCGTGACAATCGCAAAACCGCTATTGTCGGTTCTACGAAGTTTCTCGACGTCTCGCCCGCAACCCGCACAACTCGTGCAACGAGACATTGCAAACGGAAAGCCAAGTGAGTTGGAGTATTCAAACGGGGCGGTGGTGCGTTGGGCCGGCAGACTGGGTGTATCCATCCCGTTGCACAAGTTTATTTATGACTGCCTGCTTCCACAGGAATTGCACGCAAGAGGGAAGGCCAACTTCCCCCGCTAAACCCGTGCCCCCGGATCCAAATGGGAGTCCTTCACGGTCACGGGCAATGATTCGAGCTTCTTCGATCGGCTTGAAGCCTTCACCGGAAGCTGTGCCGGGCACGGCGGACTGATCACGATCAAGAATTCCAATTGGCTTCTGACCTTTGTCCCTAACGCACAGCCACACTATTTCGAACAGCCGAGGTCTGGTGGGGTTATGGGCTGCTCCCCGACAAACCCGGTAACTTCGTCCACAAGCCCATGTCAGAGTGCACGGGGCGTGAAGTCCTTATCGAGTTGCTTTCGCACCTGCGCTTTGAGGATAGTATTCCGCACATTCTCGACAGCTCACGTATCGTGACCGCGATGATGCCCTACATAGCGGCGCAGTTCATGCCGCGGGCTGAGACAGATCGACCGAAGGTCATCCCCAAAGGATCGCGCAATCTCGCCTTCATCGGCCAATTTTGCGAAATGGCTGATGACGTCGTGTTTACGGTGGAATATTCCGTCCGCGCGGCGCAGACCGCCGTGTTCACCTTGCTCGACGTTAAACGTGGGGTCTCGCCCGTCTACACGGGTCAGCATGATCCCGGCATTCTTTTTAGTCCTTGGAAAACGCTGCACCGCCGCTAGCCAACAAACGAAGCGAGGACCCGGTCGTGAGGCGTGTCGAGGAGAAAGTCATTCTAGTGAGGGGCGGCGCTGGAGCGATGGGTGCCGCTCATGCCCACCTGCTGGTAGGCGAGGGCGCAAGAGTACTGATCACTGATCGTCTTCAGGAACAAGGAGAACATTGGCGGCTCAACTTGGTACGTCGGCTCTATATGTGCGTGAGCACATCAGGCAACCGGGAGGGGTGGAGTAACGCGATCGCGAGCGCAGAAACTCGCTTCGGCGCGCTGAACGGCCTAGTCAACAACGCGGCCATCTGCAGCTTTGCCCCGATCGAGCAGCTCTCGCTCGAGCAGTGGAACAAAACCCTGGCGGTCAATCTGACTGGTGTATTCCTCGGCATGCAGGCGGCTCTGCCGGCGATGCGCCGCGCTGGCTTCGGTTCGATCGTGAACATCTCATCGGCCGAGGGGCTGCGTGGTAGTGCAGGGCTCAATGACTATGTCGCCTCGAAATTCGGGGTTCGGGGTCTGACAAAGTCCGCTGCCCTGGCAGCGGCGTCGGGTGTCCGAGTGAACTCTGTTGATCCCGGCTTGGTCGCCACCCCAACCACCAGGAACTGTGATGGCTACCGTTTTCCGATTCCACTCGGGCGGGCCGCCCACCCCCAAGAAGTGTCGCACGTCGTGTTGTTCCTGCTCAGCGACCAGTCCTCCTATCTAACCGGATCGGAAATCGTGGTTGATGGTGGTCTGACGGTAGGTCTCCCGCACAAATGTCTGTGAGACTTGGTCGAGAGCCGGCTGTCATTCGGCCTACAAATTTGGCTCTGACTCATATGTGGAACGGCCCGGGCTGCAAGATCTTTCTCTGGTTGAACAAGGGATGACGTTGCGGTCATATGTTCGGCCTGTGAACGCGGCGCCTGGCCGCTGGCCACGATGATATCCGCGGAAGCAATCGCCCAATCAATTTCTCGCGCTCGAAGCGCAGTGAGTCAGGCGGTCTGATTGCTAGTCGTCCGTTAAGAAGCCGAATTGAGCGGGACCGGCCAGCACGCGGCATAGTCGGACCAGGAACAGGCACAAGAGTTCTCTGAGCCAGGCGAGGATACGGCGGAAGTTGTGGCCGACGGCTGAGAGCACGACGTTGGCGGCGTCGCCGGCGCGGCCTTTGAGATAGCAGCGGCCAAGGTGACCTTCGGCCTTCAG
>NZ_JBVVPM010000106.1:0-12530 GCF_055811255.1 Bradyrhizobium sp. MI1.11
ACCTTAAGGCTAGCCTTAAAGCTAGATCCTCGTCGGATACCTGCAACTCAACAAGGCGGCCCACCCCGGAGGAATACGGCGGCTTTCGCAAACTTCTGATCGAACAATTAAAGGTGCGGACGGCTAAAGCACGGCTGATGCAATCGTTCCTTGCGGCGGAACAGGTGAGTTGGCCGCAAGCAGCGCCTTATCGTTTGCAAGATCGCTTTTCGAGCGCACGACGATCGCCATCGACGTTGCGGCGTCATCGATATCGACGGCAGGTCATTCAAGGGCCAGATCCGGCATTACGGCTTCCACTTCAGGCCGCTTAGCCGAAGATCTCTTGAATCGGTGACATGTCGGCTTTCGGCGGCAAACCACAAGTAAGTTCAGCCTAGCATCTACCGCTGCTTTTGACTCCAAGCAGATGAAGCCTTGGGATGGGTATACGACTGCCGAACCCGTCGAACTTGGCCAGGGACTTGCGGGAGCACAACCACATTGTTGGTGAGCTCTTATCCAGTGTTTCTGACCGCCTCTGCCAGCATGGAGTAGAGCTGCTGCTTGCTGAATTCCTTGGGCGGCTGCCTCTGCACTGTGTTCCGCGACACCTTCCGTGCGACTGGACGGGCGCAGGCCGCCGACGAGGTCGGCCTCAGCTTCGGGCGCGGCCTTATCTTGGGCCTTGCTGTGGGCGGCTTGTGGCCGCGCTTCAAGCCCAGACGGGTCAGCATGCCGCAGACCGCGTTACGACTGCACCCGAGACGACGCGCAATCTGCGCCGCGCTCTGTCCCGCGGACCAGAGTCTGTTGAGGAGCGCTATGTCTTTCGCATCCCAGCCCATGAGAGATATTATAGCGCCGACTGCCGAACACGCCAGCCTAGTCTTCGTCCGGCTCGCGCACGACCGGCGGGTCGTCAGCGTCATCTTCCTCTTCGTCGTCCTCGTCGTCTTCATCGGGATCTCTTGGCGGCATCGCGGTGCCCATAAGCACAAGCGGTGTCCAGTAGATCGCGGTGGTGGAAAATGCTTCGAAGGTATGTTGCTTCATGTGGCTCTACTCCTCGAAAACACGCGTAGTCGCATATTCATGGCGGACGGCACGCGCGTCCAGGGCGCGACCGGTGCAAACGAGATGGGAACATCAAGTCGACGACAGGAGCAAAGGAGGCCAACCGCCACGCAAATGGCGGCGTTTTCAGCTACTTTATGCCCGAGAATTCATTCGGCTCTATGTTCACCAAAACGTCGCCGGTGGTGATTTCGGGAACTCCAAGATCGAGGTCATGTAGACTTGCTTGAACAAACGCGAGTATCTTGGCGTTCGCTGCATTGGCGCTTTCGCGATCGTCAAATATCATCACGGCGATACCAACGCCGTCGCCCGCATCCAGCACATAGTAAGATCTGAATCCGTGCGATTGCCTTAGGATCTGGCCGACGCCGCTCTTGGCGCGGCGAGCGGCGTCCGCTACCGAACGAACCTTGGTGTACTTACGAATGACCATGTACATAAGGCCACCACGCGCCACACGCCCCGACGCATCAAAGCATATCGGTCCCGGTCGGACTAGGGCCAACTTCCGAGACGAGGCCACAGTGTCCGGCTAGGCGAACCGGGCAACGCGCCTACTCCAATGAGTCCTCCTCGCCCTGCGCATGGGGCGAGGTGCTGAGGCTCAGGAGCCCTCGAACTTGAACGATACGTTGAGCTTGGCGCGATAGGCTTCGACTTTTCCCTTTTCATCCAGCTGCACATCCAGCTTGACGACCTCTGCAATGCGAAGATCTCGGAGAGATTTTGCAGCTTGCTCGACCGCATTCGCGGCGGCCTTCTCCCACGAGTCGTTGGTCGTACCGACCAGTTCAATGACCTTGTAGACGCTATCAGGCATGTCGTCCTCCTGTCCGGGATGAAGCAGGAAGCAGGTGCTCCCTGCCATTGTGAAATCTAGAAGTCGGAAAAAGGCGCTCGTAGCCCTCAGCGGAAGTATGGATATGCCCTCGTTTCGTCCGCGGCCTAATAGCACGCCCTGTTCCCGCGAGTTCCGATTTCGCGGACTGGCCAGCAGTAGTATGATGGAGGTCACTAAGCCAATTCTGAGGGAGGGAATCATGCCGAACCTGGCCTCCTCGACGAACTCCGACGTGAGAGCCGAAGTTACCGGAGCTTATGCCGCGTGGGATACGGCGTTCAACAAAGCTGACGCCAAAGGGGTCGCCACAGCGTACGTTTCAAACGCGAAAGTGTTACCACCAACGCATCAGGTTATATCGGGTCCGGAAGAAATCGAAAAATTCTTTGCTGGGCTGTTTTCAGGCGGATTCACTGATCACAAACTAACAATCATAGATGCGGGTGGAGACGAGAAGGTCGTCTACAGTACCGCAAAATGGACGGCCAACGGCAAGGGACCGGATGGGAGCCGCCAAAGTGCCGGCGGCATTGCCACCCATGTGTTCGAGCGTCAAGCGGATGGCTCACTGAAGCTGAGGTTACATACCTTCAACTGAACTCGCCGTCGTATCGCTTGGCGCCGCGCGAGGAGACGTCGCGTGGATATAGCCGAATGGCTTCGCAGTCTTGGGCTGGAGCGCTACACTCGCGCTTTCCAGGAAGCCGAAGTCACGCCTGATGTCCTGCACGACCTGACTGAAGCCGATCTGCGAGAACTCGGCTTGCCGCTCGGGCCGCGCAAGACCGTATTGAAAGCGATTCAGGCGCGCATGTCATCGATCGCTTCCGTCGCCACTGATGCTGGTGAGCCAACTGAACGTACAAGGCCGTCACTGCCCTCAGAGGCGGACCGTCGGCAGCTTACGGTCATGTTCGTCGACTTGGTCGGTTCCACCGCGCTCGCCTCAGGGCGCGACCCCGAGGAGCTGAGTGACCTCATGCAGGCCTACCACAACGCCGTGGCGGGCGAGATCGCCCGGTTCGAAGGCCACATAGCCAAGCTCCTGGGCGACGGCGTTCTCGCGTATTTCGGTTGGCCGCGGGCGCATGAAGATGAGGCGGAGCGTGCCGTCCGCGCCGGGCTTCGAGTGACCAAGGCGGTCGCCTCCCTTACCGAGCCGGGCGGTGTAGCGCTTGCCGCGCGCGTCGGCATTGCAACCGGTCTCGTCGTGGTCGGCGAACTGATAGGCGAGGGAGAGGCTCGCGAGCGCGCCGTGATCGGCGAAACCCCGAACCTGGCTGCCCGACTGCAGAGTCTGGCCGAGCCCGGTGATGTGGTGATCGCCGAGTCAACGCGCCGCCTGCTGGCCGAAGCCTTCATTTACCAGGACCTCGGCACAGTGCCGCTCAAAGGTTTCCCGGAGCCGGTGCAGGCCTGGCTTGTCAGTGGTGAGGGCGCAGCCGAGAGTCGATTCGACGCCCAGCACGGCATCGCAACGACCGCGCTCGTCGGACGAGACCAAGAACTTGCATTGCTCCTGGAGCGCTGGGAGCACGCGAAAGAGCGAGAGGGACAGATTGTCCTGCTCGGCGGCGAAGCAGGCATTGGCAAGTCCCGGCTCGTGCGGGCGCTGCGCGACCACCTCGCAGGTGCGCCGCACACGCCACTGAGCCATTTCTGTTCTCCGTTCCATACCAGCACCGCCTTGTATCCTGTCATTGGGCTCCTTGAGCGGGCAGCAGGAATACGACGGGAGGATGCTCCCGAAGAACAGCTCGATAAACTCGAGGCCATGCTCGCTCTTGCCACAAACGACGTGCATGAGAGCGCGCCGGTTCTTGCGGACCTCCTGGCAATCCCGACGGGGGAGAGATACTCGCCACTCGCACTTAGCCCACACCAGAAGAAGGAGCGAACGTTCCAGGCTCTCCTGGAGCAGATACAAGGCCTGGCGGCAAGGCAGCCGCTGCTCGCCGTCTACGAGGATGTTCACTGGGCAGACCCTACCATGCTCGAACTCCTCGACCGGGCCGTTGACGAAGTGCAGCAACTCCCGATTCTGATCATCATCACCTTCCGGCCTGAGTTCGTTCCGCGCTGGGCAGGTCATGGGCACGTGACGGCGCTCTCTTTAAGCCGACTAGGCCGCAGGCAAGGGGCGACTGTCGTTGACCGGATCACTGGCGGCAAAATACTTCCACAAGAGGTGCTTGAGCAGATTCTGGCTAAAACTGATGGCGTGCCGCTGTTTGTCGAGGAACTCACCAAGGCCGTCCTCGAATCCGGGCTGCTCAAAGACCGGGGCAGCTACTATGAGTTGATTGGTCCTTTGCCGCCCCTAGCGATCCCGACGACGCTCCAGGACTCGTTGATGGCGCGCCTCGATCGATTGGCGCCGGTAAAGGAAGTCGCCCAGATCGCGGCATGCATTGGGCGCGAATTCGGACACGAGCTTCTAAGATCGGTAACGGCGCTCGACGAACACGCGCTGCAGCGTGCTCTCAATGATCTAATGACAGCGGAACTCATATTCCGCCGTGGAGCACCTCCGGATACGGGCTACAGCTTCAAACATGCGCTGGTCCAAGACATCGCGCATGAGAGCCTCTTAAAGAGCAAGCGGCAGCAGATCCATGCTCGCATCGCTGCAGCTCTCGAGGAACATTATCCTGCCCGTGCAGAAGCTGAGCCGGAGACGATCGCTTTGCACCTCACGCAGGGGGGACTGGCGGGAAAGGCGGTCGGCTATTGGCTGCGGGCGGGCCGGATTGCCGCGGGGCGTTCCGCCAATCTCGAGGCGATCGCTCATCTCACAAGAGGGCTGGATGCACTCAAGTCGAATCCAGAAGGGCCGGAGCGCGATCGCCAGGAACTCGCCCTGCAAACGGCGATCGGAGGTCCGCTGATTGCCATTCACGGATACACGGCGCCGCAGCTTGGCACGGCCTTCAGCAGGGCCCATGCGCTCTGCTATGAACTCGATGACACGGATGCCTTGTTCGCCACCCTTAGCGGCAAGTTTGTTTTCCACTTCGTGCGAGGCGACTTTGGTACCATGCAGAGCCTTGTCGCCGAGGCCCAGCGCGCTGCCGAGCGCACCGGGGACACGGCGCTCAAACTAGCTACGCATCGTTTGGCGGCGCTCACCGCCATGCACGCCGGCGACTTTCTTACGGCGCGCTTAGAGCTCGAAGCGATCGTGAGGCGCTATCAGCCGGATACGCATCGGCCGCCACCTGTCCACTATGTACATGATCCGAAGGCCTCGGCGTTACCCTACCTGGCGATCGTGCTTTGGATACTTGGCTATTCCGAACAGGCGCAGAGGGCCAGCCGCGCGGCGTTTGAATACGCTGCGGAGTTAAATCAAACGAACCTTACGGCGCACGTGCAGGTCTATGGCGGAGCGGGGCCTGCGGAGCTGATGGGTGACGTGGCGGGTGTGCATGCGCACGCTGAAGCCATCATCGATCTCGCCGATCAGCACAGTTTGAATTATTGGCGCTTGAGCGGTCTCATCCTGCGGGGTTGGGCAATGGCCCAAGAAGGTGACGTGGAGGGCGGCTTGGCGCTCATGCGCCTCAGTCTGAACGAGAGGGCCAGGCTCGGAGCCAGTTGGTACCAGGTCCGGTACTTGTGGATGCTCGCGGCGATGCACCACCAGTTAGGTGACGACGAAAACGGGCTGGCCACCCTGGCCGAAGCGAAGGCCATCGCTGCGCGCAACGAAGAACATATGTGGGAGGCGGAGCTTGCATGCATGGAGGGCGAACTGCATCGCACTCGTGGTGCTCCAGCTGAGGAGGTCGAGAACTACTTGCAAGCTGCGCTCAAGATTGCTCAAAGCCAAAGCGCGAAATCCTTTGAATTACGTGCGGCCATGAGTCTGGCTCGGCTTTGGCGCGACCAGGGCAGGAAGGCCGACGCGAGAGGCCTCCTTGGTCCCGTCTACGGCTGGTTTACGGAAGGGTTGGAAACGTCAGACCTTCGTTCTGCCAAAGCACTCTTGGAGGAAATCGCTGAAGTTTAACGTCACGTGTTCAGCGGTGCACCGTTCGCATGGTCCGGGGCTTCCGGTGGACCGAAGCTTCTGCTGAGGCTCGCGCAATCTGGAAAACTAAATTGGTTGTTGGTGGGCACCCGGGCCCGCACTCGCGATCGTACTGGCAAGACCCAAGAGGGTGCGGCAGCGCGAGAAGCGGCAAAAAGAGCAGCTGCTGGGCAAGGGCTTTAACGAGGCAGAGCGCGTCTTCAGATCGATGCAACAAGATCACTTGGATGCGCTGATGGTATCTGATGAAAGCCGAGCATTTCACCAATCGTGCGATGATTGCCGAACTGGCGGCTGAAGCCCAAATTCCCACAATGTATGCTTATGGGGACTTCGTCCAAGTTGGCGGACTGATGGCTTATTCGATTGACCTACCGGACACCCTTTCGCCGCCTCGCCAATATCATCGATAAGGTTCGTGAAGGTACGAATCCGGGTGATATTCCGTTTTACCGGCGCCGAGGCATGTATGCTTGCACGCTCGTCAACGCGATCCCCGGCCTGAGTTGCATGGCGCCGGATGGTGCGTTCTACCTCTATGTCAATTGCGGTGGCTTGATCGGCAAGACCACGCCCGACGGCAAACGGCTCGACGCCGACGGCGACGTGGTTTTGTATTTTCTCGACAGCCCCGGCGTCGCGTTGGTTGCCGGAACGGCCTATGGACTTTCACCCTACTTCAGGCTTTCGATCGCCACCGATATTGAAACATTGACCGACGGCGTCGCGCGCATCGCGCGGGCCGTGTTCGATTTGCGCTAATACTCCACACAGGATTCGAAGCCATGCAGACGTCCGGTCTCACGAAGAATGCTTCCGCACCGCAGATATCGGCCGACATCATTACTGCGCTTCGCGACATCCCCATGGCGCTCTTGAGCGACAATATGCAGCGGAACAGCGGCTCCGTCGGGCTCGCGCCCTACCACAAGCCCGCCCGCTCGCCGGAACGGCGGTCACACACTCGAGGGGGAGACAACCTCGCAATCCTGCGCGCCTTCGAATTTTGCCGGCCGGGCGATGTCATGGTGATCGACGCGGGTGGCGACATCACGAATGCAGTGATCGGAGGTATTCTATCGTTTTACGCGGCAACGATAGGTCTTGCTGGGATGGTGATCGATGGAGCTATCCGCGACGTGGCGGAAATCCGATCAGGATGGCCTGCTCGCATTCGCGCCCGATGCGGCTCCTCGTTGATCGCGAATGCCGAGACTCAGCGTGCCCGTGAAGAAGCCACGATGCAGGCCATGCGTGACGGCCGGTGGGATCGTTCGTTCATCGTCGCATTGGAAGCGCGGTGCGCGAACTGAAGCGCCAAAGCGGAGGAAGCAGGGACCTACCGGGACGGCTTGCTGAGCAAGGAAGCCCCGGATCGAGCATGCCATGGTGAATGATCGCGTTCTCCGAATATCCCCACGTGTAAAGTACCGGGCCGGCGATTGTCGATCTCGACGGCAAGCCGCCGTCCGTTGATGCCGACCGGCATGATCGCGTCGACGAACAGGACATCAAATCCCGCCGCCCGATCCATCAATCCAAGCGCTTCGGGGCCATGATTGGATCTGGTTGGCCCTCGGTTGCTGTAGTTCGCTCAAACTGGCCCATGATGGACTGGAGCGAGAGAGGATGATCGTACCGGTAGTCATCCGCGCAGAGGATTGAATTGCTGGTCGGCATCGTGAGGTCCTCCCCAGGCGACGCGGGAGAGGTTTGTGCCCGTTAGGATCGCGGCGGCGCCTGCCGGCGTGTCGCGCCCTTGGGTTCCTGAGATGACCAGAGCGGCGTGTCCCGTTGCGCAATGCAGCTTACATGGGGACGTCAATTGCCGCGCATCTGTGTCGACGAGTCTGGATTTGTACGGGGTTCGCCAGCATGGGCGGGCCGGTGCTCACGAAGCTGGGGCATGAAAGCAACAGTCCACAACACGTTGCACTAGCGCCCCAGTGTTAATTTGCGC
The DNA here is from genome assembly GCF_055811255.1 of Bradyrhizobium sp. MI1.11. Lineage (NCBI taxonomy): Bacteria > Pseudomonadati > Pseudomonadota > Alphaproteobacteria > Hyphomicrobiales > Nitrobacteraceae > Bradyrhizobium > Bradyrhizobium sp. MI1.11. The sequence continues at coordinate 7,894 of NZ_JBVVPM010000106.1, forward strand.
GATCGGGACGATTCAGGCCTGCTCTCTGCAACGAACCTAGTAGCTGTGGGGGATGACAATGACTGTCACGCGTGCGATTGGCGCTGCTGCCTTGTTTCTGATGACGCTGAGCTCCGAAGCCTATGCTGCGCGCCAGCACAGACCGGGAGAGCGGATTTCTTGCTCAGAGGTCAAATACTACGTTGGTAAGTATTCGGCGGCCCTGGCGGAGATGTATGCCCGTAACCACGGGGCCACCGGCGCCCAGATCGAGCGGGCGCGGCGTTGCTTGGCCTCGAATGAGGCTGCTGAAACAGGGCAACGCCGGTCCTATAGCGAATGAGCATGACGCAGCCTTCGTGATAAAGCGCGCTGGCCGGGGATATCCTCCAAGGTCAGGGCTGCGGTCGCAGCTGACGATCGAAGTTAGCTGATTGCCTTGCACGGCAGATAGGCGTTCCGACTAGTGACGACGCGAGCGCGCGATTGCACTCTCGCACGCGAGGCCGCTCCGCAGTCATGGCCTCCTCCGCTCATCGCATGCTGGTTCCCAATCATCGGTGCCGGGGCATATCCTCTTGTCGCTCCGATTCGGTGCCAAAGGCTGTCGCAGCAATTGCACGCTCGACCTCGGAAGCCAAGACGCTCAGATGATCGGCAAGCCTCGCGAACAACTCTCGCTTTTGCAGGTCGGTGGCCAGATCGCTGATCGATTTGCAGTCGGCTGCGTCTTTGAGGAGGTTCTCGAGCTGCTCCTGCATGTCTCTCATCGTCTGTGTGCCCCAGAGGCACCCTCTGCTTCATTCAGTTGAATTGATTGAGGCGTACTTGAGCTCCCGTCGATCCATCTCCGAACGTAGCGGTTCAGCATAGGTGCGCAGATTGTCACCAACAACGCGGGAGCGTCCGCCATTCGCGCGATCAGGCAACACTTGTCGCCGCACGCTTTCCCAAAGAGACAATAAGGTCTGATCATTCGTTTGAAAAGTTCATCCACAGACCCCCAGTACATGGCGCGCCGATAGTACCGCGTACCTCATGAGCGGGATTGTTCGGTCGCGGACATTGCTGTGGAGAAGCCAGGCGCCCGTTGCACATTGGCCACATCGTCCATGTCCGGGATAACGGTTGATCACGCCGAAAGGCGCGATGGTTTGCGGCATCTCCCGTTTCAGTTACTGCGTCGGCAGAACCAAAGCGCGAGATCGGGCTGCATTCATAGAGAAGATCCCCTCGATTTCGAGACGCATGGTATCGTGGCATTCGCACGCCACCGCTGCGAGCCGCGATGGGTCAATCTCGATTTCTCCTCGCCGTTCAGATCTGATCGCTCCGGAAGCGCGCAGGTTGCGCATCAGGAGCGTCACTGTCGTCCGTCGCACACCCAGTATTTGCGAAAGCGCCTCTTGGGTGAGTGCAAGGACGTCGTGGTCGGCGCGATCGCGAAGATGGAGCAGCCAGCGTGCCATGCGGGCTTGGGCCGGATGCAGCGCATTGCAGGCGCCGCCGATTTGTAGCTGTATCAGCATCGCTTTGAAATGAATCTGGACTGCGTGGCGGATCGCGGGGCTTCGGCTAAAGGCGGCGTGGAATCGCGATGCAGGGATCCGCGAGGCGATGCCCGCGGCACGAACGACGGCGGTAACGGCCGAAGGGGACGGCCCTAGCACGGAAAGAGTGCCTACTGCTCCCTCGCGCCCTATTGCGGCGCTGGCGACCGTCTGTCCGTTGGCCATGTCGATCATCACAGAAATGGCGCCACTATGAGGAAAGAGGACGTGCTCGGTCTGGTCACCCGCCTGCGAGACGACCGCATCCCGATCGAGCGCTACCATCTCTAGCTCGGGCGCCAGCAGATCGAGGTCCGCCGCCGGTAGTGTTGCCAGAAGTCGGTTGCCAATTTCGCCGGGAAGCGTCACTGCGGCCTACCTCGAACGATCCGCCGCATCGCATTTCGAGCGTCATAGGGCGGCCAACTCGAACTTTGTTTGAATCCGCCTACGCCTCGCGCCCCGAAGTCCAATTCAGCTGCGGAAGCTCTCAATCTCAAAAGAAAAACTCCAACCACACGCGCCTCGGAGGCGAAATTGTTGTCTCTGATTGAGGAGTTAGGTGCCAGCGCCCCGCTGCACAATTGCGAAATGCGCATGGGTAATACCATAGGGAGTTCCACTTTCCGGGACGCGGCAAACGCCGCGGCGATCTCGCAAGTGTGGGGCTCGGCTTGACCTGGAAGCTCAACAGCTACGTGATGAAGCCCGGTCATTTCCGCCAGGACAAACGAGACAGTATGCTTAGGAAGGCCCGGCAGAACGAAATCACGTCTCAGATAACCGAGTGGCTGACCTTGCCAAGATGGCAGCCACCGAAATAGGGCGCCTCCTTTGGCGGCATGAGTGGCGGCTCAAACGAGCATCCACATCGTAAACGCGGCGCAGAGGCAGATCGTGCCCACGACAGTCATTCCGGCAAAGAAGCGCTCGGTTCGATCCATGTCGATCATCTTCCAGATCGATCCACGCCCATAAACGTTTAAAGCTGCACGCTGGCTCCTGCTTGCGCGCATCGTAATCTGTCAGAGCTTACGTCCCATTAGACGGTGTGAGCGCACTGCGAACTGGCATTCCAGCAAATTCGATCTGAGGGACTTCGAAACCAACTGAACCAGCTGTTGTTAACCGCGATCTGCAAGCCCGCACCGAGCAAGCTCTTGACCCTGAGTACGGCACCGCTCGTTGCGTGTGTCGGGCTCTTAGTGTCCACGTTGCAGTCACTGACAGCCCTCGGAGGCTCGCGCAATAGCGGTCGTGTTGATCAATTTGCATCGGTCGTCGAGCAGGTTCGTAGTCCAATGCGGCGAGACAAAGGAAGGACCAAACGTCGGAGTGATGAAAAGCTAACCATAATCGAAGAAGGATCGCTCAAAAGTTCACTGCTGCTGGTGCGAACCTTATTGCATGCCTGCGCAGAGCGCAGGGGGACGACGCTCTGGCGCTGACATTCGACATTGCACTCAGCTAGCGGCAAAAGTCAGACTAATGCGCTGTCATAAAACCAGTCAAACACCGGGCTTGTCATTTCAATCTGCGAGACTTTAACTCTGACACTCGGAAATAACAGGTTTGTGAAAAACAAGCCAAAGGGGGTCCGCAGTGGAGAAGGTGCGACGCTTACGCGCGATGGGTTCGCTGTGTCGTCAACAAGCCGCGTACAATGGCATGAATAAATGGAAGCTCCTCGCGGAAGCAGAATACTGGGAGCACTTGGCTGAGCTTGAGCTGTCGTCCCATTTCCAAGAATGCAACGCCGCTTGTACAAATGAAAGAACAGAGCCTCAAGCACGCACAGAGGCGAATGACTACTCGCGCCGGGAGACGATTGCCCCCGAAGCAACGGCGACCACGAATGACGCGCAGTGTGCGCTTATGCCCCTATGAGCAAGATCCTCGTCGCGACAATCGAAATGTGGGTTGGTCCAGCGCGCCGGTGTCGGCGACCTTACTCTTCTGGCCTATATGTCGCGATTTTGCGCGCGCCTTCCCAAAGCTCGACGTCTTGGCCGTTAACGAGCTGCTTGGCTCGTTCGCTCGCCGTTGGTTCGTCGGCGCAATCAAGTTCAAGGCGAAGCTGTATGTGGCCGTCCGATCCAAGAATGTAGGCTCGATACTCCGGCATGAGTTTGCTCCAAAACATTAGTTCCGAAGCTGAAACCGGAGAAAGTTACAATAACATCAAGAAGCTGTCCATTTAATTAGGACGATACTCCCATCAGTTCCCAACGGATCACTGCTCTGGACATACTCAAGAGCGCCACCGCCGCTGAGGAAGTACACGCTCGGATTCACGCAACCCTGAATATTAGCTGCATTCGTTACACGTCATGGGCGACTGATTTAATCTGTTTAACTTATTTAAATGCTGATAAGGGCCTGGCGCCGCGCCGGTCCGAACGTCCATGACGTGGATGTCATGCCTACGACAGAAGATGACGATCGACGTGAATTTTTGAAGACCTGCGGTAGATTTGCGGGCGTGACGCCGCCCGCCATGACCTTGCTTCTATCGACCTCACTCACGTCAAACGCCATCGCTGCGTCTGGGGCAAAAGGTGTGAACGGAGGTGGGGCAGAGCACCATCACCATGAGCACCACCACGAACACCATCATCATGACCGGGACGACGATTGGTTGATGAGGGAAGAGGCCCGTCAGTCTCGATTACTCATCATGCGTGGCGCTACTGCAGTTTCTGGTTGTTGGCTACTTCTCGCGCCAAACTAAGCTCAAGCTCAGTGAGCTTTTCGATCAAGTGCTCCACGATCTCCGCGCAGTCCGAATGCGTCAGCGAATGCACTCCGCGCGATGTCAGTTGGTTCTTGAGGATAGTCGCCATCATGGCTTTGACGCTCATGGACCGGCCTCGTCTGAAAAATCGGAACGTCACAAAATCAATCTGAAGTAGGCGTTGAATATGGACGACACGCAACAGCAAGAAGTTTGTTCAACCTCCGTACAAGTACGGGCGGCGCTCGCGCTATGTTGCGTTGCGAAGCACGAGCCGTTGCACCAAAGCGGCGCTTCGCTGCGGATTCCGGGGATTGCGGCCAGGGATTCCGATTGAACGCGACCATGCATTCCGATCGAAGGCGGCCACCTGT
>NZ_JBVVPM010000107.1:0-12058 GCF_055811255.1 Bradyrhizobium sp. MI1.11
CGAAAACCGAGGAGTCCGACGAGCTCTAACGGTTAACTGGAAAGATCAGCGCGCTGCGGCCTACCGCGTAGGGTTACTCAATGGTCAACCAAAGCCGTTTGAATGACGCGGATGAAAAGCGCGACGCTGTTGGTCGTTGGCTTCGTGTCTGCTGGCGTTTGGTAGCAGGGCGCCGCCATAGGTCAGACCTTAGTCGCTCCGCCGCTTCCGCTCGCTCCGCCATCGAGCGAACGGGAGCCGGCACTCCGGCCACCCCTAAGAATGCCTGGCCGACAACGGCGGCGGCCAAAGTATCGTCGCCACCGGCGCCGGCCAAGAATCCAAGGCCTTCGGCGAAGACCAATGGCGGGCCGTCATCGCGGACCGACGCTCTCCGGCCGGCAGCGTCGAACAAGGTTTTGTCTACACCATTGATCGGCGCGCCTGCGTCGGTCCTCAGCCCAGCCGGGGACTACGATGGCTTTAGCGTCGGCACGGTTGACGATAGTAAAACGTCAGGTTACGCGGCGCGAACCATGAAGTCCCGCGCAGCAAGACCTTCCTAGCCCAATTCGGGGGCAGACAACATCGCGGCACAGCACCTGGTTGAGCAAGTAGATGAGGTATTGCAGCGCAAGCTTACGATCTGCCGCGGCTGCAGGTAGGTGGTCGGCAATGACGGCAGGCGCTGTTGACCAATGCAAGCGCTTGTTGATTCTCGCATGGACCTATTGTCGGATGAAAACTATGGCATGTGGAGGTCGCGGAGCAACGTAAAAGCGTGCCTCACAGGCGAGGCATTCCAAGTGCTCCGCAATGTCAACCCGCAATCCAGATAACATCTTTTTTGACCAGCAATCCGGGCATTCTCTCTGGTTCAATGCGTCAAGAGCATCTGCGACAGTCATTTCGAGCTCGTGAAACTGGCGGCATCAGACACCGAAAGAGCGACTGATGTGTTTCGCCATCACGATAGCAACGTCCGTATAGCGGCCGTTCGACCAGAACTGATCGCAAACCAGCAAAAAGAACAGCGCACTAAGCGAAATCAGAATTCCCTTGCACATAGCGGACTTGTCCCTTGATGAGACTGCCAACCGAGCAGGTATGAACTGAGAGAGACGATATGCTTCTGAAGTCGCAGTTGCGACGATCTGCAATGATTCAGGCTGGCAAGAAGCCGTTACTAATCCGTTAACTGACGGATCCGAAAATCTCTGCGGAAGGTCGGCCTCTGGTCCGAAGCTGCTGATCTCGGAGAGGTCCGCTATTCGGGCTATCGTCTCGAACCCTCGCGTGCTCTCCCCTGGAGTCAACAACTATTCATTCGTGAGTCGGGCGACCGTGAACTCTGAGCTGAGAGCAAAGTGTGAATGTCTCAGGCGACTTGGTCAAACTCAGTCCTGGGTGCTCAAGGTGTAACAGTCACGCTCTTGAAGACGGTGCCGCCATTGTTGGACCGGCCGCTGAAGCGGACGGTCTGCGGGCCTCGCGAGGTGGCACTGAATTTCCAGATGGCGGAGCGCGTATCGGCCTCCGTTACAGTGCCAAGTGTGAGGCTGGCCGCATTTGAAAAATCCATCGCCACGCCATCCTCGCGGGTGGTCGAGACCCCGAGCAGGCTTAGACCGCTAGACCCCGCCGCCGCTGACACCTGAACCCCATATGCCTCGTAACTCGGGTTGAAAATGGTTGTCTTGATTGTGAAGGTCGAGCCGATCGCGGGAGACGTTGTGCTCGGCGTAGCCGTCATCGAAATCGCAGGCGTTGGATCGCCGCGAATGATTTTAGCTGCGATTGCCACCGGCAAGCCAAATGAGGGAGCTCTCCAGTTGATTGCTTTGAGCCGGAGAACGCCAGAAGGCGGATTGTCGATGATGAGATATTCGACGTTGTCGATATTAGACTGCGAGGCCCAGCCACCACATTGTCCAACTGCGTCCGGCGTGCAACTGGCGCCGGGATCGGCCCACAGGTCAACATCGTATGTCACCGCCTGTGATGCCCCTGCGCTCGCTTCGGGCTCGTCCCAAGTAAGCACAGCGACGACCCGCTTGGTACCCCGAGGCACGTCGATGTCGAAGAAGCCCCAAGACTTGTCGGTGATTGTCATCCACGCCCAATGGCCGCTCCAGCCGTTGGGGTCGAGGCGCGCCCAATGCGATTGATAATCGGAGACGCGTCCGAGCCCAAAATCATTGCGTCCGCCACCGGTGTTGTTCGCCGGACTGACCTCGTCCGAATGCAGCGTAGCGGAAGCCATGAGATGGGCACGCAGCAAGTGCGGTCGATCTCTGAAATCAGGATAGTGCTCCAGCAACGTCGTCGCGATGCCACTGACATGTGGCGTTGCCATGCTGCATCCGCTCTTATCCACATAACCATCCGTCGTTCCCGCCTGCGCGGAGGTCACGACAGCACCTGTTGCAACGAGGTCTGGCTTCATCCGATTATCGCCGGTCGGGCCGCGGCTGCTGCTGCCGGACAGTTCGCCAACCAAGCTCGATCCCGCGTCCTGCACGTTTCCGACCGTAAGAGCATTCTTGGCCACGCCGGGAGACCAGATCGATTGTGCGCCCGGGCCGTTATTGCCGGAGCACACGATGTAGGCCTGGCGTGTTTCCCAGACGCGGGCGTCGAGCTTGCGCGATTCGGAATCGGTTCCAGTCTGTCCCGATCCGCTCGCCCCACCGCTCAGATTGATGACAGAGGGGCGTGGCGCGTCGCAGCTGGTCGGGTCCGCCATGTAGTCGATTGCGTCCCGCAACCAAGAGTTTTGTCCAGTGTTGGTCGATTTCCAGATCTTTCCAACCCGGATGCGCTCACGCGAACCGACCGCAGTTGCGACGCCCCGGAACCGCGCTTTCGCAGCCCCAGTTCCGGAGATGGTTGCGAGGACGTGAGTGCCATGGCCATTCTGATCATTCCAAACGCCCGCAGCGTCGCTCGTGAAATTAATCCCGCAACCGTTCTTGTTGAGGTCTTGGTGCATGGTTGCCGCCGCGCTTCCCAACATGGCGCCGGTGTCGAGTAAGCCCAACACAGTTCCGGCACCCAGGAAGCCGGACGCTCGGATGTAATCGACGCCATTCGTAGCCATGCTCTGATCGTGTCCGCCGCCGCTGCGACGCTCGATTTCGATGAACAGGATGAAATCCAAACCGGAAAGAATGCGGATCTGTTCGGGTGTTGCGAGAGCCTCATAGCTCCGCAACACCGGGTCGTAGCGACCGACCTCCGCACCCGTAGCTTGGACCCGTTCGGCGAACGAAGTTTTGGGATCAGTTTCAAACAGGCTGATGACAATTGGAAATCGAACCACCTCGGCCCCGAAACGCTCGATGGCAGATCTCAGCTCCGGCGCTAATTTTTGGTCGGGCAAGGGGTAAGCCAGTGATCTAAACCCGGGCAATCTGGCAATACCCTCCAACGCCTGGGCTTGCAGGGGGACGCGGACCTTGAGTGCTGTCCCATGCAGCCCGAGCGATGCGACCCCGAACTCGCTCATCAGCGTGCGCTCCGTGGCCGCGTCCGGCAGGAAATCCATCAGCAGAAAGGCATAGGTCTCAGTCCGCTCCCCTGCGGCTAAATCCGATCGTATGCGCGGGTCGATCCCGGTGGCCGGTGTCGTCGTCCCTCCCGAGAACCCAAGCCGATAGGCCTCAAACGATCGGACATCCGACGCGCCGCGCGAAGGATAATTGGCCGGAGGCTTCGGGCGATCCTTTGGCGCAGAGAGCGGCCTGTTGGGCGCCTCCGTTTGGACTGTTGTCGCCTCAGTGCCCCGATGCGGAAGTGCATCGCGCGGCGGCTTGCGATCGACAGGGGGAACCAACCGATCCGCCACTGATTCGTCAGACTTGGTCGGCCCGAAGTCGCGGCGTTTGGTGTCATCCGCGCTCGTCGCACTAGGTAGCCCAACGCCCGCCCGGCGCAATCCGAAGTTTTTGACCCCGTCCTGGACGGCCTCGAGCGAAAGGGGGGCGCCCTCGTCGTCTCGATTGATGCGCATAGTGCTATTTTGGCCGCTCGACGCGCCTTCCGCGGGAGCAACGGTCTGCGCAGACGCAAGCGCGACAGGCGCAGCAACCAGTAAGGTCGCAACGAGTGTTCTCAACGGCACTGAACGACAGCAATAGGTTAAACGCTTGGGTAAGAAGGTTTCGTTCATTGGCTTCCTCCAAATGAACATTCTTACGCGGCGACTTTGATCCGACACCTGAATCGTCGGAATGGCACACACAAGCCGGCAGAATCAAATCTGCTTCGCGCGAACATCACGACGCGGTCGCGCTCGATCTTTTGCGTTGAGCATCCTGGCAAATCAATAAATGAATCCTAACAGCACAACGGAAGATTATGCAGTGATTTAGTTCACAAGATTGCTAATTCGATTCAAAATAGACAAGCTCGTGAAATCCAATCGGCCCGTCCTTCCATAACAACACATACGCAGGCCTGCAGGCCCAGCGCCGGCGTGGGCGTTTTGAGCCCAGGTCACCTATCTGAGCAGTGCCCGATACTGCGGCACTGCCATTGCTACGGCCTTACCAGCGCCGCCTCATCGGAAACGCGCCACGCTGCGACGCCAAAACACAGCGTAAGCATCAACGTGGTCAGCAATAGCAGGACTGAGAAAAAGTGGCTCACACGCGTCTCCGCAACAGAACGTCCCAGTACGGGCGCAGGTGGATGGTTCGAAAAATACAGCTGCGCTGACCTGGCTTCCTTTTCCACAGGTTGTAAAATGCTAGATCAACAGCTTTGAACAGCGGAGCGCATCGTCGATCGGTTCGCGCGGGGCCGGGCAACTTCGCGCCGCGCTGATCGTAGCTAAGCGTCACGGCAGGAGTTATGATCTTTCCTTCTCGCTCCGGTCATTCGCTTCAAGGAGTCTGGCAGTGATAAAAATCTTACAAGGAATGCTCCTCGCGACCTCGGTTCTCACTGCTGCTAGTGCGGCGCACGCAGCGGGTGGCTGTGGCGAGGGCTGTCACAGGACAACCGGTGGCGCATGTGTCGTTGACGGCTGGGGCACGGGAGCCAAGGTTCGGAACGAATGCCCGGCGACCTCTCGCCCCCGTCCACCCTGCGGCGGCGGGGATTTCATCTGGGACCGCACCAAACAGGCGTGCTTTCAAAATAACCGCAGCTGGTTCTGATCTTAGTGCGTTGCCCCAGCGCCGGTGCGAACGAGTTCAGACAGGAGCAGCTTGGCCGTCATTTCTGGCGGCACCCCTCCCACGTGGGTTGCCTTACTTCCAAGCGCCGACTGCAGGTACACGATGGAGTTCTGGACGAAATATGTCCCGTGATGCGCAACACCGTCGATTGTGACCGTTAGGGTGCGAACTACAGCAGGCCTTCCCCTGTGAAGCCTCGCTCACGGCAGTCCTTTAAAGCTCACGCACTAAGTGCATGATTCAGGCTGGCGTAAAAACTTAAACCAGCGTGTCACTCTCTGAGGCGTTACTCGCGGCAGGCCCGGCGCACCGTGGCAGTCCTGCGTGGACTAGAGAACGATCGAGGGGCCGCCAGTAAGGCGGCCTCTTTCGCCGGTTCACGCTGGCCGGCCTAGCACTCCCGGCGCTCAAATCCGCAATTGGATGGGCAGCCGAGAGCATTAGGGGCGGGAAAGCAAGCCGTGCCATGTTCGCTCTAATGTGACAAGGCGCCACCGGTAGTTGTCCGGAGTCCATTTTCGGAACGGGGTGTTCTACTGTCGGAACACCGGCGAGATTTGAGACCAAGTTATTTGTAGTTGCCCGGGATGGCCGCAGTGGGGCTGGAACCACGCTGCGGCCTTTCCCTTGAGTGCACCTGAGGGGCAATGTTTTCTGCGGGGGGATTTGTGAGCATCCAAAGCATCGGGGCGACTATCTCGGAGCGCGAGCTGGCAGCGCGCGGCGTGCAATCATTGCGGCATTCCGATTGCATGGAGATCGTTGAAAATCTCCTCGTTCGCTTGAAGGCCCTGGACCAGGAATTGGCCGCACGAAACAAGAGCCAAGCTAAGCTCGAACGCGAGACGATCCCGGCTTGGGGGCCTGAGGGTTGATGCGGGGGCCGCTCCGCCAGCTCGAGGAAGAGAGCTAGCGAGACAGCAAGCCGGGCAGTGATGCTAGGTTCCTACGGCTTTCAGCAGCCGCACGTAGGTACCGCTCTCGTGCAGCTCCAGCCAGCCCTTCTCGACAGCGCGCCTGATGCCGGCGCCGAACTCCGCGCCGCTTCCCTGGAGCGTGTAGAGGGAGGAGTAGTTGATCTTCTCGATATGGATTCTGCCGTCCTGTATCGCCTCGATGCCCGAAGCCAGCTGGACGAGCTGGCGGCCTGCGGCTTTTGGATCTGCAAAAGGGCGTTCGGTGTCGTGCTTCATCGCTGGAATCAAAACCTCAAGCCTATGCTTGGCCTGACTTGCCCGCTGCTGTCATGCCAGTTCGGGACGATATGCACAGATCCTGCGGCGCCGCGGTCTGAGCAGACCAGGCGCAAGCCGACGCGCGACCACGGCTGATCCTGCGGGAGTGTCTCGAGCCGCACGTCCACCTTGCGATCGCAACAGCCGTTCAAGTATTCGATGTTGCAGGTCACATGGCGTCAGCCAGCCATTCCGCAGGACTGTGGGGCGGATAGTGGCCGGACCATTTCGTGTGCCGAGGAGCGCGCCTGCCGCCAGCAAAGCTGGCATCTTAGGTATCTCGCAAATTATCGATTCCTGGTGGCTCGGAACGCGCGAGCGACCGCTTGTTTTAGGTGGGGAAAAGTCGCCTGAACGTCCGCCGCGTCACGCTCGCAGGCGCTCCCCTGAGCCGACAAACGAAGATGAAGCCGCCGGGCAAACAATACCTTGTCCCGGCGGCCTGATATCCGTCCAGCCCCGGGAGAGGATTAGCAAAAATCCCGGATACTGATCAGTATAGGCGCGCGGTGTGGGGGTTCAGTTCGCTTTTAGAAAATATACCCCAAAGCCCGCCGGCTCACGCCAGCATTGCCATGCTACAATCCAAGGGCAGTCGAGGGTCTTTCTGCTCGCATTGATTGAGAGCGATGCCGAGGCAGGTGCCACTATTTTCTTGTAGCGATTTGATCGACGGCAGGTAGGAGTGCGCAGAATGATTAGGCCGCTTCCATTGCTCTGGCTTTGGTCGGAGGCGCTGCACAGGCTCAGCAGGGCGCGCCTCGCAACCCTCAGAAATTGGAAAAATGCCAGTAGCTTGCTACCGAACGTGGTTTTTCGAGTGCGGGCGAAAGAGGAGAGGGACAAGGTCGCGCAAAGCGGGAGTTCGTGATCTCCTGCATGCATGGGAAGCAAAGCTGACCAGGCGCTTTGTCGAGCGGCCATTTTCGGCCCGCCGGTCACGCTGGCGGCCATACGGCGAAGGCCGCAGCGGGTGGTTAAATCGCTGCGGCCCCGCGTGGTCAAATGAAGCCGGGTCAAAAGGACCAAGTGAAATATGCAGCCAGCCCCGGTGCAGAAAATTCTGCCCCAGCTTGGTCTCGTTGACAAATACAATTCGGTGGAACCGAAATCCTTGCAGTGGGCATTTTGTTCCAAGAACGGAACGATATTGCTATTCTCCCGCGAACCGGAGCTTGGCGCGTGCGAAACCACCAACCTAAGCAGTGGGACCGAGGGCGAGGTACAGACGCTGATCAAAATGATCAAGGGAGGGTCGAGATCGCGACCGAGCTTGGGAGGTATATCGCGTCCGTCAAACGTGTGGCCGCGGGTATGGCCTTTTGCTGCGAAGCGCAAGGAGCGCTGCACAAAGACGCAGACGTATCAGCCGCTTGTAGAATCGCACTATTCTGACTCAGCCAAACCTTACGGGGAAAGCAGGGAATGGTTAGGCCCGGCGCATCATACCGGACTAGGACGCGTCGGGCCGCGACTCCGCAATCGCGCACAACTACGGAAGGCACGTGGCAATAGCGAGAACGATATCGGCGCCGAAGTCTCCGGAATAAACCGAAATCAGAAATCCCGCGGCCAGAGCAGCTACAATCACTTTGAGTGTCAGCATTTGACATCTCCACTTAAGTCGCGCGGACAAAAGTCGGCTCGGTCTTTTTCCAGGGTGCTTCGCGGGTCCAGCAGACAGTTTCATTCACTGAGTTGTTATCCCGGGCGTGCCGCGGTCCAGCCTAGCGGCCCTCAAGCCAACCAGCCCCTGCCGGTGCACTCGACCGGGGCTGCGCAGGTGGATGGCGGGAGGCTCAGATGTGAGGTGTCGCCCACCGCCGACGTCCGGCCGCTGGCGAGGCGATGCATATTCCGAGGATGAGAAACATTGCGAGCACGCGCATTTTGGATTCTTCTGACCAGGACCCTTTAGCTCTTTGCTATCTCACGTGCATTTTCTCGACGATCGAATAGAGCAGCATGAAGATCGGCAAGAAGACGAAGAACCAAACGGCCTCCGGTTCGACCCGGGAAAATTCGCGGTTGGGATCTGTTTCAGTGCCGAACGGCACAGGTGCCACAGGCGGCTTTGGACGCCTGCGTTTCACCGCTCGGCTTAGCAGCCGTCGAGTCGCTGGTTCGTCGGACGGCGGATCGCTTGCGCGTCGGCTCTGGTTCGTCACGACTTTAGACCGCGAACATCAGCGGGTATTTGCGGACCAGTTCGAGGTCAACGTAGCCGGCGGCATTGATCCACTCGTGGGGACAGTAAACGAGCGAGCCAGGGTCGAGCTCTAGGCCATCCCGTTTTATTGCCTCGCGCGTCCCCAGTCGGCCGGCCCATTGTCTCCGTCCGTTTGGATCAGGTCGCATCGTGTCGAACACGGTGTCGTTTTTCGTCATCGCAATTCCTGAGGTGTTGAAACCAATCTTTACGAAATGACCTCCGCATGACGCCGGTGTTCTCGCCGACAAGTGATATTCGCTTTTGCAGTTGCTCACCTCAAGCCCGCACAGGTCGTGCTGACCGTCTTCCCTGTCTCACTCTCGCCGTTGCAGGTTGCAGGAGTTTGGCGAAGGGTGGTCCAGAATTGATAGGTGCGGTCGGACCAGCCTCGGCACCCGCGGGCTGGAATGGTGGCTACCCGTCTGCTCCTCAGGGTGGGTGGGCCGCCAGCATTGGATCGCTCTCTTCGTCGAGTCAGCGCTTCTAGTGGCTTTAGGAGGAAGCCCACCATCCGTCGGGGAATGGCTCTAGCAAAGTCCGATCGACTTGGTTGTCGTTGTCAGGGGGCCTGAGAGCTCCTGCATTCCGCGCTAGTGGCGCGTGGCGACGGAGGCGGACAGACATGGCGCCCGGTTTACGAGTTCGAAGGCGGCGCGAAGGAGGATGTGTCAAGCGTAATGGGGGCACACCGCGAGCGCGGCGCTCTGCTTCTTCGACCAGGCCTCGAAGATATTCCAATTCTGAGAGCTGAGAAGTGAGTTCGCTAAGTCGTTCGGCGTAAACGATTGCGCGAGAGCCTCGCATAAATGTCCTCCCCAGCACAAAAAAAGCACTATCAGGATGGCGTCAGAGCAAATAGCGCGAGTAGCAAAAGTGGAACACTACCACCGGTAAATTGCGGATTTCAATACGTCAGGCTCACTGCCTCAGGACTGCGTCCACTCCCTTGCCAACTCGTCAACGATCTTGACCTATTTTGCCGAAAGCTTGGTTGGGCCCTGCAGTCAAAAGGGCCTGGGTGTAGAAGCCAGCGTAGAAGTTGCGCCAGCCTTTCGGCTTGCACTAAGCTCATCCGATTAGATCCGAATTGTTTTTGTGGAGTAGCGTCATGTCGAGTGCGATTGAGCTGATTGTGGACGGCTACGCGAGTCTGAAAGACCGCCAGTCGCTTGAGGAGCTGAGGATGCACCGCCGGCGCCTTGCCGGAGACCTGAAAGCCTGGGCGGGCTTTGACTGCAGGTTGTCGATTGCGCAGATCGAGCAGGACATCGAGGCAATCGAGGCCGGCTTGGAGACGTTGTCGGGGCCGGTCGGCGGTTAAGCTAAGGCGCCATCCGATGGCGGCGAGCGCGCAGGGAGGGCAAGTGCTGCGATCTTTCGTCAGGCTGCCCTCATGGTGGTTTGGTCATGTTCGTCCGCGTTCTGCCTGACGTCTGAGAAGATCATCGCTAAGCTTCGCGCCGCAGGCTACTCGCAGATCCAAGGAGGTGCCGACCGGAAAGATCAAGACCTACAAGGCCGTCAAGGAAAGCACCGCGCGCTCGCTAATCGTCGACAGCACCGGCCACATCGCAGAGGTGGCGAGATAGCTAGACGGGCAGACGAAGCCAAACGTCTTTACTGGACAGCGTGCCGGTTGGCGTCGCAATCTCCATATCGACGACGCGAAACGAGCCATGACTTTCGTAAACGTAGCGAAGGTGCCAGACCGGACCGAGTTCCGGCGAAAGGGCGAAGTCGTCCAACGCACGTGCGATGTTGTGAACGGCATCGCGTCGCCCGATCGGTGCGGAGAACATCGTCTCTATCAGCGCGGCCAGGCTCATGCCGCCGACCAGCATGGCTCGTGCAGCTTCGTCGCCGTGAGAAAGCCGGAGGGCGGTCAGGATCACGGCAATAGCGTCGGGGTTCTTCAGAGTCACAGCAGGTTCGCCTCGCCAGCAAAAACATAATGCCGGATGCCGCCCTTTTCATGCAAGCGACAACGAGCCGACGCCAACATATCTCAAGCGACAAACATGCCCACCGCGAGCCGCGCTTGCGGCATGCGGGCGCCGCCTTCAGGGTCTAGTCGTGTGGGTCATTTCCCTTCGGCTCCTGCAAGAATTTTGGCATGTGTCCACGCGCTTCACGATCACGCGGGGCGGGGCGTTCGGACGGGTCGCGGCCGAGTTTGGACTGCAGCTCGACGAGGTCGGTGAAGACGTCGGCCTGGCGGCGCAGCTCGTCGGCGATCATCGGCGGCTGGCTCGCGATCGTGGAAATCACGGTGACCCGCACGCCGCGGCGCTGAACGGCCTCGACCAGGGAGCGGAAGTCGCCGTCACCCGAGAACAGCACCATCTGGTCGATGTGCTCGGCGAGCTCCATGGCGTTCACGGCGAGCTCGATGTCCATGTTGCCCTTGACCTTGCGGCGGCCGGAGGCGTCGATGAACTCCTTGGTCGCCTTGGTGACCACGGTGTAGCCGTTGTAGTCGAGCCAGTCGATCAGCGGCCGGATCGAGGAGTATTCCTGATCCTCGATGATCGCGGTGTAGTAGAACGCCCGAAGCAGCGTCCCGCGGCTCTGAAACTCCTTCAACAGACGCTTGTAATCGATGTCGAAGCCCAGGGTTTTCGCGGTCGCGTAGAGATTGGCTCCATCGATGAAGAGCGCGATCTTGTCGGTAGAGGAAGGTGACATTCAGTTCACGCTTTCCGTGAAACAGCAGAGATCGGTAGCGAAGATCTTAGAGTACAGACTATGTTTTAAGCTTCAACTATTTTCGACCGGGGCTCGAACTCTGACAATAGCCGAAAGTTGGTGTGTCGGATTTGTAATGTATGCTGTCTAATTCCAGGTGCTTATCTCCATGGTGCTCACGCCATGCCTGTCGGCGATTTTGCCCTGTTTGATCTTTGGATCCACCGGCGCGGCCGCGGCGGGCGGTGGTCTGTTTCAGGTCCATGCGGAAACGTTCTGTTAGTCTGGAGCGAGAGAAGCCGGCCCGCAGCGCAATACATGGCTGCTCGGGCCATCTTCCAGTTGCTGCTGACCGCTCCTTATCTCGATCGAAGGAGATCCAAAGTTGCGTCGGCGCCTTACATGACTTTCGGACTCGTTTACACTGGGATGCGGTAAGGGTTCTTCGGTCGCCGTAGCAACGGAGCTCAGCGGGGGCGCTGCCCGATGGGTTCCCCTGTTTGGCGTCGACCAGCTGCAATGCGACATGCCGGCGTGTTGGCACGGTGCCGATAGGGTGCAGCCGCGCCGGCGCCGGAGGCGCTCCCGCTCCTGTTGCGCGCAAGGTTCGACGCCAGGAGGAGCGCCGTCCTGAACGCTATGGATCGGCTACCGAGCTGGCTTCCAGCCGAGAGCTTCGCGACCCCAAAATCGCGTAGTTATCTGAGCCGCTAACGGCCAGGCCGAGTGCCTACTGCCATTTTGCGATCGGCCCAGCTCTTAAC